>CAYUJE010000160.1:0-15019 GCA_964444865.1 uncultured Pirellulaceae bacterium | reverse complement strand
GCTCATAGCGAGGCCGCCAAACCGATTCGGGAAAGATGTCAGCGACGCGGACGACAATCACATCCTCGTAGTGGGAACGGTTGAAAACGCCGATATAGCCGCTCGCCGGGACCGCCTGATGAATTCGCCACAAGAAATCGTGGGCCAATTCCTCCTTGGTCGGCTCTTTGAAGCTCTTAACCTGAACCCCCTGGGGATTCACGCCCGAAAAGACACTCCGAATCGTGCTGTCTTTGCCGCCGGTGTCCATCGCTTGCAAGACGACCAGCACTTTCTGCTTCGCCTCTGCGTACAGCCGCTCTTGCAGCTTGGCCAGTTCCTGCTTGAGTTCTTCAAACTCCTTTTCGGCTGCGTCGCGGTCCTTGTGAAAATCCTTGCCACGGGTGGAAAGCTCCGCCAGCTTGATTTTTTTGCCGGGTTTGAGACGGTGCTCTGTGCTCATGGGGGGGAACTTCGTTACGAATCGTTGCGGGGTGGCAAGGCGATTGTATGCTCCATACTAGGTGTCACGGTAGCAGATGGTGCCGACGGTCCGGGAGCACCAGGCCGCGATCCTGACCGACCTGTGGGTGCCGTGGGAGGTGGCACAGGCGTGGGCTGGCCGGCATGCGCACGCTCGTGCTTCCCCCACCAGGCTTCCGCATCGTCCAACGTCCAGGAATTGGCGGTGGGAACTCTGGACAGCAACTGGGCCAGGTCGCGAGCCGTTTGTGGTCGCCGAGCTCGATTCTTATCCAAACAGGCCAACAGGGCGGCTTCGAGTTCCGAGCTAATTTTTTGCCCGAGACGTTCCGAGGGAGTCTGCGGTACGGCCGTCAAATGTTGCTGGCAAAGCTCCGCCAGCGAAGTGGCAGTAAAGACGGGCTGTCCGGTGAGCAGAAAATAACCGACAGCGCCGACGGCATACAGGTCGCTACGGGCGTCCACGGACTCAGGAGTTTGGATCGCCTCAGGAGACATATAGAGGGGTGTGCCGGCGGCGTCTCCTTCGACGACTCTCCGTGGGTTCTTTTCCACATTAACCGCCATCACGAGGCCGAAATCGAGAACTTTGGCCACGTCTGGATCACCGCCGCGGCGGTTAAGCATGATGTTGGCGGGCTTGATGTCGCGGTGAACTAGCCCCAGCGAATGGGCTTCGTACAGCGACCCGCAGATCTGTCTCAGAATTGAAATGACTCGCCCTTCCGGTTGGGGACCATACCGTTCCACGAGCACCTGCAAGTCGATACCGTCGAGGAACTCCATCGCGTAGTAAAAGACCCCCTCCGGAGTCCGGCCGAAATCGTAAATGGCGACGGTGTTGGGGTGATTGAGCTTGCAGGTGATTTGCACCTCCTGCTCAAAGCGGGCGATCGAAGATTCGGTCACCCGGTCCACGGAAAGCAACTTGATTGCCGTGGGACGGCGGAGCATGGCATGATGCCCGCGATATACCACTCCCATTCCTCCCTCGCCGACTTTTTCTTCCAGGCGGTACTGGCCCAGTTGTTTGGCCGCGATGGTCGCTTTCTGGGCCTCCGTGCGAAGCCGGGCCACTTTCACGGTGAAGACAAAGATGGCCACCGCACTTGCCGCCAACAGCGCGAACAGTGTGAAGAACGTGTAGCGAAGAATCGACAGTGGACGGTAGGCTTCGTCGTAGTCGATTTCCGTCGTCAATCCAAAGTCATACTTCGGCAGCCAATCCCATGCGCCAATCACTGGCACCCCGCGATAGTCGGGGTAGCCCTCCAGGTCAATTCCCGGCTTGCCGGCAACCGCGGATTCGCACATTTTTGTGAGCGGGAGTTCACTGCGGCGAACGGTGGGACGGTACCCCCGAACCATGTTGACGCCGGGGTTGCGGACCGAGACGTGAAGCATCGAGTGAGACTTTTCCGAATCGGGCATCAAACCGAGGAGAATCAAATCCTCTTCAAACCGGCTGTTCGAAATCATCATTCCGGATTTGTCGAACGCATAAGTCTCACCTGATTCGCCCATGCGGCCGAGTTGCAAGATTTGGGTAAATTCCCGCTCGGGGCGAATTCTCATCGCCAAAGCCCCCACGACCTGAAAATTTGCGTCGCGTACGGGGGCGCAAGTCAGCATCGTCGGGGTTCCGGACTGCATTCTGCCCGATTCATCTTTGACAAGAGCCACACTTTGAAACGGTGCGGAAGTCGCGGAGATTCCTTCCAGCGTCTTGGTCAGCACCGGTTCAAACTGCGGAATATTCTGGCCAATCAACTCTGGACTTGAAGACGCAATCACCATTTGGCGCTTATCGACCACCACATACCCATAAAAGTGATGCGACGACATCCCGGGCCCCAGCTCGTGAGCGAGCGCCGCCGCGAGCTTGAGGGTATCGACCGCCGCCGGAGTTCCCGCGGGTGGTTTGGCATTGGGCGTTACTGACTCGCCGGTGGCAATGATTTGGATAATGGTTTCGCGAACTTGCTGGTCATTGGCAAGCGACTGGGCGTTGGCTTCCTGCACGCTCAGCCAGGTCAGCAACATCGACTTTTCCATGTTCAGCAGCGTCTGCAGTTGGGAGTGCAGGTTGTACTTCATGGTCCGCTCAATCGCAGTCTTCACTCCAAAACCAATAATCACCAACAGGACGATTGCAATAATGGGCCAAATCCAAAGTTGCCGCTTGAGGACGTCGCCGGTCCGCGTAATCGTGCGGCCGAAAGAGGTGTGCGCAAAGGTCATGTGACCCGGCATTCGGCTGCGGCTGTCCCGCGTGGAACGTAACCAGTTTGTGAGTCTTCGCAACATGACAGGGCTCGCAGTGTTCTACGAAAGAACTGGCCGGAGGGGACAAACCACCACTCCACGGTCTCAAAGCGCCTTCACGAAGACCACTTTGCCGTCGCCAGGGGCGTAGTAATGGGCGAGTTGGGCTTCCACAAGGTAGCCGCATTTCTCGTAAAAGCCCCGAGTTGCAAGATAATCAGGACGGGTGGATGTTTCAATGTAAATCCGCCCCCCGCCGAGCTTTCGGACCCGCTCCTCGGCCGCCAGAAGGAGCTGTTTGCCCACTCCCCGGCCATGAAGCGTTTTATCGACGCAAATCCAGTACAGGTCATAACTGGCCACGGTCATCTCGTTGTGACCGAAGCAGGCATAGCCGAGGACTTGGCCGTTGTCTTCGGCAAAGACGAACTCGTAGCCAGAGGGAGCTCCCTTCGCCAGCCGTTCTTCGACGAGTTCGACCGCGACATCCACCTCGGGAGGGCGGAAGAGGCCGGTGGAATCGATTATCCGGCGGACAGCGGCCCGGTCGGAGTCCTGGGGCTCGAATCGGAGCGTACTTTTCGTGGGGTAGGCTTCCAGCCTGCCCGGATATTTTTTCTGGGCAGGCTGGAAGCCTACCCCACTGCCGCGGAAGGCATCATCCAGAATCCTTTGCACCGCTTCTTCGATCGAAATCCCTGCCTGCTTGAGAGCGGCGGCGTAACCAGCATCGGGGGAAAGGCACGGGTTGGTATTGATTTCGAGAATCCAGGGCTGGCCCTGCTGATCGACCCGAAAGTCAACCCGGACGTAGCCTTTGAGGCCAAAAACTTCCCAGCAGCGGATCGCGAGGCGACTCAGCTCGGCCAGCAGCGATTGGTCAGACGCGGGGAAGTCAAATCGCCGTGGAGTGTTTTGGAACTCAAACGTCTTCTCATCCCACTTGGCAGCGTAGTTGACGATTTTCGGCTTGTTCGCGGGAAACTTGGAAAAGTCAATTTCCGCTGGCGGCAAGACCTGCGGGCCGTTAGGGCCGGCGAGCAGCGAGAGGTTGATTTCGCGGCCGTCGATGAACTCTTCGGCGAAATAGGGCTTGCTAGAGGTGGTGCTGCGCCGCTGGATTTCAGCCAGCAACTCGCCAGCTGATGTCCCGCTCCATACCGCAGAGTCGTCCATGCCGACGGACGAGTGCTCTCCCAGCGGCTTGAGGATGAATTTCGGCAGTTCCTTGGCGGCGAGAAGCCAGGCGGCTTTGGTCTCCAGGGGAGCATCGGGCTGGAGATAAACCCACCGCGGGGTCGGCAGGCCCGCGGCTGCCAGCACTAGCTTCGCCAGAACCTTGTCGTTAGAGAGATCCAGCGCTGCCGAGCCTGAGCCGGTGAAGGGGACGTTCAACTCCGCGAGGATGGAGGTCACTGCAGAGGCATACTTGTCCGAGCCGTAGACTTTTTCGACAAGCTGGAACACGACGTCGAGCTGCTGTTCTGCTAAAAACGCCGGTAGGCTGGAAGGGTCGTCAGGGCAGGCCCAGTGAATCGTCTTGTGTCCCAACTTTAAGCAGGCTTCCTCAACCACGCCCGCTTGAACGACCACGTCCTGATCCGCAGCGCAGTCGGCAGAGGAAACTTCGTGGTGCAGGATGGCGATGCGGAGGGGCATGGTATTTAGGAGTACCAAGTACTGAGTACTCAGTACTGTAGCTGTTCAAGATACCTTCCCAAACCGCTTCGCCTTGTTCGGCGGAGAACTTTCCAGTCTGCGAATCGCACTCTCCACAATTCTCCGCATTAATTCCAAATAAGAGACTCCCGCCAGCTTGGACAAAATCGGCAAATCGGAGTGTTCCGGGTGCATCCCGGCCAGCGGGTTCACTTCCATGAAGTTCGGCTTGCCAGCAGCGTCGCAGCGGAGGTCCATCCGGCCCCCATCGCGGCAGCCGAGGATGCGCCAGGCTTTGAGGGCAATCTCTTCGGCTTCGCGGACGACAGGGTCTTCCGTTGGGCGGATGAATTTGTAGACGACTTTGTCCTCGCAATACTCTTTGTTCGTATACGAGTAGACCTCGGGCTCCGCATTCGCCAGCAGCAGGACTTCAATGGTGCCAATGACCTTGGCATCGTCTCCCGTCCCCGTGAAGCCAATCGTGAACTCACGCCCGGGCAGAAACGTCTCCACCAGTACCGGCTGCTGATAGGTCTTGAGCAGGTCAGCGCAGACTTGTCGCAGGGCGGGCAGGTCTTTGGCTTTGGACTTCGGCGAAACCCCCTTCCCGGTTCCTTCGGCGACCGGCTTGGCGAAGAGCGGATAAGGCAAGTTGATGCGTTCGATGTCTGAAAGCTTCTCGACGAGGGCGAAATCGGGGGTCGGCACACCACCGTCTCGAACGACGACCTTGGTCAGCCCTTTGTGAAGCGTAAGGGCCAGAACCAAGGGGTCCGAGAAAGTGTAGGGAATACCGTAAACATCCAAAATGCCCGGCACTTGGGCCTCGCGGGCGATGCCGCACATTCCTTCGGCGATGTTGACAACGAGGTCCCATTCCTCTCCCGCGACGAGCTTCTGCATAAGCTGCCGGGCGTGGCCGATGCGGACGGGCGTGTGGCCGAGCTCGCGGAGGGCGTTTTCCAGCCCTTCCACGGTCGATTCGCGGTCAAACTCCGCGGTTTCATCCTCGGTGTAGCCCGCAGCGAGATATTCGGAGCGGAGGTCGTAGGTCAGGCCGATTTTCATGATGGAGTGATTGTACGAAAAAGCCCCCGCGGTGAGACGGGGGCAAGAATAGTACTCCTCACGCTCCGCGTGAGGAGTCATCTCGCGGAGCGAGATGAGCACTTTTCTTGGGCAGGCTGGAAGCCTACCCCACTTAGGCCGGATCGGGATACCGATAGACCTGTCCTTCATAATTGCGGAGCAGCAGGTCGTCGCCGTCGCGGCCGACGACGTAGTTGGGCTGGAGCGGGATCTTGCCGCCCCCGCCGGGGGCGTCGATGACGTAGGTGGGGACTGCGTAGCCGGTGGTGTGACCGCGCAAGCCCTCGATGATTTCCAGCCCCTTGCTGACCGACGTGCGGAAGTGGCTGCTGCCGCTGATCGGGTCGCACTGGTAGATGTAGTACGGGCGGACCCGCATCATCAGCAGTTTATGGTTGAGGCTCTTCATCACTTCCACGTCGTCGTTCACCCCCTTAAGGAGCACCGTCTGCGAGCCGAGCGGCACCCCGCTATCCGCCAGCCGATTGCAGGCGATGGCAGCTTCGGGTGTGCATTCGTCGGGGTGCAGGAAGTGGACGCTCATCCAGATAGGCGAATACTTCTTCAGCATCCGGCAAAATTGCGGCGTAATCCGCTGCGGGAGGACCGCCGGCATTTTGGTGCCGATGCGGATGAACTCCAGATGGGGAATTTTCCGCAGATTGCCAAGAATCCAGTCCAGCTTGTCCTCGGCCAGGGCGAGCGGATCGCCGCCGCTGATCAGGACGTCCCGGATTTGCGGCGTCTGGCGAATGTACTCAAACGCCTTCTCCAGCCGCTGCTCGCTCGGCATAATCTCGCCATGCCCCACCACGCGCGATCGCGTGCAGTAGCGGCAGTAGGTGGAGCAGAAATCGAGAGCCAGGAGGAGCACCCGGTCGGGATAGCGATGGACCAGGCCCGGCGTCGGGCTGTGGCCATCTTCGCCAAGCGGATCGTCGGCTTCGCCGGGGGTCCGCACGAACTCGCCGGTGACGGGTATGACCGTGCGCCGGAGGGGCTGCATGGGGTCTTCCCGGTCGAGCAGGCTCATGTAGTACGGCGTGATGCCGACGGGGAGCATCGATTCCCCTTTGACCAGCGCTTCGCGCTCGTCGTCGGAGAGAATCAGCATCCGGTCGAGCTGTTCCAGCTTGCGGATGCGGTTGCGCGATTGCCAGCGCCAGTCGTTCCAGTCCCCTTCGGTAGCCTGGGGAAAGAAGCGGCGGCGAAAGTCGCGGGTGCGAGTGCCGGCCCGCGGACGACGCGGAGACGACGACGGCACATCTTCCCGCAAGGCACGGGAAACAGCCGGCCGGGGTGCGTCCCGGGGCGGATCAATCGTCGATGAGTAGAGGGGTAAAGTGAGGGTGGCGGTAGACGAACTACCCGGAGGTTCTTCGAGATCTACCGTGGTTACAGACTGCTCGCAGTCAGAGCTGCTCATATAAAAAAGGACCCAGGAGCCAAGACAATTTCGCCGGAATCGGTCTCCTCACCGACCAGCGCCGAGCCGCTTACGCGGCGACTCGCAAGAGTTGGTTTCGTCATGAAGGCACAACCCGCATACTACGCGCCAAAAACCGAATGTTAACTAAACTGCCCGTCTTTTCCGCTGCCGGGCCTTTTTCCGAAGGGGGCTGCGGCACCAGGGTCACCCTGATGAAACCGGCTGTCCATCCCAGTCCTGTCGCTAGCACAAATAACCTATGCGCGAATTAAAGAGGGATATGGGTCCTTTGTCAATGGTTTATCCCCCGTTGAGGAAAAGAATTCGATAAAAACTCAACGGGATGGCCATTGCCTGGAGGCGGCACTGGGTTTCTCTGAGATATCGCGTGATTGTTCGCGGGCGAAGTATTGCGTGCGAAGAGTTATCTCCTTAATCCGTTTCCAACTGGCTCGGTGTGCAACACCTGTCGCACGGAAGAGGCGCTTCCCGGGCTCGTCCCGGTTCGACGCGAGCTCCGAAGAGTATTGGAAGAAGTTTCCAGAATCATTGGAGCTCGCAGGCTCGTGTCTCCTTCCGCCGCACCAGGTTTTTCCGGCACCAGCGGCGGTTCCGCGGGGAGCGTCGAATCTTCCTTATTCTCGAGGCTTGGAGAACTACGGAGTGGCTGGGCAGGCGTGGGGGCTTGAATTTCCTCGGGCATTCCTGCACCTTCCAGCACTTCGTCCGGCAGATGATTCCCACTCTGGGGCATTTCACCGCGGCTGACAACGGCCGGCCGTGTCCAGCCGTAGTTGATGTAATGTCCGGCATCCCGTTCCCGGGCCCGCTGCAGAGCGTCCCAGTAGGCTTTCTGCGGCCAGGGGCCTTCTTCGAACTGAATGCCGTTGTATTCCAGGATCGAGCCCTTGCGGTTGTGGAAATCGGCGATGGACTTGTTGTATTCCGCCACGGCTGACCAGAAGGCGTTCTCCGCCAAGGTCAGACGACGCTGAGAATCCAGAATCACTCGAACTGTCTCGGCGGCGGTTCCGCCTCCTTCATTCCGAACGGCCAATCGTCCTTCTAAATCCCGGCGGGCAGCCATCAGGCGATTGGCACTGTCCTGGACCAGGACGTAATTGGCGTCAATATTGCGGTAGGCCTTGGCCAGACCGGTTGCTACGTCGAGTTCCATGTCCTCCAAGAAGGCTTTTTCGCGAGCCAGGCGGAGTTGGGCATGGCGTACGCCGGCCAGTTCCCTGCGGAAGCCCACGCTCATGCTGGCGCTGGCAAAGACGGAAAACTCTTGGAAATTGCCCCCGAATAGATTGTCGTAAGCGGTGCTTCCCTGTTCAGGAAAGTCCAGCCCGCTGCGATTGGCGTTGATCAGGTTTTCACCCAGTCCCACCCAGCGGTACAGTCCGCCCACATCGAGTTGCGGCAGCAGGAAATTGCGAGCCCAAATCACTTCCAGCTCGCGCTGTTTGATTTGCCAGCGTTTGGAAATCAGTTCAGGGCGGCGGGCGATAGCTTCGGCGATAGAGTCTGTCCAGTCAAAATTCACACGGGCCATCGTCGGTTGATCGCTCGGGCGAATCAGTCGGCCATCGCTCGGGCCGAGTCCCATCAGAAAGCGGAGTTCGTTCTCGGTGTCGTACAAGTTGCGAAGCGCCTGGGCGATTTGGCTTTTGAAGTTGAAATACTGCTCGCGAGCCTCGGCTTCTTCCTGGGCGGTGGCGCTCCCTTTATCGAACCGCTCATACTGCACCCGCCAGAGGACCAGTGAGCCGTCGCGGCCCAGCTTGGCGGTTTCCAGGTTGCGGTAAGCGAGATAAAGATCCCAGTAACGGACTTCGGTGTTGTTGAGGTGGTCTTGCAACTGGGCGTTGAGCCCCATGATTTCAATATCTTCGCCAATTCGCCCCAGCACGACTGGCATGCGATTGATCTGCACGCCTCGGCCGCGGAGCAAGGGGTGGCGGGCCTCCACTTCCATCGTGGAAGTCCAGAAGGACTTGAGAGCCTGAAACTGGCTGCCGCGGGTGAATCCGCTGTCATGCGAGTTGGTGTTGCGGAATGTGAAAGTCGTGCCGTCGGCCGATTGTTTGGAAGCCTGGAAAGTCAGTCCGCCGGTGCGAGTCTGGATGTTCCTGATGAAGCCGACGTTGGGGACATTGACGGGAATGTTCTGCGGACGATCGCTGCTCGACAGCAAAGAGCCGTTGGGGCCGGTTCCCACCAGGCTGAGCTGCGTGTCAAATTCCGAGAGCGCGGCTTCGGGACCGGAGCGGACGTTGGCAATGCCACCGTCGCCAAACGGAGCCGGATTGGCTTGTGTTCCCAAGCTTTGCCCAGGATTGCTGCTGACAATGGCAGGATTGAAAATCGATTGAATGCCTACGGTTCCGCCATTGAACAGCCCGAACTGCCCTTCTCCGACACCTGGAGTCAAACGGCCGTCTTGTAACCTCACCGCCTGCTGTCCGCCGCGAATCACTTTGCTGTTGGCAAGCGAGATGGAAATCACTTCCTGCAGCGATAAGTCCCACATCTCCTTGGGCTCGGGATTGCTCAGCGTGAGGGGCGTTTGCGAGTCTTCCACCTCGGGTAGCGTCGGCGCATTGAGATCAGGGGTCGACTGTGCAGTCGCCTTTTCAATGTAATGTGACAGATCGCCGTCTTCGTGGAGAAAAAACGGCTGGGTGGGCGTGCATCCGCTCAGTGCTGCGAGCAAGCAGACGAGAATAATGTGCCACAGGGTGACTGGCCGTCTCATCGATTTCCATTCCTGGGTTTGGCCTGCTGAAACAAAGTTCCAACAGGCCGTGGCTGGTCAGGGAGACCGGGTGATTCCCGCCAAGGTGCTTGGAAAAGCGTCCGTGGACAGGATTCAAGTTTTCGTCAGGCCCCCCTGACCGACCCACCCATGCAGGCTGCACGGCAAGCGCGCAGTCTTCGAACATGGAAATCGGCAAAGCTGTTATCGTCATCCTTTTCAGTAAACTTTGGCGAATCCCTACAATCCTCAAAGTAGAGCTGTATTTGGGAATTAGCTGGCTTGGAGGCGGCATTTGCTAGCGAGTTTTGAGGCGGCTCCAGGCGACCCCTTCCCCTAAATGGCCGGCAGAGCTGGGAAAGAGAGTGGGATGCAAAAGATGGGCAACAATCTCCAGGCTGTCAACGATTCGGGGACCACCGCGGTTGAGATAGGCATTGCCGTCGAGGACGAAAACTCGACCTGCTTGCACCGCGGCGATAGCACTCCAGTCGGGCAAAGTGGGGAGAAGTCGCGATTCCTGCTCCGAACGTTGCAAATCGAACCCGCAAGGAGCCACGAAGAGGACCTGCGGATTGAATTCGACGATGTGCGACCAAGAGACATAACGACTGTGCTCCCCCTTTTTCGCCAGGCCATTATGGCCACCAGCCAGTTCGATCAGTTCGGGAGTCCAATTGCCGGCTGTCATTAGGGGGCTCGTCCACTCGATGCAAACGACCCGGGGCCGGCTCGAGAGATCCAGCGATTTTGTGCCCAAGGAGATTCGATCAATGCGACGCTGGAGCGAAGACACGAATTCGCGGGCCGGCAATGAAACTCCAGCCGCATCTCCGACGCGAATCACATCCTGCAAGATGTCGCGCAGGGAAGAAGGGTTGAGCGCGAGGACTTTGGTGTAAGAAAGCTCTGGCACACTCGCCACCAGTCTCAAGACGTCGTCATGCCGGATGGAGCAGACGTCGCACTGGGCCTGGGTCACAATCAAATCCGGAGCGAGGGACCGCAGCAGCTCTTCATTTAGGCCGTAAAGCGGCAGACCTTCGCTCAAACGGTGCTTCACCTCGAGGTCGATCTCTTCGCTAGGTCGGGCCGAGTCGACGTAAGACAAGGTTGCCCGGGGCTTGCCGGTAATGAATGCGGGAAAGTCGCATTCGTGGCTGACGGCGAGCAGAGAATTCTCCAGACCCAGGGCACAGATAGCTTCCGTAGCGCTGCTGAGAAAGGAGACTATGCTCGGGGGGGTCACTTGGGTGTCGCGGCAGGCGCGCCAGCCGCTGGCTTGATATCTGCGGACTTGGCAGGCTCCTTGCCGGTGGGGGCCGGAGTCTCGATCACTTTGGGCGTCACCGGGGGAATGTTTTTGGGAGGGTCGGGCGTTGTTTCGGTGGAAGATGCATTTACGGCATCCAAACGTTTAAGAAGCTGTTGTCCCCCCTGGTTCATCTCCATGACCTTTTTGAGCTTAAAGTCCGCGGGAAATTTGATGTCCAGTGCGCCAAGCAAGTTGGCGTAGTGTTCGATGACCGTCACCAATTCCTGAGCCTCCACGGAATCGATGAGTTCCGGATATTTGGCGTAGACGATCGCCCATTTGTCCCAGGCCTGGTCATATTTCTTCAGTGCTTCGTTCAAGCTCTTTTTCGATTCAAAGATGGCTTCGGCATCATGCACCAACTCTCGCGCGGCGAGCGCCTCGTCGGTCTGTTCGGCACTGCCACGAGCCCGCCAATAGTCAAAATTCACGGTACCGCGGTACCGATTCGTCATATCAACTTCCTTGCTCAGTCTTTGCAGCTGGTCGGCGACGTCGCGGGCTTGGCTTAGCTTTTCTCGAGGCACCTGGGCAGCGATATCTTCATTCGACGGCTTGACCATTCCTGCGATCATGCCGGCAAAAAACCTTTCCTCGTCGGTTCGCTTATCCGGTGCCTTTTCAAAAGTCTCCTTTTCTCGTTTTGGAAGTGCGGCAATTTTCTGCTGTCGAAGCCTTTCTCGTACGCCGGGAGCAAGGGCATCGAGTTTGGCTTCCATGGCTGTCAGGCGAGTTTGCAAGTCTTCCAGATTATTTAGCTGGACCGACAAACCCGTATAGGTAGGAAGCTGTCGGTTGCCAAAGCGAATCCACCCATCTTGGCCGACCGACCACGCAAATTTGGCGTACTGGCCAAATACTCCGTCATCTTTTTCCATGGCCGACGCGGCATTAATTGCCGCCATGGGACCGGAACTATAAAAGACCAGCGGCGACTTGGTTCGAATGGATTTGTACTCGGACGCACGCTCGGCCTTGTCGAACCAGAGCTTGGAAACCAGCCAGTTATCGGGCTTGCTGTCGTAGCGGGTCAGCCCCTCGTCGACTTCAATTCCCTGCGCCCGGAACTTGGTATGGAGATCCTCGTCGGTCTTGAACATTCGGCGGAACTGCTTGCTCTCGTCGGAGCGGCCCAGTTTTTGGCCAACATACCAACCGAGTTGATAGATCATTCCCGGTTCGTCGCGATTGTATTGGGTTCCAAGAATCAGAAAGTCGATTCCCTTTTTGACCCAGGCGTAACGATCACGGTAGCTATCAAATTCCACGGAAGAGTTGTAGGAAAGATTGTGGGCATGAAATTCCCAAACCTTAAGGAAATTGGGCTGCAGTCGGATGATTTGTTTGACGGTCAGTTCCAGTCCGGTAAAGTCCTTTTTCTTCTGGTAGTCCTGGGCGCTAATCCACAGCAAATCCACGGCCACGCCCCGCATACCCAAGACTGCGAGTTTCATGGTCTCACTGGCGGGATCGATTTCACCCAGTTCCGCCTGAGAGAGTCGATATTTCGACCTCAGCTGAGCCAGCTTGCCCCCCGAAGATCTTTCGGCCTCTCCGCGGCCGGCAGTGGCAGGCTGACTGAGCGCTGCAATCGGTAGCAGTAGCACCGCAATTGCCACCAGATAAATGACTTTGCGAACGAAAGAAGCATTATTCCAATTCATCCGGCAATCTCCCGCGTCTTAAGGAAGAAGTAAGCAGCAATGCTGGCAGAAGCGGCGTAAACCACGGCCATTGTCAGCTGCTGACCCACCAGGGAGGGATAGACGTCGTATCCGCTGGCTACAAATTTCGACGTATCAAAACTGGCATAATTCGGCAGAATGTAGGTCAGCCCCTCGACCGCGCCGAGCATCAGGGAGTCCACGAATTTGATCGTCCATTCGATCGGGGTATAAACGTCCAGGTCTGCCTGGGTGTTTTTTTGCGTCACGATGCGTATCAGGGACTCAATCGGACCACCGCCGGTAATTACTTTGCTCAAGACGTCCCGTGCCAAACTCCCGAAAAACCCAAGCACGATGGCGCACAGCGTTGCGATCATGGCGACGGGTCCGCTGAGGAACGTGCTGAACATGACGCCAAAGCAAGTCACCAGCACCATTTGCAGCCAAACACTGAGATAGCCCTTGGCAAAATTCGCGAAGAAAAAGCTGTCTCGCGGGCGGAGGTAAACGTCGGGCTGAGCCACCCCAAAGTACTGAGAATGTTCGATGCAGCGAACGGAGACTTCGATCTGTCCATTGTGAACCAAATCTTCGAAAATGTCCAAGGTAATGTCGGAGCCATCGGGGTTCTTCCCGACTTTCATTTTGCGGTCAATGTGAAAGCGATGGGAGACAAACTCGCGAGACTCGAAGGTCATCGGCGGCGACGATCTCACTTTGGCATCGGGATTGATATTTCGCAGCGTGATTTCACCCATGACTCCTTTCTCGATATTTCCCTTATACGTTCGAAATACCGCCAGATTCATTTCCAAGGGAAGTCCATCAGGATAGCGCTCTGGAGTAACGTTACTGAACGTCCAAATCGCAGCCGACCGGTTGTTGCCCCCCTCAATAAAATTGCGGTACATCCACTCATCGCCGACGTTAAAGACTTCGTTGGTGGGATTGCCGGCCGCATTGAGGCGCTGCAATTTGCCGAAGACGGGGGCTCGGGCGATCAAGTCGCCGCGCGCCGGGCCCACCTTATAGGTGCGATTGGCGCCTTCGCCAATTGTCACAATGCGATGAAAGTGGCCATACTCGAGCTCGGTTTCACCGCTCGCGATTTCTCCGTTTTTGTCCATCACGACTCGATGACGATGGTGGGCGTCTCGCGTCGTAAGACCTTCTCTTTTGCCGGAGGCATCTGCTTTCGTGGCAAAGCTGTCGGCGTTCAAGTCGTGGGAGTGGGCCAAGCCACGGACGACGAATACGTAGCTGATTAGCCCCATCATCATCAGCATTACAGTGCCGACCGCGGAAAACCCAATCGTGCGCCCCAATACGATTTCACCGGAGCGAATGGGCTTGGTGACCACCGTATAAATGGTCTTGTACTTGATGTCATTGGGGAGGCTAAAGGCGCTCAGAAACACGGCCATAAGCATCACCAGGTAATTGGTGGTCGTCAGCACGATGCTGATATAGGTCTTGGCACGGTTGCTGTTATCTACGTCCAGGAACAACCCGGCAAACAACATCAAAAGCAAAAAGACCGCAAAGCCGACCAGCACGCGATTACGAATTGCTTCCTGTACCGCAACTTTGGAGACCGCCAGTGTCCGGCGGAGCGAAAATGCCGGCAAATCCTCCGTGACCGCCCCGTAAATCGATTTAGCGACAAGATAAAATCCTTCGCTGGGACCGTGCTTGATGGCGGCTATCAAAAACCAGAAGAACGGAACGATGATCGCGAGAAGGATCAAAATACCCAAGGTCCCCAGCAGGAACCCGACTTGCGACCATGTGGCTGGGTCCAGGATGCGAACCTCGCCCGGATTGCCGAGCAACCATCCCCAGTATTCAATAACTTGATGTTCAAAAGGCATTTCGGTCTCGTGAGCCGCGAGTGGATTGGGTTGGCTGGATTCGTGAAGGTGCAAATGGAGCGAAAACAGGCGTGACTACTTCTGCTGGGCACGGCGGCCGGGACGGGCTTCGCTGTCCTTAACGATGTTCAGGAAGAGTTCTTCCAGCGAAAGGGTGGGGTGATCCACATTGAGGAGCTCACCATGATGCTTGGCAATCACGGCGCGAATTTCCGTTTCCGCGGCCGGGGAAAGGCCGCGGGCCTTGATTTGCGTCACGTTTTGATCGGTAAGCAATTCCGAGACGGCACCTAGTTCCTTCAGTTCCCCTTGGTGCAGGATGGCGATGCGGTCGCAAACGTCTTGCACATCTGGCAGCAAGTGGCTGCACATGAGAACGGTCTTCCCTTGGTCGCGAAGCTTAAGAATCAAGTCCTTCATTTCGCGAGTGCCGATGGGATCCAGACCGGAGGTCGGTTCGTCGAGCAGAATTAATTCTGGGTCGTTGATGAGCGCCTGGGC
>CAYUJE010000159.1:0-15035 GCA_964444865.1 uncultured Pirellulaceae bacterium | reverse complement strand
GGTGTAAGTTCCGTGTTCGAGAATGGGAGTCGGGGGGGGCGTGGCGAGGAGCATTGAAAGGCGAATCATTCAGTCAGCTCTTTCGAATGGCCCGTCAGTAATGTTCTGGGAAGTTTGGAGGCCTGTCCTACAAAAAAACGCCCCGGGCTGGTCGAGGGGACCAGTCCGGGGCGAGGGAGTTTCAGCAGGTGATGCGGGACAAGTTGGCAGTCTTTCCCGCGGGTTACCAGCAGAAGGTGGCGCCGACGTAGCCGCCGTGAAGGATCATGGAGCCGCTGCTTTGGACCCGCTGGGCATCCGGGAGGTAGGCGAAGTTACTGGGAATCTGGCCGTCGCTGAGAGCCAGGCCGGTGACGCCGACCATGCGGTATCCGCCGTCGATGCTCCAGCACTTGCTCATCTGGTACCGGCCACCCATGTCGAGCTGGCCGAGGAAGGCCAGGGTGTCACTGGTGCTGGTGAAGCGGTAGGCGTTCCCCGTGTAGGGACCGACGTTGACCGTGGCATCGCCAGCCGAGCCGTAGACGGCCTGGCTGACGGAGGCATGATTGCCATAGATGCCGGCTTTGCCGATTCCGTAGAGCGAGAA
The DNA here is from genome assembly GCA_964444865.1 of uncultured Pirellulaceae bacterium. Lineage (GTDB taxonomy): Bacteria > Planctomycetota > Planctomycetia > Pirellulales > Pirellulaceae > SXOA01. Next base: position 14,446 of record CAYUJE010000159.1, on the reverse strand, counting down.
GCAGTTCCAAACCCGGTAGTTGAGTCCGCCGCCAAGTTGGAAGCCGATCAGCCGGTTGCGAGTGTTGACCTCATACTGCATTTCGTTGACGGAGCCATCGAAGGTGTTATCAAGATTGTCGCTATAGAAGCGGAAGTCGTCGTTGAATTGGAAGTACCGCACCCCCATTGTCCAACCGGCACCGAGCCGCGGTCCGCAGGGCCCGCCGCAAGTGCAGTTATTGCAGCCCCACAGGCCGCAACCGCAGTTGCCCAGCAGGTTCCATTCCAGACTGTTGATGGTCTGGCTGGAAATAACCCGTTGATGGAAGACGTTGGTCCAGTAGGTCGAGGCCGGATTGGCGTTGTAGTCAAGTCCGCCGAAGTTGACATAGCTGCCGAGGTTGCCGGTGACATCGGTGCTGTAGATGTCGGCTTGTTGGGCAGTGGGATAAATGCCCCAGTAGGTGAACGAGGCACCCCAGTTGCCGCAGCCGAACATCTTGCCGGCGGTAATATCAATGCCGCCAGAGAACTGTTGGTTCACTTGGCCGGTCTGCATTACGGGCAGATAGGTAGCGCTATCGTAGCTGAGGTAGGTGCTGTTGCGGGTGGGTGCCCCGAGAATGAGCGCGCCGACAGAGCCGAACCAAGGTCCGCAGCCATTGCCTCCGTATTCGCACGAGCCGGAGGTGCAGGATGCATCGTCTGCTCCCCACTGCTGCATGGCGTTTTTGAAGTTTTCGGGGGCCTGCAACGGAGTGTCGCTGGGGCTGGGGATGTTGTCGGTGGCGGCCGGGTTATCGATAGGATCGGTTTCGATAACGACGCTGTCTTGGTGAGCGATTCTTGTGGTCGGATAGAATTCCGTCTGCGAGGGAATCGGTAACAGCGAAGGGGTTCCGTATTCCTGGGCGGCGGCCATGGCTGGCAAACTTCCGACCAGGGCGAATCCCAGGGAAACAATCATGCCTCGTGCGAAAAAGGATCTCATCGCGTACTCCTTACTGGACAGATCCATCTTGGTCGCGGCACGCGGTCCGTCGCGCATGCCGAGGATGGTCTCGTGGTGTGGGTAGAAAGGTACGGAGGCATCCTGCCCCCTTGCGATGGCATCCATTGCCGCGGCCGCGCATCCCGCGCGGGTCGAAACCCGAAATCAATCCATTGCGGGTGTTCTAGGAGAGAAATCGGCCGTCGTGCCAGCACTCACTTGCTGAAAGCGGATGGGAATGAACAATTCCCAAAGAGCGGCAAATCACAATCCGCAGCCACGGCGCAAGTGTTCTGGCCGGAGTTTCCGGCCATACCGGCTGGTGAATTGGCGCGGTGGCAGAGTCGGCAAAAGAGTTATTACCGGAATAAATCGACCCCGGCGTACAGAGCGAAAGCGTAAGGCCGCAAGTTAACTCACCGTTTAGAACTGGCAAGTCGCTGGGATTATTTCTTACTTGGAATCGGTGTTGCTGGCGGGACGGACTTGCGAGTTATCGGGATTGTCGCGATAGATTTGTGGGGAACTCGGTTGTCCTGAGAGAGGCTTGGGTGCGCCCTGAAAATTGATGCTGGAGGCATAGGAATCAATCGGATCCAGTTTTTGCAAATGCTTGCCGTCCTTGACCATTGGTGGTCCGCCATTCATCGAAGCCTGGGCTTGTTTGTAAACTCGCCCTCGTTGGAAGGGCCCGACGCCCATCACCCACAATTCCCGAGCCTGGCTGGCGCCGGTGGCAATGCCGCCTTGCCAGACACGCTGATGGCTGACGCGATCGTAAGCAAACAGGCCGACTTTGGCGGCTCCCCATTGATGATTTCGCCGGCCGAGGGAAAGTTCGGGAAAACTGCCTCCTGCGGGGAAGCCCGTGGCAAACGCCGAGGCCGCAGTGATGGCGGCACTGCCGGGAACGCCATAGGTGGCCTCATTGCCGTCGTTACCAAGGGCACCGACGCGAGCTTCGACCACGATGTCAGCTTCCTCCAGCTTGTCGGTCAGACGGCAGTCGTAGGCCAGCATTTGTTGGCGCAGGGAACTGGTGAGATACTCGACATTGGGATTGCCGGCAAGTTTCGCTCCGGTCAGATACTTGGTATCGAAATAGATTTTCTGGCCAGAGAGGGGGCTGAAATCCGTTTGGGCGACCACACGGTCGACGGCATCGGAAACGACCAACTGTTCCGTCGCCATCCGGGACTTGTTAATCGTGCACCCGCACGCCAGGAGCAAGGCGAGTGGTAGGAGAAAACGGAGATGCAGAAAGGCACTCGTCATAGGCGCGGATACTACCAAGATCGCACCGATAGGCAAACGCTGATTTGTCGCTTGCTAGCGGGCGATTTTCATTCCGGTCTTGCCGATCTAATACCGGAAAACCCGCCGCAGGAAAAATAGGCCCACGCCACTGCAGACGACATTGGCGAGCCAGACAGCGTAGGGGGGCAGAACTCCCGATTTGGCCTGGTCGATGCCATACATCAGCAGCGGATAATAACCGACGAGAATGGGAATGAAGCACATGCCAAAAGTGCTGATGTAGTCGGCGTTGCGAAAGCGGATGGCGAGTGGGGCTCCCAGCAAGACAAAAGCGAGGCAACTGAAGCCGCTGGCCCAGCGTCGCCAGGGTTCGGTGCGGAGGCGATTCAAGCGATCCTGAGCGTTGCTGAGGCTGTAGTGTTTGCTCTCCCAGGCATGTCCGTTCAGGGCCTCAACGTTGCCGGAGAGAAGTTCAAAAGCAGCTTCGGCGGCGAGAGACTGTTGCAGTCGGAGGATCTCTTCCCGCTGCAGGTCAATGCGGGCGGGAATTTCACTAAGCGGCAGTTGCTGAGGAGAACCAATCCGCTGTTCCTTGACGGAGGCAAAGGCCAGCGGTATTTCGTAGTCCAGGGTTTTGCTGTCACGGACCGCATTGCCGTCGCCAAAGTCGATTTCGTAATCCGTGAGGCTGAGGACGAGTGTGCCCCGCTCTAAGTTGGAGCGGAACTGGGCCTCTGCTGCCGTCAGCGTGCAGGGGGGCATGTCGTTATTCTGCTGGAAGTTGATGATGGGTCGGATTAATGTGCGGCCCTGCACATCGCGGACGACAATCGAGAATCGGGGGTTGCTATACGACTTTTGCGAACGCAGCAGGCGGTAGGCGATTTCTTCGACCGACTGAATGACCACCCGCTGCATTCCGTTCTGGCCCCATGAATAAGCCACGTTGTTGATCCAGACGGCAATCAGGCTGAGCACGAAAGCCAGAAAAAAACCGGGCCAAAGAAGCGACATTGGAGAGATGCCCAGCGACTTGATCGCCACCATTTCATTGTCCGAACTCAGCCGGCCATACACAAAGCAAACTGCAAACAGACTGGCGGCTGGGATGGCAAAGGCCAATGCCATCGGCAGCATATACTGCATGATCTGGACGGTGGGTCCCGGGCCGAGATTCATTCGCGTGGCCTCGGCACCAATCAGGATCAGCATGATGAAGAGAGTTAGCCCCCCCAGCGCTTGGCCAAAGACCCTCAGTAGGTCCCAAGCGACATAACGGGTGATGGTGGCTCTCATGGATTCGAAATCGACGTATCTTGCCTGCCTGCGTTAACTTGCCGCCAAATGTAGCAAATGGAGCGAAAGTTCCCTACGCTGATTTGGAACCGCTAGCACAATCACTACCATCGGCTGCGATTCTCAGTTCCATTTCCGCATTTCCAGAGCCAAATGAGTTTCCGCGAGTACCTTCGTGGCAGTTTTCGCTCGGCGCAGTTCTGCTGGTTGCCACACTGATTGCCATCTGCCTGGCACTGATACGCTTGGCACCCTGTCCGGGAGTAGTGCTGACGGGGATCTGCATTCCTGCGGCGTTTCGCACCGCGATGAGCGTTCACCACTATTTGCGGCTGGGGGAGCGTCTGACCATGGTGGAAAAAGTGCGTGAATTCATATTCTCGTTTCTGATCGTTCTGTGGATTGAGTTCATGGCCGGTTTCCTGGGGCTGGTCATTTCGTCGTTGGTTTTCTTTCCCTTGACTTGGTTTTTTGACGCGAATTCCGCACTTAGTATCTCCCTCGTTCCAGGTGCGGTTGTCGGCCTGATTGCACTCTTGGGCCTGATGTGGGGCCTGCGACCGGGTTTGCCCTAGCGAAAGAGAATTTCATGAATTCTTGCCGCGGGCCTTGCTGCTCCCTTGTGTGTGGCGCTAGACGCATATAATAACGGTCTTGCTTTTGATTTCGGTTTTTCAACCTTTGCCCTATCGCGAAATGCTTAAAGACGCTGTTGATCGCTGGTCCATCACTGAGGCCTCCGAACTGTACGATGTGCCTCGCTGGGGGAAGGGTTATTTCAGTGTCAACAGTAGCGGACATTTGGCGGTCCACCCGAACAAAGATCCGGCCGTCGGCATCGACATGAAGGATTTGATCGACCGGCTGCAGCTTCGCGGCCTTGATCTGCCGATTCTGCTCCGTTTCAACGGAATTCTGAAGGACCGGCTGCGAGAGATGCACGACGTCTTCGCGCAGGCAATCAAAGAGCACGACTACAAAGGCAAGTACATCTGCGTTTACCCGATTAAGGTTAACCAGCAGCGGCATGTGGTCGAGCAGATTGTGCAATACGGCAAGGTCTATGGCTTTGGTCTGGAAGCCGGCAGCAAACCGGAGATGCTGGCGGTCGTGGCAATGACCGATGCTGACACGCCGATTATCTGCAATGGTTTCAAGGATGCCGAGTTCATTGAGATGGCGATGCTGGCCCAAAAGATTGGCCGCAATGTCATTCCGGTTGTGGAAAAATATACGGAACTAGATTTGATTTTGAAGTATGCCGAAAAAGTTGGGGTTCGCCCCCAGATCGGCATGCGGATCAAACTCGCGGCCCGCGGCAGTGGCCGCTGGCAGTCTTCCGGCGGATGGCGGAGCAAGTTTGGCCTGACGGTTGGCGAAATCCTGCATGCGGTCGAGGAACTTAAGAGCCGCAACATGCTCGATTGCTTCAAGCTGCTGCACTTTCACCTCGGCAGCCAGATCACGAATATCCGGCATGTGAAGGGAGCCATTACGGAAGCGAGCCGGGCCTATGCGGACCTGGTGAAGCGCGGCGCGGGGCTGGAGTATCTGGACATCGGTGGTGGCCTGGGCGTGGATTACGACGGCTCACAGACGAATTTTGAATCGAGCGTGAATTACACATTGCAAGAATATGCCGCCGACGTGATTCACCATTCTCAAGCGGTTTGCGACGAAGCCGGTGTCCCTCACCCGCACATCATTTCCGAAAGCGGACGGGCCGTCGCAGCCTATCACGCTGCGTTGGTGTTCGGCGTTCTCGGCGTGGCAGGGCAGGGGAACGGAGATGAAAACCTGCTCGATATTCCCCCGGATTCCGAACAGCCGCTGCACGATCTCGTGGATACGTTCAAAAACGTCACCGCCCGCAATGTGCTGGAAAGCTTTCACGACGCCCAGCAGGCGATGGACGTGGTGATGACGCTATTTTCCAGCGGCTATTTGACGCTCGACCAGCGGGCACTGGCAGAAAATCTTTTCTGGACGATCTGCAAAAAGATTCGCCGTTTGTCCGAGCAGCTTGACTACATTCCGGAAGAACTGGAAGGGCTCGATACGCTCCTCTCGGACACTTATTTCTGCAACTTTTCGCTCTTCCAGTCTATGCCCGACAGTTGGGCCATCAAGCAACTCTTTCCCGTCATGCCCATCCATCGGCTGGAAGAGCGGCCAACTCGCCATGCGGTGCTCGGAGACATTACCTGTGACAGCGACGGCAAGATCGACCAGTTCATTGACCGTCGCGATGTGAAACGGACCCTCCGGCTCCACCAATACAATGGCCAGCCTTACTACATGGGGACGTTTTTGATTGGTGCATACCAAGAGATTCTCGGCGACTTGCACAACCTGTTTGGCGATACCAACACAGTACACATCGACCAGGGGCCAAACGGCGAGGTGATCCTAGAGGCGATCGTCAAAGGTGACACCGTCCGCGAAGTCCTCGACTACGTGGAATTCGACCACAGCGACCTCACCACCCGCCTGCAAACCGCCGTTGAAACCGCCGTCCGCGAAGGCCGCCTCGACTATCAGGAGGCGGGCCGCTTCCTCAAGTTCTATGAGGATGGCCTGAATGGGTACACTTACCTGGAAGAGCCAGGGGACTAGCAGCCAACCTTCGCAGGGTACTCTCTTGCCAAAACGATGATTGCAGTTTGTTGAGGAATGCTCTTTGCACTCATTTGCGACTCCGCTCTCGCGCACCCAACGTCTGTGGTTGGCTGGAGTCTCAACCGTCGCCGCCGGACTACGTTTTGCGGGAATTGAGAACCTATCCCTCTCGCACATGGATGAAGGGGGTTACATCTCCAGTGCGATGACGGTGGCAACCGGTGGGCCGTATTCGTTTCCTTATTCTCAGGCCCTGCAATCGCCCCCCATCTTGCCTTGGATCATCGGGGGACTGGTTTGGCTGACACAGGCTCAGTGGCCGATTCTCGGAGTATTCGTGTCAGCCGCCTTCGGCGTCGCCGCGGTATTTTTCATGTTCCTGCTGGGCCGTCGCTGGGGAGGAAATTCTTTCGGGCTGTGGGCCGCCACGCTGCTGGCAATCAGTGATTTCCATGGGGCCTATTCGCGAATGGTGCTGACGGATGTTCCGCTAACCTTCTGGTTTCTGCTCACGCTTTATTGTGTAACACGGCTATGGGAGCAGGCCGAGCGAGAAAATCTCCGGACCGGCACCGAGCGTCTTGACCGAAAGAAGAAAAAGACAGGACCACCGATTGGATCGACTGCAATACAAACATGGCCGACGGCACTCTTCTGGGGCATCGCAGCCGGGCTGGCGGGAGGGGCGGCATGGAACACCAAGTACAACGGGTGGCTGGTGCTGGCAATTCCCCTGTTTTCCGCCGGCCTCTGGCTTGCACATCGTTGGCTTGCAGGTTCTCGCGTCGGTGCCCATGAACAGAAGGCGAAATCGCAAGGGGGCGTTTTAATCGGCTGTCTCCTGCTCGCCGTTTTGATCGCCACCGCAGGCTATGCGCACTGGTATCTGTTTGTGGAACATCATTTCGAAGGCGGGTATGCGGCTGTCACCGCCAATCATCGAGGTTACTTCTATTCGCCGGCCGCCTGGCCACGTCATGTGCAAATTTTGGTCGGGTCTTTAGCGGGATTGCGGCATTACGGCTGGATACTAACGATCTGCCTGGTGTTGGGTCTGGGTTTGCGACTACTCTTGAGGGCGAAGGAAGGCATCCAAGTCAAACTGAACTTATTTGGTATCGCCTTGACAATTCTCTTTGTGATTGGGCTCGCCGCCGTGGTTATCATGCAAGGTGGCGATGCAGCCCTGATTATCTTGGGAGCCGTCGGCATCGCGCCGGCCTTGCTATCCGGAAGATGGGAGCGGCTTCTGGCCGCGGTGTGGTGCGGCACATTTGTGGTCCTCACGCCTCTCTACCATCCCTACCCCCGCTTGATGCTTCCCGCGCTTCCCGCCTGCATCTGCCTGACCCTGTGGCTGCTGGAAGATGTATGGCCGGGTTTACTGGATCAAAAGACGATCATGTCTAACGCCTCGGGCAACATTCCGGCAAAAGTCGACCGGCCAAGACTTGTGGGGATTGGTGGATTGATTGCGGCGTTCTGCATCTCGCTCGTCTGGCTATTGGGTTCGCACCCTCTGGGTCTTTTTGTCCCCACTCGCGGCGTCTGGAGTCGCTGGACCACACACCAATCGTATCGAGCGGCAGGGGAGGCAATTCGCAAGCACACGGAGCAGGACGCCGTCGTCATTTGCCAGACGCAGCTTGCCATGATTTCCTACTGCGAGCGCACACCTTTGCCGGATGACGAGCAGTCCTTTGAATTGCTGCTGCCGGAGATCCCGGCTGATCGAGATTGTTATCTAGTTTCGGATTACTATGGCAAATCCATCAAAGGAGCCCTGCAGAAGCTGCAAGACCATGCCGGTAACTTGTCCCCCGCGGCAATCATCGACAACGACCTCAATATCGTCACCTTGCTCGATCAACTCACGCCGCAGCAAGTGGCCGCCAAATTGCGGGGACCGCAGCCAGCATTCACCCTTGGCGATGCGAATCCAGCTTTCCCCGCACCACCGCCGCTGAGTGCGGAATATCAGGACGTCATCGTCCTTTACAGAATCCACCGCCCGCTCCGTCGGTGATTTCGCCGGCGTCAGCCGTGGCTTGCCATCTCCTGCGATTTGTTACAATCGGATTTGCCGTTTCGGCCATTTGTCTTTCCTTCCGAGCGTAACCGTCGTGTCCCGCAGCAAACCCGTAAACCCGTTTTATGCCGTACTCGTGGTCGCCGGCGTGACCTTTGCATTGACCGCTACGTTGTATGGCGCAATGACCGTGCGCAAGCTCGACGTAATGGCGGAAGAACCAGTCGGAGTGATGGCATTTATGGAGCAGCACGGGCTGAAGCTGATGTTGGTCGAGTTAGGCGCTCTCGCTGTATTGACGTTCGCCGCCATCGGTACGGACGACTATTGGATGCGGGATGCGAAGGAAGGAAAGAACAACGTGGGGTAGGCTTCCAGCCTGCCCAGACCTAATCGAATTTATCCGAGAATGTACCGAAGAGCGTTCCCATGAAAGTCAACCACTACCAGGACGTTTCCCAACAGCCCGTGGAAATGGAGGGATCGCAAGGCTGTTCCGTGCGCCAGTTGCTTGGCGAGAAAGAGGGTACGCCGACATTCGCCATGCGTCAGTTTGAGGTTGCCCCCGGCGGCTTTACCCCTCGGCACAGCCATCCCTACGAGCACGAAGTTTTTGTCCTGGAAGGGGACGGCGAGGTGGTCGAAGGTGCCCAGCCGCACCGTTTGAAAGCCGGCGATGTGGTCTTTGTGAAGCCGGATGAAATTCATCAGTTCCGCAACACGGGCAGCGTCCCCCTGAAGTTTCTTTGCTTGATTCCCAATTCCGCGACCGGAAAAAAGGTAACGGTTGCCCCGGAGTGTGGCCGCGAATGACCGCCAAAGCCAATATTGTCATGACGAGCGACGCCAGCCGAATCGCGGAGCTGCGAAAGCTGATCCGCATTCACGATCGGAAGTACTACGTGGATGCCGCCCCGGTCATTTCGGACCGGGAGTATGACCAGTTCATGAACGAGCTGAAGGAATTGGAGGCCAAGCATCCGCAACTCATCACGCCCGACAGTCCGACCCAGCGGATTGGGGACGCTCCGGTGGATGAATTGGTGCAGGTGGCGCATCGCCTCCCGATGCTTTCCATCGACAATTCCTATAGCCCCGAAGAGCTCAAGGAGTTTGCTGCTCGAACTCAGAAGGCTCTGCCGGGCGAGACGATTGAATGGGTGGTGGAGCTGAAAATCGATGGCGTGGCGGTTTCGGTCATCTACGAAAACGGCCTGTTGGTTCGAGCGGTTACTCGCGGCAATGGACAGGTGGGGGACGACATCACCCACAACATCAAAACGGTCGCGGGCGTGCCCCTCAGCCTGGTCGGCGACGACGTGCCGCCGGTGCTGGAACTCCGCGGTGAAGTCTACATGACCAATGCCGATCTGGTGCTGCTCAACGAGAAGCAAAAGGAGAGCGGCGGTCAGCTTTATGCGAACACCCGCAACGTGGCGGCCGGCAGCATCCGCCTTCTCGACCCGCGGCTATGCGCGGAGCGCAGGTTGCGGCTGTTTGTGCATGGTGTCGGGTATTGTGAAGGGCTGAAAGCACAGACGCACATGGAGTTTCTCAAAGAGGTGGGCTCGTACGGTTTGCCGCCGACACCCATGGTGGAATGCTTTCCGAACTTTGATGCCGCGCTGGCTCACTGCGACGAACTCATCGAAAAGTTGCATGAGATTGAATTCGAGGTCGATGGCCTGGTGCTCAAAGTCAATCGCTTTGACCAACGAGAGCGGCTGGGGGCGCGGTCGAAGAGTCCTCGCTGGCTGGTGGCCTACAAGTTCGAGAAGTACGAAGCTCGCACCAAGGTGAATCAAATCTGGATCAGTGTCGGCAAGTCCGGCGCGCTCACTCCGGTCGCTGAACTCGAGCCGGTGGAAATCGCCGGCACCACCATCAGCCGTTCCAGCCTGCACAATTCCGACGAGATAGAGCGGAAAGACGTGCGAGAAGGGGACATTGTCATCGTGGAGAAAGCGGGCAAGGTCATTCCGCATATTGTCCGCGTCGAAAAGCACGAGCGCACGACCGAGTTGTCGAAATTCGAGTTTCCGAAAAAGTGCCCGGAATGCGGCACCCCCGCGGTGAAAGATGAAGAAGGCGTTTATATCCGCTGCCCGAATCTTGATTGCCCGGCCCAGGTCCGCGGACGACTGCGGTTCTTTGCCACGCGGAATGCGATGGATATTGAAGGGCTGGGGGACAAGCTCGTCGAACAGCTCGTGGCCAGCAAGCTCGTCGTACGTTACGGCGATTTGTACCGTCTGACGTTTGACCAACTGGAAAACCTGGAGCGGATGGGAAAGAAGTCAGCGGAGAATCTGCTCGAAGGTGTTGCCGCCAGCAGGTCTCGCGGGCTGGCCAGGCTTCTCAATGCCCTGGCCATCCGTCATGTCGGCCAGCGGGTGGCGCAAATTCTGGCCCAGCACTTTGGCAGTATGGAAGCCCTGGAAGCCGCCTCGGCCGACGAACTTGCGGGGGTGGACGGAGTCGGTCCGATCATCGCCCAGAGTGTATTCGACTATTTGCACAGCGAGTACGGCAGCCAGACGATCGCTGATTTAAGAGCCCAGGGAATCGACATGCAGGCCCCCAAGAAGGTGCTTCCCGCGGGGGGTGGCAAGTTGGCAGGAAAGACGATTGTCGTCACCGGCACACTCTCGAAGTATTCCCGTGACGAAATCAAGGAGTTGATTGAGCAGCACGGCGGCAAGGCCAGCAGCAGCGTCTCGAAGAAGACCGACTTTGTCCTCGCCGGCGAAGAAGCGGGGAGCAAGCTGGCGAAGGCCCAGGAGTTGGGCGTGAAAGTGATTGGCGAGGAGGAGTTTGATGGGCTGATCTCGTAATCCAAAAAAACAACCCGGCCACATGATGTAGCCGGGTTGCCATAGAGAAAAAGCCGAAGGGAATCGCTACTTCTTTGCTACGCCCAGTTCTTTGAGTTTGGCGGCCACGTCCGTGCCGTGACTGGCAGTCTTGACGGCTTTATCGATGGCCAGAATCTTGCCATCCTTGCCAATGAAGAAGGTGACGCGGTTGGCGAATTTCTTCTCGGCATTGTAAATGCCCAAAGCGCTCGCGAGTTTTCCATCCGGGTCGCTGAGGATGGGGTAATCGACCTTGAGCGACTCGGCAAACTTCTTGTTCTTTTCGGCGTCGTCGGTGCTCGCGGTGAAATAGGCCACGTCAAATTCGCGAATAGCTTTGCCGTTGTCGCGGAAAGATTCACACTCTTTCGTGCAGCCGCCGGTAAAGGCCCTGGGATACCAGGCAATCACCACGGCTTGCTTCCCTTTGTAGTCCTCCAGCTTGTGGGTCTTGCCGTCACTGCCGACGAGTTCAAAGTTGGGCGCGTCGTCTCCAACCTTGAGTTCATCGGCGGCGATGGAGGGGGAGACCCAGGCACCCAGCGCGAGGGCTGCCAAGCAAGCGAAAGCGAAAAATGTCTTCATAAAATGCTCCTAAAATGGAATCGGGAAACAGCGTTCAGTTAATCAATTGACCCTTGTCATGAGCCAAAAGCAAGCGGCTGACAGAATTGTAGCGAGCGAAATTAATCGGCGTCACTTGGCAAAGGTTCCTGTACCGGTTTGTCTTCTGGATTAAGGGCCTTTTGATCAGGCATTTTTTTGCCAGCAAGGCTGTCGTGTTTGGTAGGGTCAGAGTCCAGCCCCAGCCCAGCGATGGCCAGCAGCACCCAGCCGACGATGAACAACACACCGCCGATAGGAACAACTGCTCCAAGGGCTCGCGTGCCCGTTAGCCCCAGGGCATACAAGCAGCCCGAAAAGATGATGGTCCCCGCGAACATGGACAAGCCGGCCAAGTTCGGCAGCAGGGACTTCCGCCGCTCGGCAACCCAGGCGACGGCGAGCAGGGCGAGCGCGTGATACATCTGATAGCGCACTCCCGTCTCCCACCAGTGCAGTCGCTCCGTCTGCATGGCGCTGGCCCCCGCGGCTTCCAGATATTTTGGCAGCAGATGAGCGCCAAATGTCCCAGCCGCAACTCCCAGGGTCCCTAGCGATGCACCAATCACCACCCACGTCTTCGTGTTCAAGACTTAATCCTCCGCGTTACGAATTCGCCAATCACTCTTTGGATTATAAGCGAACAACCGCGGAAAGCAGGGAAGCAACAAGGACCAGGCTATGGTTCATGAGGCTTTTTGGTAACCGGAGGCAAATTGGCATCGTCCTCCACGGAGTGGTGGGTTTCCTTTTGTAGCTCCACGGCGGCTTTGTGCCGGAAGGTGATATTGGGCTGCGGAAAGAGGCCGCCAATCAAGATGAGTGCCGCAAGGCCCAGAACGGCATAACGCTCGCGAACATGGGTATGTAAGGAAACCGAGGAAACATATTCCTTGCCGGTAAAGAGCAGGAAGTATGCCTGCACCACGGCGATACCGTTGAGTGCGGCTGCGACGACGACGGCAATGCCGGCATAGGGATAGGTTTCCACGGTGCTATCCACAAGCAGTTCAGTTCCTACGAAACCTAGAGTGCCGGGAAAGCCGACGCTGGCCAAGCCGGTCAGAACGAAGCACATTGCCAGGCTGGGGGTGTGGTCATAATGTCCCTGAAAATCGGTAAGCGACAGCCGGCCGCAACGTGATTCCAAGGCCCTGAGCGTCAGTCCCAAGCCAGCCAAGGACAAACCAGCGGAGAGCCAGACGCAGAGCGCGCCCGTGATACCGATCGTGCTGACCCAAGGAGTCTGCGAACTGGGGGAAACTAGCTCCAGTCCCACGAGAACAATCGCCGAGTGGCTGAGGAACAAATAGACAAAGAACCGCCGCGCATCCTTTTGAATCAGCGACATTCCCGCAGCATAGACGGCGGTGATGAGCGAGATTCGCCCCAGGCTATTCAGCACCCATTCCGGCGCAATCGGCAGCAGCAGGCGAATGGCGGCATAAGCGCCGGTAATTGGCGTAACGAACAAGACTGCTGTGCCGAACGATGCGTTTTCGAACAGGTCTGTGACCCAGCAATGAAAGGGGGCAATTCCACAGCGGATGAGGACCGCCAAGAGGATGGGAACGATGGCCCACAGCGAATGATCGCGGGTGATTTCCATTCCTTCCCGCATGGCAAACGTCGCCCCTAGGACCATAAGCCCAATAAAGGCCGTCATGTGGATGAGGTAGACGCGCGTCGATCGGTGCCGAGCCCGCAATTCCCAAAATGGGTAGACCGTCCCCGCAGCGAGCAGAGCAATCACGCCCCATTGTTCTTTGCAACTGAAGGTTGCAATCGCGATGGATTCGGAAATAAGCGTTCCCACAAAGGAGAAACGCCGAATTTTGGTTTTGAGCGTGGTGATGACTGTCAGGAAATAAATCGTTGCCGCCAGCCCGGTGAGCGGCGCGCTCACTTCATCCAAGGTGAACAATTCACGGCCCAAGAGCTGAGTTACCAGACGCCAATGGTCATCCGCCTGAGTGGTGGTAAGCGTGGCAAAATCGACCCACTCCCCGAGGACGAAAATGAGTGCGATGCCGCTGACGACTGAACTCCAGCGCTGTGCCAATTCCGCATCCTTGATGCGGTTGATAATGGCCGCACCAACGAGTGGGATGAGGATGGAAACTTCGATCCACGGAAAGTGTAATTCGCTGGTGGTCATTGCAGATCATCCAAGGTGCCCGGTGTGGCTTCGATCGTTTCGGAGTTATCAGGGGAAGGCTCGCCGGCAAGGAGACTGGTCCACCTGCGTTCCATGGAATCACAGCAGCGAAGGAGCCAGAGCAAGGGTGCGACCATGTAATCAGTCAGATAGGTATCCAAGAACCCGCGTTCCAATGCTACCTGATAGAGCCAGACCCGCATTCGTGAGGGAATCAGTCGCTCCCAGAAGCTTGATGGTCGCGGCAAGCCGGCACCGATGGCATTCTCCATAATCTTGTAGTCGTGCAGAATTGTGGGGGCTCGAATGAACTGCAGCGTTCTAAGGCAGGCATGGCCCAAAATATGGATCAGGGCGAGATACCTGAAGCCGATGCCAATTTCCATCACGATGATGCCGACCTGCGTCAAGGAGGCAAACGACAGCGCGGATTTGATGTCGGTCTGCACGCGACCCGTAATTGCTGCAAAGACGGCGGTCACCAATCCCAGTAGAACGATGATGATCCGTAGTGTTAGGGACTGATCTAAAATCGGGCCGACTCGCAGCAGCAAATAGACGCCCAGATGAACCGACATCGCTCCGTAAAACACGGCGCTCGACGGGGTGGGACCTTCCATGGCCCGCGGTAACCAACCAGAAAAAGGGACAAGAGCC
>CAYUJE010000158.1:0-15053 GCA_964444865.1 uncultured Pirellulaceae bacterium | reverse complement strand
AACTGAAGAACTGCTGGTAGAAGTAATAAACCGCCAGGCTGAAGCCGACGGCGATGACGAACCAGCGGATGTATTGCTGCTTGACCTGGCGGGCGTAGCGGGCACCGAGGTAGCCACCAAGAATTGAGGCGGCCATCATCGCCAGGGCGAGTTTCGGTTCGAAGAGCCCTTTCCAGAGAAAAACAACGATCGCCATACCGTTGATGGAGCCGGCGAGAATCGTCTTGAGCGCGTTCATCTCGTGGATGTTCTTCATTCCCATCAGGCCGAGCGTGCTGAGCATCAGGATGCCGATGCCGGCTCCGAAATAGCCGCCATAAATGCCGATCAGCAGTTGCGCAAAGACAACGGCGATTTGTGCCCCCCGCGATGGCAGTGCGTCGTCTGCGGCTTTGTTCCCTTTGGCCAGCCAGCGGGTGATGAAGGGCTGCAGCGTGAAGAGCAGCGCGGCCAGCAGGATCAGCCAGGGGACGAGGACGCGGAATTCCTTCTTATACTCCGCTGCCAGCCACGAGCCGACGCCACCCCCCAGCAGACTTGGAACGATGAGGAGCGCCAGCCAGTTTTTGACCTTGGCAATTTCCCGGCGATAGGCCCACGCACTGCTGAGCGAGGCGGGGCCGAGAGCAATGGTGCTGGTGCCATTGGCGAACGAATCCGCGAGAGCGCCGTGGTCCGGCAGAAGAGCGGAGCGAAGTGCCGGAAACGTCAGCAGCGTTCCGCCTCCGGCCAGGGCATTGACGATTCCGGCCAGAAGGGCGGCCAGGCAGAGCGTGAAATAGAGGTAAAAAAGCTCCATGAATTCGTCTCAAATCTCCAAGTTCAAATCTCGATTCAAAACGGGAGATTTGATAACGCCAGCCGTCCTGTTAGTTTCCAAACATTTCCGTCCAGTAAATGCCGCTTCTTCCCACGCCGACGCGGCTGTGGCTCCCCAGCATGTTCTTGTGATGGCCGGGGCTGTGCCACCACATTAGATTTGCGGCTGTGCCATCAATGGTTCCCACCGCGATGTTTTCGGCGGAATAGGAACTCCCAAATCGCTGGGCGCGGTCTCCCGGCGTCTTTTTGCCTGAAACCGGCGACTCGTGCGAGAAGAATTTGAGCTTTTCCATGTCAGTCGAGTGATCGCGCGCTGCGGCTGTGAGCGGGGCATCCATTTGCAACGCCTTTAATCCGAGTAGCGCGCGAGTCAGATTTAAATCCAGAACGCAGCGGGCTTCTTCCGCGTCGAGCTTGCTTGTGATTTGGCCATTCGCGGCGAACGTTGTCCGCGTGCGATCATCCATGGGCATCGCCAGCGCCGCGGCTATTTCTTCTTCCTTGAGGAGATACTTCTCAAAGGAGGGCAATTTGAGTGACTCATCGGAATTCGGGGATTCCCGCTCGGGAGCCGCATTCACTTCGGCCTGGGGCGCGTCAGGTTCCTTTTCCTTGTCCGCTTTGTCACTGCGTTCGCGTTCCTCCTCCTGGGCCTCGGCGATCATCAATAGCTCGGCACATTTTTCCCACTGCCTGCCCAGCGGCTGAAGGGCGTCGCGCCGCTTGAGCAATTCAGGATGCTTTGTCAGCACATCCTCCCGGCTGAATAAGATCAATTCCTTCAGCCGGGCGAGACCGGGATCGCCCACTCGAATGATGTCTTCCTTCTTGAGTTCGGGCTGTTTCGAAAGCGAGAGCACATCGCCGCGAAGTTTGGCAATTTCCGACAAGTTGCTTTCGTTAAGTTTCTTGGCTCCTTCGGATGCGGCGGCCCTGAAGAACGCCAGACGATATTCACCGATAGGCTTTCCCGACTCCTTTTGAATAATGTCGAGAAGCTGCGCCAGTCCGCTGGGCCCCAGCTTTTGCATCTGCTCAATCGCTGCCAGCCGTTGTTCTTGCTGGCCGCGAAGCTTGCGAAACTGGGCGATTACCTCCTGGATTTCCTTGCGCTGCACATCGGACAGGACAGGCTTCTTCGTTTGGGCAGCAACGGCGAATGGCGCGGCGAAGGCACAGCAGACTGCGAGAAGGAGCAAAATCAATTTTCGGCAAATGATGTTCATGAAGAATTGTCGCGGACGTGTAAGTAACGATGGATCTTCGACATCCCTTGTCAAATCAGCCGTACGGGAGCCGCACTACGTCCCTTGCCACTTCCAACCAAAGGGCGCCTTCAGGTCCTCCGCTGCCATCCGGGCCCAGGGGGTGCCGGGATGTTCTTTCACGACTCGTTCCAAATAGAGCTTGGCCTTTTCCGCCATTTTCTTCAGGACGCTGCTGGTTTCATAACTGTCGGCTTGTTCCAGGTTGTATTCGCTGGCGTCCATGGGGCCCTTGCCGGCTTTCAAGGCGGCGATCATCTGGTTGTAACTATCGTTGCGAACCTTGGCAGCCAGCACGCGGCCAAAGGCATAATCGAATTCTGCCTGCCAGCGGGGACTGGTAAGTTTGTCCCGGTCGCCTTCTCCGATTACCAGGACGTCGTACAGACGGTCGATCTGCGGAGCGACGCGGGCGCAAGCTTGCTGGGCTTCGTCGAGCCGTCGCTTGAGCTGGGCCTCGCTGTTTCCCTTGGCGAATTGCGTATCGGGGTTGTCGAGAATGTCCGCTTTGCCGATTTTGGCCGCCTCGTGCAGGGCGGCGCGAGCTTTGTTTTCCGACAAAAGCCGCTGATATTCTGCTTCGCTGACGTAGTCGGGCGCGTATTTCGAGAGGCTCGGCGTTTCAAACCGCATCTCCGAGCCAGTCGGCCAGAATTTGGTGCCGCCATAGCCATAAACGGTGCCACTCGTGGGACGAACAGGCAGGAAGGCCCCGCCCCCGGCGCGGCAGAGACGTTCCAGAGCAAACGGCCCGAAGCCTGATTCGATGAACTCCTCCGTCGGTTTGCCGCGGAAGCCGTAGCCGACGACGGGGAGGGGCAGATTGACGCGCTCGCTATAAAGCGATTCAGGGCCAAAGACGGGATTCGCATCGCCGGCTGGTTCGGCCTTCTCCTCGGGCTTTTTCTCTTCAGGCTTTTTTGGGCCGCGGTGGACTTGTTCCTCGAACGGTGTCGTTTGACCCCAGGGAGCAGCGGAGCCAATGACATAGACCGGAATCGCTTTGCGCTGCACCAGTGGCTCGACTTCATCGACCAATTTCGCGTCATCCCCCACTTCATTGGTAACGATGACAATGACGACCTGACGATCAGCACCTTGCAACGGCCCAAACTTGTCGAGCACCTGCTTTACCGCGGTGAACGTCATTTCCTTGCCGCGGGTGCTTTGCTGGACTTTGTCAAAACTGCTTCGCACTTTTTCCCAGTCGTCTTCGGGCTGTTCCAGGACATATTCCACCGTCTCGTCAAAGCCGGCGACGACACTTTGCAATTTCTTGTTCTTCTCCAGCGTCATCTGCTTGACTTCCTGGCTTTCATACCAGGCCTTTGCTCCATTGGAAGCACCGCTGAGAATTTTGTAATTGCTGACGGTGCGGTCGAGCAGCCAGACCACGAGGACCGGACCAAGTTCCAGACTCTTGTTGATTTCGCCGGTGACTTTGCGAACTGCCACTTCCTCCGGCGAGCCGGTATTGACCACCGTGCTGCGGCCCGCTTGATACGCCTTGTCGATGACGTCCAGATCCTCCTTCGGCTCCGCTTTGGGCTTTTTGGATTTGGGTGCGTTCTCCAGCGTTAAGACTTTCTTGACGACGACCTTGGTTTTGGGCTTGGGAGCCTCACTGCCGGGGACGCGAAACTCCGTATCTTTGCAGCCAGCAGCCGAGAGTGACGCGACTACCAGGATTAGCCAACGGCAGTTGACGGATTTTGAGGGGAGCATGTTCTTCATGAATCTATTTTACTTCAAAATCGCCGCGAAATTTTTCGGACAACGCTTTTAGCCGCGGCACATCTTCTTCTAGCAAGTAGCGAGCGGCAACCAATTCTTCGGCAGCAGCGAGGTACTGCTGTTGATAGTCGGCAAAATCACGGTAGCGTTCCAGGAGAGCCGGCCGAGGATCAGCCGATGCGATTCGGTCTTCTTTCGTGCGGGGAAAGGGGATGTAGGAGCCTTGCAGCGAGAGCAACTCCCCCGCCGCACCAATCGATTCATGCCGCAAATTCCAACTGGCATACGTCGCAACGGGAACCTTCACGGCGGGAAGCAGCAGCGTCCCCCGTTCATTGCCGTCGGGTCCATACGCCGGAACTCGCACGCCATAAGAACCCCGAATTTCCGGCGGCTCTACAGCGGCGATTTGTTCTGTCTGCCACTGAGGGCCGCGATATAAAAAATCCGGCTGCTGGATGACTTGCGGATAGTTCACGCCGGGTATCACCGGCCAACCGCTCTTCTCGCGCTGCCAAGGGAGCAGCGTGCCGTCAGCAATTCGGGGAAAAACGCTCGGCGGTGGCTCTGTCCCATCTTTCACCCAGGCATCGAGCGCAAGTAGCAGCGCCCGCATCAGCGGCCGATAGTCGGCAGGGCTGGAAGGCAATTGACCGGCACCGCGCGGGCCGGGCACTCCGCTTCCGGCCCCATGCTGAGTGCCGCCAAAGGTATAGAGGCGAACCTCAGCGGGAATCTCCGCGTCCGCCTTTCCTAGTGGGTCAGTGTGCACGAGCGAACCGCTGCGATGCCAGTATTCGCTGCTCGACTGGGTATGAAATACTTTGGGGACTGTCTTGTCGGCACGGCAACGGTGCAAAATGCCATCGGTTTCTTCGGTGAAGGGATCGCGGGAGTCGCCATAAGTGAAGGGAAAAAAGTCAGCCGGAAAATGATGCTCGTCATGCTGGCCGTTGGTTCTCGTCGGCGAGGAAAATCGGTGATTGAATGACCCCAAACCGCCGCCGGCTACGTGCGAAATCACCCCGTCAAATACCTGGCGGCCCTGCTCATCGGCGTTAAAGCCATCGTGCAAGAACTGCCGCAAGCACCGTCCGCTCTGTGAGGTTCCAAAACCGTGGACACGATGGGCGACGGACTTTCCGGACTGAACCAGGGGATTTTGCGCGGTGGAGTTGAATTTGAGAAACGAGACCAGGTCGCGAATTCCGGCGAGGCCCACACCTTGCACCACCGAACCTTCCCCCTCGTAAACCACCTCGTAAATCCAGCCGGGCTTGAGGCCTCCCTTCAATTCCAACTCAACCACCGGCAAAGGCCAGGGGCGATCCTGGTAGGTGACTTCACTAACAATCAGTTTCCAGGCGTCGCGAGGCACGGCCTTGCGGGGGTCGGCTTCGCGCTCGCGAACCGTCAGAATTGCATTTGCCATTCCTGCCGCCGTTGGCCGGTAACTTCCTTGCCTTCCGCGATGGGCCAGGCAGGCTTTCGGCGTTTCCTTATCGACAATTACCTCCTGCCGCACGATTCCCGTGAGTGGCCGGCCGTTTTCCTTGGCGGTCGGTGCCCACATCTTGAAGCGTTCCCCTTCTGGCAGCACCTCGGCAATCCAGCCGCTCCAGACGACGATGAAGCCCTGCCGCAGAAGAAAATCGTCCGCTCCGCCGTCAAAAATCCCCGGCGCGGTTTTGTTGCCGCGGTTGTTGACTTCGTACAGAACAGCCCCGTTGGCCTGGCTCAAATCCTTAGGAACCAGAATTTCAAAATCGGCCCAGAACTCGACCTTGTCGGACTTGTTCTTATCAGCGAGGGACAGGTCGCGAACCACCTGGTTGGCGGCCAGGTCCGGTTCGAGCGAAAAATGGGCTACGCCCGTCAGTTTTTCGTAACTCCCGCGGCTGCCGTGAACTTTACCGGCGGCGTAGGGCTCTCTTTTCCGAATCTCCAGGCGGGTGACTTCGCCGAGCGCCAACGACTCCGCGAGAAACAGAAGAAGTGCGGTCAAAAACAGACGGCTCATGGATTTCTCCCACGTTTGTGGCACGGAAGCAGAGCAGTGATTATCTCTCCGTCTCGTCGCTCCGTCACTACCAGCAAGCCACCGCGGGCTGGTAATATAGGGACCAAACGGATTCCCTACTATTGACGGTCTTGCCACTCATGAAACCAATCTCTGCCCTCCTACCGTTTCTTCTGTTCGTCACCGCAAGCACTTTGGGTGAAGAGAACAAAGCACCAAACTGGATTCGCGTCACGGAGAAAGCACCCTGGCAAGCGAGGGATTCTTCCGGCGAAGTCGTCTTCAAGGATCAGCTTTGGATTCTCGGCGGTTGGTTTCAGTCGTTCGAGGCACCGCCGCGCGATGTCTGGAGCTCACCCAACGGCAAAGACTGGAATCTCGTGCAGAAAGATGCTCCTTGGAAGCACAGCGATCTGCCAATGATGCTGGCATTCCAGGACAAAATGTGGATTTTCGGCGGCTGGTATAACGGTCGGCTGCCGGGTCATTCGGCGAGCAGCGAAGTTTGGTCCTCGACCGACGGCGCGAAGTGGGAACAAACCACAGCCAAAGCCGGCTGGAGCCCTCGCCTGGCTGCGGGGGCGGTCGTTTTCAAGGACAAGATGTGGGTGCTCGGCGGCACGGAGAATTATTATTTCGGTGATAAAAAGAGCCTCAAGAGTGACGTCTGGTGTTCCGCCGACGGCAAAGATTGGAAGCAGGCGACGGAAAACGCCGGCTGGGCTCCGCGGGCCTATCACAATGCCGTGGTGCATGACGGCAAAATGTGGGTGCTCGGCGGCGGCAACTACGTCCCGGAATATGAAGCCAGAAACGATGTTTGGTGCTCCGAGGACGGCATTCACTGGACCGAAGTAACGGCCAAGGCTCCTTGGTCGCCCCGAATTTGGTTTTCGTCCGTTGTTTATCGCGATCGCATTTGGGTGCTCGGTGGCTGGTCGAATAATCCTTCCAAAAATTGGCCCGATGTCTGGTACTCGAAGGATGGCAAGGATTGGACCGAATTCAAGTCCGAGACGAGCTGGAAAGAGCGACACGAGCATTCGGCCTACGTTTTTCAAGACAAGATTTGGATTGCTGCCGGTCACGCTCAACCTCTGTCGAGTGAAGTCTGGTCGCTGGAAATTCCCCCGGATTGGTTTAAGGACAACTAAGGAATGAGAACTTTGATGAACCGTTTGACACTGTTGTTGGTGGGGTTGACTGCGGTCGGCTGCGGTCGCAATCCGCCCCCTTCCGTCGCTGGTCCGCCCGTGATTCAGCCTGTTTCGTTGGCGGCTGTGGAGGAGAAGGAGAAAGGCATCGCTGATTTTCCGAAACTCGATGCCAAAAGCGATTGGCCCTGGTGGCGGGGGCCGAGCCGGGATGGTCATGCCCCCCAGTCCGCCACGCCGCCGACTCGTTGGAGCGAAACGGAAAATGTCGTGTGGAAGTCACCTGTGCCTGGCCGTGGTCACAGCAGCCCGGTCGTCGTTGGCGACCGTATTTTTCTAACGACTGCGGATGACGCCAAACAAGAGCAGTCGGTCCTGGCCTTGAGCCGCAAAACGGGAAAGCCAATCTGGACGAAAGAGCTCAGCCAGGGGGGCTTTGCCAAACTTCATCCCAAGAACACGCATGCCACGCCCAGCATCGCCAGCGATGGCGAGCGGATCTTCGTGGTTTTTTGTCATCACGGAACTGTGCAAGCGACCGTTTTTGATTTGGCAGGGAAGCAAGTTTGGCAGAAGGTGGTTAATCCATTTGAGCCAAAGCGGTACGAATATGGCTATGCGCCTTCCCCGCTGATTTATCGCAGTACGGTGATTTTCGCCGCCGAATACGACGGAAATTCCTCCTTGGCCGCGTTCGATCGCGAGAGCGGCAAGGAGATCTGGCGGACACAAAGACCGGGAAACATCAGCTATTCGTCCCCCGTCGTCGCGAATCTTGCAGGACGTGACCAGCTTCTCCTCAGCGGAGCTGATCAGGTTTGCAGCTACGATCCCAACAGTGGCAAACTGCTTTGGTCCACACCGGGAACCACTGCCGCGACCTGCGGCAGCGTGGTTTGGGACGGCGACATCCTCTTTGCCAGCGGCGGCTATCCCAAAGCGGAAACTCTCGCCATCAAAGCGGACGGCAGTGGCGAGGTACTTTGGCGGAACAACAAAAAGTGTTATGAGCAGTCGATGATTGCGACGGGTGGCCACCTCTATGCCCTGACCGATGACGGCATTCTGTACTGTTTCCGCGGCAGCGACGGCGAAGAGAAGTGGAACAAGCGGTTGCGTGGCCCCGTGAGCGCGTCTCCCATTTTCGCGGGCGGACATATCTACTGGGCCAACGAATCGGGAACTCATTACGTCTTCAAGCCCAACCCGGACAAGTTTGAACTGGTTGAGCAGAATCAGTTGCTGGACGACTCCTTTGCCAGCCCAGCCGTCAGTGGCAACCAACTCTTTCTGCGAGTCGCCAAACGGGGAGGAAATCGCCAGGAGTTTCTGTACTGCCTGGAGGGCAAGTAGATAGTAGAATGACTGAAATGAAGTCGGTCGCTAAGACAAAACAGTGGCTCACGTTGGCGATTGCCTTGCTGCTTGCCTTGGCAGGGGGAAGCTGGCTGGTATGGAAGAATTGGACTGGGAATCCCATCCAGGCGACGAAACTTCCTCAAGCAGACCCCCTGCTTCCTACTTCGCCCGTTTCTCGCCCCGCCCCTCCCCCCGAGGGGTACGTCGGAAGCGCGGCTTGCGCGGAATGCCACGAAGATCTATGCAAGAGCTTCGCTCAACACCCCATGGGGCGATCTTCCGCGCTGACGCCGGGACCGGCGGACATCGAAGATTTCTCCGAAGCAAAAGCTGCGTTTACAGCTGTGGATGGAACTCGCTATAAGGCCGAAAAGGTGGGGGACGAGATTTGGCATCATGCCATGGGCACGGATTCTCAAGGGCGGACGCTTTACGACCAGGCGCTTCGTGTTTCGCTGGCGATTGGTTCCGGCACACGTGGAAAAACCTATGGGATAAATCGGGACGGCTTCTTGTTGCAATCACCAGTCACATGGTATTCAACCAAAGGCGGGTATTTCGAACTCTCGCCTGGTTACGAGCACATCGCCGGCAAGTCTCATTTCAGCCGCAGAATTAGCGAGGAATGCTTGATTTGCCACATTGGCCGAATGGAATTCGACAAAGATATTCCTGACAAGCTCATCCCTCCCTATTTTCACGAAATCACCATTGGTTGCGAACGCTGTCATGGTCCGGGAGAAAAGCATGTGTCAGGGCAGCAGAAGCTCAAGTCTGCTTCTCCCGACCTCACCATTGTCAACCCAGCCCGATTGCCCATGCGCGAACGGGAGAGCATCTGCAATCAATGCCACCTGCATGGCGATTTTCGAGCCGTGAGGTACGGCCGCCATCCGCGAGACTTCCGCCCTGGAATGGCCCTGGAAGACATCTTTTGCATCCTTGTGAAGGAGGAAACCGGTTCGGGCAATTCCAAAGCGGTCAGCCAGGTCATGCAAATGCGAGATAGCAAGTGCTTTAAGAGCAATCCCGAGAAGCTGGGCTGCACCTCCTGTCACGATCCGCATTCGTGGCCAGAGCCGATGAGACGTGAAGAATACTACCGCTCTCGCTGCAACGAGTGTCATGCGGAGCATGGCTGCTCGCTGGCGGTAGATTTAAGAGCTGCCAAGGGGGACTCCTGCATGACCTGCCACATGCCGCGATCAGCCCCCAAGGATATCGTGCATGCAACGCAGACGGACCATCGCGTCCTGAAGAACCCAAGCTATGGTAAACAACCCAAGACAGAGAATGTTGCCGCGCAAGCACTCAAGGTTTATGACGACGGTGAAAAACGAATACCTTACTGGGAGGTTCAACGTACCAAGGGGTTGAGGCTTTTCGCCGAAAATTTATCCAGCGACTCACCGGATATACTGACGATTTTAATGCCACTGGCGGCGGTGGCTCCGGATGACGTTCCGTTATTGCATGCGATTGGGACCTGTCATTTGAATCGCCAGAATAATGCGGAAGCGATTAAATGGCTGGAAAAGGCAATTGCCGTCGAGCCGAAAAATGAATACGTGCTGACAAGTCTGGCTCTGGCGTTTGCCGGAGCACGCGACTATGCATCCGCCAAACGCCACATCGCTACCGCCGTTGAGATTAACCCCTTTGCTGCCGCAAATTTTGCCATTCAAGCCCACATTCTGGCGGCAGCCGGCGAACATGAACTGGCATTTCGAGCCGCGGAAAAGGTTGCGGAACTCGACCCGACGCAAGCCCATTTGAGAGACCAACTGCTGCGAACGCAGCGGAATTGAGCACTCCGATACCCGCGACAACTTCTCTTGCCTTCGCTAAAATTGAACACCACGCGGGTTTTCAAATATTTCTCCCATCGAATGATCTCCCATGTCCTCTAAACTTCTTTTCGATCCCTTCCACGCCCGTGACACCTTCGATACCGGCAGCGGAAAAGCCGGCATTTATCGTCTAAACAAGCTGGAAGAACAGGGCTTGGGCGCGGTTTCCAAACTGCCATTTTCGATTCGCGTATTGCTGGAATCGGTGCTGCGAAACTGCGATGGCTATGAGGTGCGGGAAGAGGACGTGAAGGCCCTGGCGGCCTGGAACGCCCCCGCCCCCGCCAAACTGGAAATTCCCTTCAAACCTGCCCGAGTCGTGCTGCAGGATTTCACCGGAGTGCCCTGCGTGGTCGACCTGGCGGCGATGCGCTCGGCCATGAAACGCCTCGGAGGGGATGCCACGAAAATCAATCCGCTGATTCCCGTGGACCTCGTCATCGATCACTCGGTGCAGGTGGATTATTTCGGCACTTCCGACTCCCTGCGGGAAAATGTCGACTTGGAATTCCAGCGGAACAAGGAACGCTACGAGTTTCTCCGCTGGGGGCAAAAGGCTTTCGACAATTTCCGGGTCGTGCCCCCCAACGTCGGCATCGTCCACCAGGTCAACCTGGAGTTTCTGGCCAAAGGTTCATTTCTCCGTCAGGATCAGCAAGGGCCTGTTGCCATTCCGGATTCGCTTGTCGGCACCGACAGCCACACCACGATGATTAACGGCCTCGGGGTAGTCGGCTGGGGTGTGGGTGGCATCGAAGCAGAAGCGGTGATGCTGGGGCAGGCTCTTTACATGCTCTTGCCGGAGGTCATTGGGTTTGAATTAACAGGTGAATTGAAGGCCGGTGTCACGGCAACGGACCTCGTCCTCACCGTCACACAGATTCTTCGCAAGGTTGGCGTGGTCGATAAATTCGTGGAGTTCTTCGGCACCGGTGTATCTCGCATGTCACTTGCCGACCGGGCAACCATCGCGAACATGGCCCCCGAATACGGCGCGACCATGGGCTTTTTTCCCGTTGATGCCGAGACACTCAACTATCTCCGCCGC
This sequence comes from uncultured Pirellulaceae bacterium, assembly GCA_964444865.1. Classification (GTDB taxonomy): domain Bacteria; phylum Planctomycetota; class Planctomycetia; order Pirellulales; family Pirellulaceae; genus SXOA01. Next base: position 3,801 of record CAYUJE010000158.1, on the reverse strand, counting down.
ACGGGGCGAACCAAGCCAGAAGTCGAACTGGTGGAGCGGTACTACAAGGAACAAGGGCTATTCCGCACGGATGCTTCGCCGACTCTCACCTATACCAAACTCGTCACGCTTGACCTCGGCAGCGTGGAGCCTTCGCTGGCCGGCCCCAAACGTCCGCAGGACCGGGTCTCCCTGTCGGCCATGAAAAAGACGTGGCACACCGCACTCAAAGCCCCAATTGCCGAACGGGGATTTGGCCTGGGCGACGCTGATTTGGCGAAAACGGCGGCCGTCAAAGACAACGGCCATTCCACGGCGATTGGTCATGGGGCGGTAGTCATTGCGGCAATCACCAGTTGCACCAATACCAGCAATCCTTCGGTCATGCTGGCGGCGGGTCTGGTGGCCAAAAAAGCCGTGGAGAAAGGGCTCACGGTTCCCCATTATGTAAAGACGAGTCTGGCCCCGGGTTCTCGGGTTGTCAGCGACTACCTCGATAAGTCGGGGCTGACGGAGGCATTGAGCCAAATCGGCTTTCACACCGTTGGGTACGGTTGCACGACCTGCATCGGCAACAGCGGCCCGCTTCCCGATGCAGTGGCGGCTGCCGTGACGGAAGGAGACCTCGTGGCCGCTGCCGTCCTTTCCGGCAATCGCAACTTTGAAGGTCGCGTCAACCCGCATGTGAAGGCGAACTACCTCGCCAGCCCGCCACTCGTGGTGGCCTACGCACTCGCCGGCACCACCGACATTGACTTGACCAACGAGCCCATTGGTCAAGGAAAGGACGGCCCGGTCTACCTTCGCGACATTTGGCCAAGCCACTCGGAAATTCAGCAAACCCTTAGCCAGTCCGTGCTCCCCGAAATGTTCGTCAATCGTTACAGCGGTGTCTTCGACAGCAACGAGATGTGGAACATCATCAAGGTCGCCGAAGGGGACCTGTACCAGTGGGACGATTCCAGCACCTACATTCAGGAACCCCCATTTCTTTCTGACTTGACCGTCGCCACCAAGCCCATCGAACCGATCCAAGGTGCCCGCGTTCTGGCAATGCTCGGTGACTCCGTCACCACGGATCACATCTCCCCCGCCGGGAATATCAGCAAGAACAGCCCCGCTGGCCGTTTCCTGATGGAACATGGCGTGGAAGCCACGGATTTCAACAGTTACGGCAGCCGGCGTGGCAACGACCGGGTGATGGTTCGCGGCACTTTTGCCAACATCCGCATTCGCAACTTTCTGGCCCCCGGCACCGAAGGGGGTGTGACCCGCTGCCTCGTTGGCCAGGCGGCCGGCAATGTGGTCCCTATTTACGACGCGGCGATGACTTACAAACAGGCGGGTGTTCCCACCATCATTTTGGCCGGCACGGAATATGGCACTGGTTCTTCCCGCGATTGGGCAGCCAAGGGGACGATGCTGCTTGGAGTGCGAGCCGTCATCGCCGCCAGCTTTGAGAGGATTCACCGGAGCAATCTGGTGAACATGGGCGTATTACCGCTCGAATTCCCCGCCGGCCAGAACTGGAAAACCCTCGGCCTCACCGGCGAGGAGACCTTCGAGATTCTCGGCCTGGACGACTCACTCCAGCCTCGCAGCACCATCACCGTTCAGGCAACCGCAGCCGATCATTCCGTCAAGACTTTTGAAGCCAGCGTCCGCATCGACACGCCGGTGGAACTGGATTACTACAAGAACGGCGGCATTCTGCAAACGGTGGTTCGCAAACTGCTGGCGCATTGAGAGTTTTCCAGCTTGGGCCTACGCCGCGCGTTTTGCGCGGCGTGGCAATTCGCCCTGGGGATTCTTCTGGATCTGTTCCAACCGCAGGCGCGTGGCCCGGGATTGGCCCCAGTGCTGCGCCCAATCAATCAGCCACGGGGCAAACCGCTTGAGATAAAAAGCCCCGTAGGCCAGCGGCGTTGCCAGCACCATTCGATGATTACAATAGATAGCTCGGATGGTTTTCTTCGCCACGTGCTCCGGCGTGGTGCACGCCCAGGCGGGTGGGCGGCGCGATTCGCCGTTCTGATTGGAAGAAGTTCCCGCGTCGAATAAGTGCGAACTCACAAAGCCAGGGCAAACGGCCGTCACCCCAATTCCCTGCCGGCCAAACTCGGCCCGCAGCGACTCCGTGAGCCCCAACAGACCGAACTTACTGGCATGGTAGGCGGCTGTCTTGCGAGTCGCAAAATAGCCGTACATGCTGGAAACATTTACCAGGTGAGCCTCCGGCTGGGCAATTAAGGTCGGCAAGAGCAGTCGGATGAAATGCATCGGGGCGAGCAAATTCACTCCTAGCACCCGCTCCCATTGTTCTTGGGACATCAAGTGCGTGGGGCCGTAATGCAGAACGCCGGCATTATTGACCAGGATGTCCAGGCCGCCCCAGGCAGCTTGCAATTCCTCGACAACATACGCAATCTCCTCGCTGCTGGAAACATCGCAGCGGATGGGAAGCGCTCGCCGACCAAGCTCTTGAATCTTCTGAGCCACTTCGGCGAGACCGACTTCGTTGACATCCACCAGGCAAACGTCGGCCCCTTCCTGAGCGAGGGCCAAAGAGATCGCACGCCCAATTCCGGATGCCGCACCGGTAACGAGAGCGCGCTTGGCACGAAGTGTTCTCATGATGGGAATCGCTGCGTCCTGGAAAGTTCTCGTCTTCGACGAGCAGGGATTTTGTCGTCCCCCCAGGTTATACCAATTGACCGTTATCTGTCACTCCGAAAAACTTGCAGCGATGCTAGCGTCCTGGCCGCGAGATCGGGAAATGGGTTATGTTTCCTCATACGCGGGCCGTTCCAGGCCAAGCGCCAGTGCTCGGGTATCCGCCAGGTCCCAAGTCGTGAAGCCGTTCGCATTGCGTGCGTCAAACCGGGCAGCCAGTTTGGCTGCTTCGGCATGGAACCAGGCGGCCAGGTCGGCGGGGGCGTAGCGGTCGTCTTCGTTGTGAAGCTGCAATGTGTCGGGGATGCGGACCTTGCGGGGCTTGGGGCGTTCTCCAGCAAGCCGCTCGAAAAAAGTCCCCACCCGCGAGTAGAACGCCATCCGTTCGGATGGATTATTCGTCTGACTCCCCCACGGCAGATGCCGTTCGATCAGCCTGAGCCCGCGCGGCACATCGAGCACGCGGGTGAGATAGCAGAGATGCCAGCCGACGGTGGAAAGAAAGTCGGGATTGCCCGCGACCTGTGGATAACCGGCGGCATAAGCTTCCCCCGCTTTCTCCACACGATCCTGCGAAAGCTCGGCGATGATCACATCCGCATAGGTCCGCTGCGGCACCGTATGGCATCCGATTCTTCCGCTCATGATCGGCTTGGCGGCCTCAATGGCCTCGGCATATTTGCCGTCAGCCACGAGGGCGCTCACTTCCGCATCGAGTTCGCAGGCGTGGCAATCGACCATCCCATCACGGCGGGCCTTCCGCCATCTTTCCTCGTACTTCTTTCCCTCCCGCAGAAAACCCATGTCGTTGGCGTTGTCCATCCGCAATTTGTAGAGCGACCGCAGCCCAAAGCCGCTCCGTTTCAGGCGGGCTTCAAAATCTTCTTCCATGGCGTGAATTTTTTCCACGGAAACGCCGGGGAAATCCGAAATCCCGGCCAAAACCCACTTGTACTTCCAGAGCAAGTCTTCTTCCGGAAACCGGTCCGGATCCTTGTCGCTCTGCGCCAGGCACCAGGCAAAGGCCACCAGCGCCCGGTCGTCCACTCCGCCGAAAGTTGCAGCTTCGACGAGTTCCTGCCGCAGATTGAAACCTTCGTCGAGATCCTCGAGTGAATCGGCCAGCTTGACCGCCTGCTCCAGAATGGC
>CAYUJE010000157.1:0-15257 GCA_964444865.1 uncultured Pirellulaceae bacterium | reverse complement strand
CTGCGTGGTCCTTGATGAGGTCGTCAGGGCGGCGGGTGTTCGGGGCGGACGAGAACCCGCCCACCCAGGCGAACGTGCCCAAGTTTCCCAGCCCGAAGTTGAGGGACTGCCCGCCCCCCATCGAGAGCCCGGCCAGGGCGCGAGACTCGCGGTCGGCCTTCACCGAGTAGGTCTTCTCAATGTACGGGATCAGGTCCGTGAGCAGGTCCTTCTCGAACGTGGCGAACGCCGGGGACTGTTTGGGGATCGGGTCCCGTGCCGTCACGTCTTTCGACGCCCGGCCGTTGGGCATGACGACGATCATCGGCACCGCCTTCTTGTCGGCGTACAGGTTGTCGAGGATCACATCGGGCGTCCCGCCCCGCCCCCACTCGTTCTCGTCCCCACCGATGCCGTGGAGGAGGTAGAGGACTGGGTACTTCTGGTCCGTGGTGTATCCTGGCGGGGTGTGAACCCGCGCCTTGCGCTTCATCCCGACCGTCGTCGAGTCATATTCGACCGTCTCGAACTTCCCGCGGTCGATCCCGTTGCGACGGGTGTCGTAACCCGCAGGGGGCGAGGGGAGTTTTTCCGCCTTGTCGTCCTTCTTCTCCTCGCTCGGCTGCGACAGGCATTTGGCTGGCGTCGGCCCCGACTCGGCATGTGCCGCGTCAGCAAGGAGCAAGAGGCCAACGGTAATGAGAGCAAAGGTTTTCATAGTGCTTGCGGCTCGGGTAGGATGATCAATTATTTTTCCCAGTTTTGAAGATACCACTCGGCGAGTTTCCAATCCTCGTCCTGCTCCATCCTAAAGTCAAACGGACGAACTTCACGTTCGTTATCGACAATGTCCATCAAGAAAGCGTTTGCGACATCTGGATCGTAAACGCGGTACAAGAATTGGCGTGTTCCGTTCCAAGTAATGCGTGCGAGGAACAACGCATTGCCGTTCTCCTTCAAATGCGCGTCGAAGTGTTTGCCAATCTCGTCGACTACGGATTTTTCACTCATTGTCGGCATTCCGTTGCTGGCAAGCTCTTCGAGCTCAACGATGATTGACAGGTGCCAAGCAAACACGATTTTCCATTCGAAGTTTGCCAGCGACTGATTAACCGAGCAAATCGCTGGCAACCCTTCGTCTTCCCATTCGAACAGGGCAAATCTTTCTTCTGGAATAACAACTCTGTATTGCGTCATTTGAATGGAAGTATCGAAGGACTGAGCTTATCTCTAGTGCGCAGACGCTACTTTCGCGGAGCGAAAGGCGACGATCAGCACTTCGGGCTCTTGCGCTTCTTGCCGATCTCGCTGCGGGCCGCGAATTTCTTGATGTGATCGGGGGCGAACGGAATTTTGCATGCGCCGACAAGTTCGACGGAGACCTTGCCGATTTTATTTGCCGTATCGACCGCCTGCTTGTGGAGCGGTTTGACGTAGCAGGCGACGGCGATGACGAAGCTGTTCATTACGTATTTGACGCGATTGGGCTGCTGGTGGATCGACTTCGCCACCCGCGCGAGGAGCCCTTTGATTTCGGCCAGGTCGAGGTCCGCGTCTTCCCTGATGGCAACCAAGCTGCTGTAAGTCTGCCAGCCGGCGGAGGCGATGGTTTCGTCCTTGGACTCCATCCACTTCAGGGCCAACTCGCGGCCATGCGGACTGCCGGAAGCGACCCAGGGGACCGTGAATTCGGCAACCATCCCCCAGGTGGCGTTGTCGAGCCACTTTTGCAGGTCCTTCTTGGTCATCTTCGCGTCGTCCGCGATCAGGCCGGCGAGGTACATCGCGTCGGCGATTCCCGTGTCATAGAGATCCAGAGCGAGCTGGTAGTCCATCTTGATCCGCTTCTGGATTTTCTTCATGTCCTCGACCTTGACGCCGAAACACGGCTCCTGGGCGCCGTGGGTCATCCAGGTTTTCTTGGTTTGTGCGGTAGCGAGCTTCTTGAGCTCGGCGACGATCTCTTTGGCGGTCATTTGCTTTCTCCACAAGTTGTGCGACCGGCGAACACTTGATCTGCGGATTCCTAGTTTATCCCATACGGGTCCTGCGAAGGCCCGGGGAACATGCTGATTCTGATTGACCCAGACCAAACATCAGCGTACGTTGATGTTAGTTTTCCTGCTTTCCCGTGTCGTGTGTCGCCATGCCTAATCCTCCTACCCTTTGCACCGGCCCCCTTTCCCGCCGCGCCTTTCTGACGGCGGGGACGCTGGCGATTGGAGGACTGACGCTGCCGGAGTTGTTGGCGGCAAAGGAGCGGACGGGGGAAGGGAAAAAGGAGACGTCGGTCATCCTGCTGTACCTGCATGGAGGGCCGTCGCAACTGGAGACGTATGACCTGAAGCCCGATGCGCCGGTGGAGTTTCGCAGCGTCTTTAGGCAGGTTTCGACGAACGTGCCGGGAATGGAGATCTGCGAGCTGTTTCCGCGGCAGGCGAAAATCGCGGACAAGTTCTCCCTCGTCCGGTCGCTGAATCACGACGTGGGGATTCACAGCGACGGCGGGATTGTGGTGCTGACCGGGAAGAAGCCGACGGTGCTCGACCCGACTTCGCAATCGAAGAGCCAGCATCCCGATTTTGGCTCGGTTGCCAGCAAGATTCGGGGACTGGGGGAGCACGCTCTGCCGCCCTATGTCGCCATCCCGTCGCGGATGTACATGACGCGGCCGGCCTATCTGGGGATGCAGCATGCCTCGTTCGAGACGGCCGATCCGTCGGCCCCGGGATATAAGCCGCCGCAACTTTCGGTGTCGGCTCAGAATGTGGCGGTGCTGGATGACCGCCGCCGGTTGTTGGCCCAGGTGGACCGTTATCGCCGCGACGCCGATGCGAGCGGTCAGTTCGTAGGCACCGACCACTTCCGCCAGCTCGCGTTTCAAATGCTCACCAGTCCGGAGGCAGCCGCGGCTTTTGATCTGTCGCAGGAAAATGACTCGCTGCGAGACCGTTACGGACGGCACCTGTGGGGGCAGGGGTGCCTGCTCGCTCGCCGTTTGGCCGAGGCGGGAACCGCCGTTATCAGCCTCTACATCAACACCCCCAAAAACGACCCGGATTACACCAACTGGGACGACCACATTCAAAACGCCGGCCGCCCCGGCCACTTTGGCGACTACATGAAACGCCGGCTGCCGTACATGGACGAAGCGTTAACGACACTGATCGAGGACATCTTCGAGCGCGGGCTCGACCAGAGAATTCTGGTGGTTGCCGTCGGCGAATTCGGCCGGACGCCGCGGCTGAGCCACAACGCGAATGGCACCGGCCGCGACCACTGGCCGCAGGCCTACACGGCTCTTGTTTCCGGCGGCGGCCTGAAGATGGGGCAAGTCATCGGGGCGACCAACAGCAAGGCGGAGTATCCCACCGAGCGCCCCTATTCCCCGCAGGACTTGCTCCACACCGTCTATCGCCACCTGGGCATCGACCCGCAGCAAACGTTCCCCGATTTGAACCAGCGGCCGGTGAGGATTTTGGAAGAGGGGCGGGGGATTCGGGAGTTGGGGTAGTCGCTCCCGTTTAAAGTCACAGGCGGGCCGCCGCCGCGTTGGTGTTGCTGACGCGAGAACGGGTGACAGTGCTTGGCCAATTCCCGCCCTCGAAACGGCAGCATTTCGCTTTCAGCAGGTTGCTATGCCGGGAAGCTAAACACATGGATCGGCGAGTTGTTCCCCTTGTACTTCCCTTCTTTATCGAGCGGCCGGCCGTTGCCGTTGCTGCCGGCGTTGGTGGCGGCGACGGCGAGTCGCTTGCCGTCTGGGTGCCAGGAGAGGCTGTGGCAGTTTTGCATCTGCTTGTAGGTGAGGAGCGGTGCCTGTTCACCCGGCCTTAAGTAGATGAGTTGCCCTTGGCCCGGCGTGCCGTAGGTGACGGCGGAGAGAAAGCCGTCGTCGTGGAAGTGAAGGTCGGCGACGTAGCAGTCATTTTGCGTTCCCAGGTCATACTTTTGTTTCTGCTCGCCGGTCGCCATGTCAAACAGCAGAATCGTGGGGACGCCGACGACCGTGCCGCCGTTGACTGGCTTGGTGCCGCCGACCGCGAGCATCTTGGCTTCTTTGTCGAGAGCTAGCGAAATTACCCCGCCGCAATCCTGCAGCCGGGAGAGGACATACAGGCTTGAAGCATCGAACTGTCGGATGAGCGTGCCGTCCGGCTTCCAGTGGCGGACAATGCCCCGTTCGTCTCCGGTCAGCAGCGTTCCATCCGGCGCATATTTCAGACACAGGTTGCCAAACTCGCTCTGCGGAAACTCGAACTGTTTGCTGCCGTCTTCCGCCGACCAGATTCGCACGAACCGGTCGCTGGCGCAGCTCGCGAGCGACTTGCCATCGGGACTGATAGCGAGCGTCCGCACCCAGCCGTCGTGGGCCTGGTCCAGCTTCCACTTTACCGCCGGCTTGTCGCCGGTATAGCCGCTCCAGCAACAGATTTGTCCCCAGGAATCGGCTGTGAAGAGCAGTTCTCCTTCGGCCCGGAACGCGAGCCCTTCCACCCAACCGTGATGGCCTTCCAGAGCCGGCAGTTCCGGAATTCCCTCGGCCGCGGTGTTCCACCGCCGCACGCGGGCGTCGTAGCCGCCGCCGACCAGCAGCTTGCCGCAGGGGCTGAACCGGGCGAGGCTCACCTGGGGCTCGGCGGTGATGATGGCGGGCTTTTGAAGTTCGTATTTTTTGAGTAGTTCGGTGTTGTCCATTTCAAACTCCTTGTTCCCAAGCTCTGCTTGGGAACACAAGTATCGAAGCTCCGCTTCGAGTTATCGTGTTCTGGAAGCGGAGCTTCCGGACGTGCGTTCCCAAGCGGAGCTTGGGAACGAGTAGGTTCTAGGCCAGCAATTCCTTCACCACATGGCAGTCGTCATGGGCAATCGGCAGGGGCTGGCCGCTGTTGTCGTATTCGGTTTTCTTGGGGTCGATGCCCAGGGCAGTGAACCAGGTGTGGAACATGTGGCCGATGTCATAGGGCTCGCTAGTGACCCAGGTCCCTTCGGCATTCGTTTCGCCGACCGCCAGTCCCTTCTTGATGCCGCAACCGGCCATGACCGCGGACCAGGCTTCGGGCCAGTGGTCGCGGCCGATGTGGCCGTTGATGCGAGGGGTGCGGCCGAATTCGCTCATGGCGATGACCAGCACGTTGTCGAGCATCGAGCGGTCGGCGAGGTCCTGCACCATCGCCGCGAAGGCCTGGTCGAATTTGGGCATCAGGCTGAGGTGGCCTTTGAAGTTGTCTCCGTGCGTGTCCCAGCCGTAGCTGTTCACTTTGACGAAGGTGACGCCGGCTTCGAGCATCTTGCGGGCCTGGAGCATGTGGCGGCCGAACTCGTGGGTGCCGTAGCGCTCGACGTCTTTGGGGTCGAACTTCGTGGTATCGAACAGGTCCTGCCGCTTCATCAGGGTGCGGGCGACGTCGTAGACGTAGCTGGTCGCTTCGCCCACTTCTTTGCGGCGGTTCTTGGCGTAGCGGGCGTTGGCGGCAGCGCGGAGGACGTTCCGTTCGTCGTCGTCGGCCGGCGTGACTGAGTCGTTCAGCACCAGGTTCTCCGGCGGCTTGCCGTCACCGAAGGCGACTGCGCCGAACTTGGGGCCGAGAAAGCCGGCATCCTGGTGGATAAAGCCGCTGCTGCCGGGCTTGATCCAGACGTAAGGAGGCAGGCCGCTCGTTCCCGCCCCGAGCAGCTTGGCCACGGCCGAGCCGAAATAGGGATAGGTGACGCCCCGGTTCTTGGGATCGCCGCGCTGGATGCGGGCGACTCCGGCGGAATGGGAGTTGTCCTGGGTACAAAGGCTGCGAACAATCGCCAGGTGCTGCATGATCTTGGCGGATCGCGGCACAAGCTCGCTGACATGAATGCCGGGGACGCTCGTGGGAATCGCCCGGAACGGGCCGCCGAAGAGCGTGTTGGGCTTGGGATCCCAACTTTCGAGCTGGCTCATGCCGCCGTCGATCCAGATGAAGAGGACCTGCTTGGCCTTCTTCTGCATCTCCTCCGCGGCAGCGAGATGCAGCAGATTGGAAAGGCCAAGCGACGCACCGACCCCAGCCGCAGCGCCCAGGAGTTGGCGGCGCGAGAGGGAGTGTTCCCAAGGTTTGCAGAGTGGGTTCATGTTAGTGATTCATGCAAAATTCGTTCGACGCCAGCAGCGACCAGAGCAAGTTGCGGATGGCGGTTTCGCGGTTGGCGGCGTGCTTGGTCAAATAATCAGTCACGTCTTTCTTCTCCTCGTCACTTGGCAGCCGGGTGAGAATGGACAGATACATCTCTTCGGCCAGTTTGTCCGGCTCCATCGTTTTGGAAAGCCGTTCGGCCAGATTGCCGGCAGCCGGTTTGAGCCAACCGAGGACGACGCTGTCGTTGAGGTAGAACAGGGCGGCCTTCACCGTGGGGCTGAATTCCGTTTCGGGTTCGCGGGGCGGATTGGCAAAAGCCTTCGCAAAACGCTCCTGCAATTCCTCGGGCTTGGCTCGCGCCGATTCGCCGGTGGCGACGATCATGCTGGCCAGAAGCTGCTCCGACGAAAGTGGTTTTTCCAAAGCCACGCGGTAACTCTCGCGGGGTGCTTCCGCGGCTGCGTCATCGGCGGCCTGGCTTCCGCGCTGGTAAGTCTTGGAAAGCGCGATCTCCCGCAGCAGCCATTTCATGTCGAATTTGTGGGCGGCAAGTTCATTGGCGAGCAACTCCAAGAGTTCCGGATGCGAGGGTGCGTTCCCCGCATGCTGCAAGTCGAGTGGATGGACGAGACCCCGACCCATCATCAGCCACCAGAGGCGGTTGGCGATGTTCTTCTTGAAGAGCTGGTTATCCGCTGTCGGCAGTTGCTCGGAGAGAACTTTGAGCGTGCTGAATTTAAGCTTGCCGGGGTTCTTCGTCTTGGGATCGGGCTTCACTTCCCATTCCTCGCCACTGGCAAAGACGGGAATCTCAAACTCCTTCAGCCCCGGCAGAAATGGGCCAACCGACTTCGGCTGCTTGACGAAGACCGACATGAAATCGACTTTCTTCGTCAGCGGCTTCTCGGTAATGGCGGGGAAAGTCTCTCCCTGGCGAAGCTGCGCCTGTCCGACGAAGGCGAACAGCCCCTGGTAATATTCCTGCTTGTAATCGTCCACGAACAAGTGGTCGTGGCACTGGCAGCACTGCACGTCGATTCCCATAAAGAGCCGGCCGACGTCCCGCACCATGCCCGGCACATCCACCGGGTTCTGGCCATAATTTTCCAGCCGTTTGGAGAAGAACAAAGCCGCTCCGCGAGTTGCCTCACTTTCGGCGGACGGATTCAGCATCTCCCGAGCCATCACGTCCCAGGGCTTGTTGGCGGCAAAGGCGTCCTGCAAATACTTTTGCCATTCTTTGTGGTCCCCCAACCGCTCCATGAGCATGACGTGGAAGACCTGGCTCATCCGCCGTGGATACTCGTCGCTGGCAAGCAGTTTGTCGACAAGCTTCTCGCGTTTGGCGGCATCGGCATCAGCCAGGAACGCACGGGCTTCTTCAACAGTCGGAATACGACCACAAAAATCGAGGTAAACGCGGCGAAGAAACTCAGCGTCGTCCGCCTGAACTGCCATAGGGCCGGCGGCCTTGGCATCAATCAGCGCATCGATCCTGGTAGAGAGGGCCTCCTGCCCAGTTGCCGGGGAACTGAGCGCGGCGAGAACAAGTCCGAGGACAAAGGGGAATAGCAAAACCATCCAGCGCATGGCAGGAGCCTTGATCGGTGGGGATGTCCGGCGGGAAATCGCCTAGGTAAGCGATTGATCCTTAGTTTAAGCCCTATCGCGAGCCCAGGAAAGCTGATTTCGCAAGAAACCTGGAATGCGTTCGTCGGTCGATGCTCAGCAGCTACTTGTCGCTTTCACAGATGCCGTAGAATGCACCCTCAAGGAGTTCATCACAATGCGACGCATCCAGGGCATGACATTTCACTTGACCACCTTCACTTCGATCCTCATGGTCCTCTCAAGCTATTCCATCGCGCAGGCATTTGATCGCGGCAGTCCCCACCCTTCCCAGACCCGCAGCGTGGTGATTGCCCGCCAGGGAATGGTTGCCACCAGCCATCCTCTGGCGTCTCAGGCGGGACTGGAGGTGCTGAAATCGGGAGGAAGTGCCGCAGATGCGGCGATTGCGGTCAATGCCATGCTAGGCGTCGTCGAGCCGATGAGCTGCGGAGTTGGTGGCGACCTGTTTGTCATTTACTGGGATGCCAAAACGCAGAAGCTCTTTGGCCTCAATGCATCAGGCCGGAGCCCGTATGCCCTCAATCGTCAGGTTTTCGCTGAAAAAGGGCTGCCGCAAATCCCCATGACTGGCCCCCTCTCCTGGTCCGTTCCCGGCTGTGTGGATGGTTGGCGGGAACTGCATGGTCGATTTGGAAAAATGCCCCTGGCGGAGATTCTTGCTCCCGCCATCAAATCGGCGGAAGAAGGTGAGCCTGTGCCGGAAGTGATTGCCGGCTACTGGAAAGGGGCGGAAAACTCGCTTCGAAAATGGCCCCATTCGGCAGCGACATTCCTCATTGACGGCCAGCGAGCACCTCGCGTGGGAGAGGTAATGAAGAACCCTCAGCTGGCAGCGTCCCTCCGTCTCCTTGCCAAGGAAGGGCCGCGGGCCTTCTACGAAGGAGACATCGCCAAAAAGATTGTCGCCTTCAGTGAGAAAAACGGCGGCTATTTCTCCCTGCGGGATTTCGCCGAGCACAAAAGCGAATGGGTTGAGCCGGTCAGCACCAACTACCGCGGCTACGACGTCTGGGAACTGCCGCCGAACGGCCAGGGCATTGCCGCGCTGGAGATGCTCAACATTCTCGAGCAGCACGAACTCCGGACGCTCGGCCACAACAGCCCCGAACATCTGCACCTCTTTATCGAGGCCAAGAAGCTCGCCTTCGCCGACCGGGCTAAATTCTATGCCGATCCCGCCTTCGGCGAGCTCCCCGTGAAAGAGTTGATCTCCAAGGAGTATGCCAAAAAGCAGAATGCCCGCATCGATCTGCACAAGGCAGCGGAAGATGTTCCCGCTGGCGATCCCAAGCTGACTCGCAGCGATACCATCTATCTCACGGTTGTCGACAAGGATCGCAGCTGCTGCTCGTTCATTCAAAGCAACTATTCGGGTTTTGGGTCGCAGGTGGTTCCGGGGGACGTCGGCTTCGTGATTCAGAATCGAGGGGCTCTGTTCGCCCTGGACGACAAACACGCTAATCGACTGGAGCCCCACAAGCGGCCGTTCCACACCATCATCCCGGCCTTCATCACCAAGGAGGGGAAGCCCTGGTTCTGTTTCGGCGTGATGGGGGGAGACATGCAGGCCCAAGGGCACGTGCAAATTGTCACGAACCTCATCGATTTCGGCATGAACGTCCAAGCCGCCGGAGACGCTCCCCGCGCCAGCCACAACGGCAGCGCCACCCCCACCGGTCTTCCCGCAGAAGGCTCTGGCCAGGTCCTTGTCGAAGCGGGAGTGCCGGCGGAAACAGTGGCTGCTTTACGCGGTATGGGCCACAAGGTGATGCGTTCCAGTGGCGGCTTCGGCGGCTATCAAGGAATCCTCATCGACTGGAAAAACGGCGTCCTACAAGGAGCGAGCGAGAGCCGCAAGGATGGGGCGGCGGTGGGGTATTAGGGAATTCCGAAATTCGAATGGCGAATGGCGAATGACGAATGACGAATGACGAATGTCTAAGTCCGCAGGCCGTTTTACATTCGTCATTCGCCATTCGGATTTCGTCATTCTGCCTTCTGCTCTGTGCCTCCGTGCCTCTGTGTGAGATATTCTCGGGATGTCTATCGTGAATCCTTACGAATCCCCCGATCCGGTCACCGATGCAGTGGGGGAAGTCTTTGCGCCCGAATCTTCGGAGCCGCAATCGCCGCTGTTTGCCGATCCGTCGTTTTATGGCATGACGGCGACGCAGTTTCTGGGGGCCTTCAATGACAACGTCTTTAAGCAATTAATGCTGCTGCTGGCGATTCCGATCGGGGCGGCAGCGGCTACCAAAGCGGATGAGCAAGGCCTGGCGATGATGGTTTTTTCGCTGCCGTTCATCTTGTTTTCCGGCTATGCGGGTTTCCTTTCCGATCGATTCAGCAAGCGGACCGTCATTGTGATTTCGAAAGTGGCAGAAATCGTCATTATGCTGCTTGGCTGTGTTGCGTTCCTCAGTTACGAAACCACCGGCTATCGCGGCTTGCTCGTGGTGTTGTTTTTAATGGGAGCGCAGAGCGCGTTTTTTGGCCCGGGAAAGTACGGCGTTCTGCCGGAATTATTTCGCAAACCCGATTTGCCGCTGGCGAACGGCGTGATACTGCTGACGACTTTCCTGGCCATCATCTTTGGCACGGCATCGGCAGGAGTGCTTGGTTCGCTGGTGGAGGACGCTGCCGGAATCCGAACCCCCCAGAAGCTGTGGACAGGTGGGGTGTTCTGTATCGTCATTGCGGTGGCTGGGACCTTGGCCTCGCTGCTGGTGCGCAGAACACCGGCAGCCGATCCGCAGTTGCAGTTTCGCCCGGCGGCGCTGGCGATTCCGCGAGAAACTCGCATCCTCTTGGCGGGGGACCGACCCCTTTTCCTAGCGATTCTCGCCTCGTGCATCTTCTGGTTGATCTCCGGAATCACCATGCAGGCGGTGAATTCCCTGGGGCAGGCCCAGCTCCGTTTGGGCGATTTGCGGACCAGCATTTTGACGGCTGCCATCGGCTTGGGAATTGCATTTGGCGCCGTCGTGGCCGGCCTTCTGTGTCGGAGAAAACTGAACTATCGCATTGTGTCGGTCGGTGCTTGGGGGATCATCGTTTGCATGGGAGTGCTGGCGATTTCCTATCCCTCCTCCACCGGCTCAGCGGTCCATCTGCTTGGATTCTGGGGAAGCCTGCCCTTGTTAATTCTGGCTGGATTCTCAGCCGGAATGTTTGCGATTCCCGTGCAGGTATTCATTCAGACCCGGCCCCCCGAAAATCAAAAGGGGCAGATGATCGCCACCATGAATCTGGCCAATTTCATCGCCATCTTTCTTTCGGGGGCAATCTACAAGCTCTTTGATCTGTTGGTCGAGAGCCTCGGCTGGCCGCGAAGTCTGATCTTTGCATTCACGGCTGTGCTGCTGCTTCCCGTCGCGATTTTGTACAAGCCGAGGGAGTAACTGACAGTTTCAACAACAAGCGGCAACGGATACGGCAAAATGATGGATGGCAAAATAATAAGAGAAGAACTGATAGTTGGAGTATGATTGGGTGATAATGAAGGCTTGGATTTCTTTGCCTTTGCTCCTATGATTTTGCCATCCATCATTTTGCCAACTGTCTTTCGCCAAATTATAGGCCGGAACTCCGAACCTCAAACCCATCTCATCCATGCTCGGTTCCACACTCGCCCTCCCTGCCTATCTCGACCGCCTCAATACCGAAGTCAGCCGGCTTAGCCAGCCGGATATTCAGAAGATGGCAGACCTCATTTATGGGGCCTGGCAGAATGACAAGTTTGTTTACATCATCGGCAACGGCGGCAGCGGGACGACGGCTTCGCACATGGCCGAGGATTTGGGGAAGAGCACTCTTCGCTCCGAGGACTTGCGGGACGAATCCAAAAAGCGGCTCAAGGTGCTGAGTCTGACCGACAACCTGGGCTGGATTATGGCGGTGGGGAATGACCTCGCCTACGACCAGATCTTCGTTCAGCAACTCATGAACTACGGCCGCCCCGGCGACGTGCTGCTGGCCATCAGCGGCAGCGGCAACAGTCCCAACATCCTGCAATCCGTCGATTGGGCCAACCGCCACGGCCTCACCACCTTCGGCCTCACGGGTTACAAGGGGGGCAAGCTCAAAGCCATTCAGCAGCACGGCATCCACGTCGACCTCGACGACATGGGGATGGTTGAGAGCATTCACCTCTGTCTATTTCACTGGGTGCTGAATGATGTGTTTGCGAGGATCAATAATGAGGGGCGGTATGCGAAATAGAGGCACAGGAGTCAGGAGTCAGCAAGACAAAGAACAGCCGTCTTTAGGCGAATTAATGACGCGGGCGAAATACATGTTTCATCGCAGTCGACGGCATACTGCCCACTGCATTCTGACCCCTGACCCCTGACCCCTGACTCGTTCTCCATGCACTCCCGCTCCTTCACCTCCGGCGTCTTCCTCCTCATCGCCCTGGCGGCTTTGGGGGTGGTGCTGGTTTGGATTCCGCCGCAGATTGTGGCGCAATACGAGCAAGTGAAGAATTGGGACACGCCCTGGGTCTACGGCTATTTCGCCATCATCGGCACCGGGGCGGCGATACTGCTGGGCGTCGTCGGCTATTTCTTCTACAACCTCTGGTCCGCCACGCGAAAGAAGAAGGAGCAGCGGGAGCGGACCGCGAAGAACCCCAGTGAGCTTTCCGCGAGTGAGAAGCAGAAGGAAGTCGCCGAGAATCTGGCCGCGACGGAAGACCTCCGTCAAGATGCCGCCATCAGCGACGACGTGAAACGGGAACTCTCCCAGCTCAAAAGCCGCGTCGAAGAAAAACAAGAGTCGCAGCGGCTAGAGATTGTGGCGTTCGGCACGGTGTCGAGCGGCAAGTCGTCGCTGCTCAACGCGCTCGCGGGGCGAGACGCTTTTCAGACCGATCCGCGCGGCGGCACCACGATTCAGCGGCAGGAAATTCCCTGGCCCGGCTCCGACAAGGTTTCGCTCGTCGATACGCCCGGCCTGGGAGAGGTTGACGGGGCCGAGCACGTTGCCATCGCTGCCGATTCCGCTCGCGATGCGGATATTGTGCTGATGGTGGTCGATGGCCCGCTGCGAGACAGCGAATTTCGCCTCCTCAGCCGCCTGGGAGATATGGAAAAACGGGTCATCGTCTGCCTTAACAAAGCGGACTGGTATGAGCCGGAGGATCAGGCCAAGCTGCTCGGCCAGATTGCCGGCCAGGTCAAGGAATTTGTGGACCGGGCGGGGCTCGTCGCCGTGCGTGCGCAGCCCGTCACCCGTCTGCGGACGAATGTGCTGGCCAGCGGCGAAGAAATCGAGGAAACGCTCACCGAGCCCGCGAACATCGCTCCGCTCGCCGCGCGAATGCTGGAAGTCGTCCGCCGCGATGGCCGCGATTTGCTCCTCGGAAATCTGCTCCTCCGCTCTCGCGGGCTGGTGGAAGAATCACGCCGCCGCGTGCAGGAAGCTCTCGACAAGCGGGCCTGGGAAATCGTGGACCGCTACACCTGGGGGGCGGGGGCGGCTGCCGCCATCAGCCCGCTCCCCATTCTCGATCTCCTCGCCGGCAGTGCCCTCACGGCCAAAATGGTGGTGGACCTCGCCAAGGTCTATCGCCAGCCGATGGATCTGAACTCCGCCATCACCTTGCTGGCCCAACTTGGCAAGAATCTCGTCGCTATTCTCGGCGTCAATCTGGCTGCTCCGGCCATAGTCTCCGCGGTCGCCGCGCTCCTCAAAGGGAGTCTTCCCATTGCCGGGCAAATCGCCGGCGGAGCGTTGCAAGGGATTGTTCAGGCCCTCGTCACTCGCTGGATTGGCGGCATCTTCGTCCAGTATTTCAAGACGGAAATGCAAATGCCCGCAGAAGGACTTTCCAACCTCGCCCGCCGCGAATGGCAGAAGCTGACCAGTCCTGCGGAGCTTCTTAAGTTCGTGCAAGAGGCGCGGGAGAAGTTGACGAAGCAATCCGGCCACTAACCCGAAGCGCTAGCGAGGGAGCAAGCAGGAATTGTCGCGAATTCGTCCAATTCGGAGGGTATTCCTCGGAGACTCCCTCGCTAGCGCTTCGGGTTAGTGATTTTTCGGGAATAACTCTTCCCTCTCGCCCCGATAAGGTGAGCGGGCCAGCTGTTTCACGCGGTTTCCCCAACAGGCAGAATTTCTGCACTCGCGGCAGCGGGTTCACGGGAGTTGCCTGCACCTTCATCATCACGCCCGCTTCAGGAGCCATTCCATGTCCCCACGTGATCAGGTCGCGCGCGCACCGAGCCAAGATTCCGATAACGAAAACGGGGGCGAATTTCAGGCTCGGTTCCTCCTCTTCAATGCCATGCCTTCTTGGTTCGCCAGCAGCATTGTGCATTTTCTGGGGATCATCATTCTGGCCCTGATTACCATCGCCCCGCCGCCGGTGAATGAATCGATTCAGGCCTATGCGCCGCCTGTGGAGAAAGTGGAGGAGCTGACCAATCCGGAATTCAAGCCAATGCCGCTCGACCCCAAGATCGTGCCGGTCAACAACACGATGACGGAAGTAACCCAAGAAATGATTTCCGCATCCGCTGAAGAGACGGATACCGTCGCCGTCATGCCCGATGTGGATCAAGCTCCCAGCCATTTTGAGCTCAGTGATTTCAGCACTGAAGTCGCTCCCAAGAATGACATGACGAAAACGCTCGAAGGAATCACCGGAACGGGCTTCACCGGACGGGGTGAAAAATCGCGCAAGGCTCTGGGAGAATTGCGTGGAGCGAATGACCAGAGCGAAGCTGCTGTGGCTCGGGCCCTCAAGTGGCTCGCCGCTCATCAAAACGGGGACGGCAGTTGGAACTTCGACCATCGCACCGGCCCGTGCAACGGCCGCTGCGGCAATGCCGGCAATCTTACCGACTGCCGCACCGGGGCGACGGCTTTGGCCCTGCTGCCGTTTCTCGGCGCGGGGCAGACGCATCGCGAAGGACACTATCAAGAGGTCGTCCGCCGCGGCCTGTACTTCCTCACCAGTCAAATGAAGCTGGAAAATCACGGCGGCTTGCAGACAGGCAACCTCGCCCAGGGGGGCGGGCAACTCTATTCTCACGGTCTGGCCGCCATCGCTCTCTGCGAAGCCTATGGCATGACGCAGGACAAAAGTCTGATGGCTCCCGCTCAGCTTTCGCTCAACTACATTATGTTCGCCCAGGACACCACCGGCGGCGGCTGGAGATACACCCCCGGCCAGCCCGGCGATACCTCGGCCGTCGGCTGGCAACTGATGGCCCTCAAGTCGGGGCACATGGCCTATTTGAAAGTCGATCCCAAAACGGTCCAGGGGGCGGTCCATTTTCTCGACACCGTCGGCGTCGATAGCGGTTCCTACTACGGCTACACCGACCCCGGCAAGGGACAGGGAACCACTGCCGTCGGCCTCCTCTGCCGCATGTACTTGGGCTGGAAAAAAGATAACCCGGCTCTGCAGCGCGGCATCGACTACCTGGCTGCCACCGGCCCCAGCAAAAGCAATCTCTATTACGACTATTACGCCACGCAGGTCCTCTGCCAGAACGACGGCGAGAAGTGGGACAAGTGGAACGTGGAGAT
>CAYUJE010000156.1:0-15303 GCA_964444865.1 uncultured Pirellulaceae bacterium | reverse complement strand
AGGTCAACGGAATTCACGGCCTGCTCAAGGGAGACATCGATGGAGATGGCAAGCCCGACCTGATTGCCAACAGTGCTCAGCCCCTGAAGCCGTTTCCCAATTCAGCCGCCTGGCTGCGAGTGCCCAAGGATTCTCACAAATCCGATCGCTGGGAGCGGTTTATCTTCGCGAGGGAGGACGCGCCGGGCCTCAGTCATTACTTCGGCGTGGGGGATGTGAACGGCGACGGCCGGCTCGACATTTCGCTGGGGGCCAAAGGAGGTCCGCAGGACGAAAGCAAAAGCGGTGAGTGGTTCGCCTTTTGGGAAGCACCTGTCGATCGGACCGGACCTTGGAAGAAACATCTCATCGCCAAGAACCAACCCGGCGCGACCAACATTCAGCCGGCGGATGTGAATGGGGATGGCAAAACGGATTTTATTGCCACGCGCGGCCACGGCCGCGGCGTCATTTGGTTTGAGGCCCCCGCCTGGCGCGAGCACGTGATTCACGAGACCCTGCTGGAACCACACTCCCTCGTGGTGATCGACATGGATGGTGACGGCGATCTCGATGCCGCCACCTGTGCCTATGGCGACAAGAAGGCGATGTGGTTCGAAAACGACGGCAAAGGGAAATTCACCAGTCACCTCGTGGCGGCTGATCAAGCGGCATACGACATTCGGGCCGTGGACATGGATTTGGATGGAGATCTCGACCTGCTGATTGCCGGGCAACTCAGCAAAAACGTGGTTTGGTGCGAAAATCCGCGGAAGTGAAGCTGGTGACTAACGATTCTTTAAGCCTGGTATTACCCATGAACAAAACTTGTTTCCTCCTGAGTTTGCTGGCCGCCACAACTTTGATGCTGACGGCGTTCTCGCCGGCAATTGGCCAGGAATTGCGAGCCGGAGCGGCGACGAGCAATATCACCCCGCCACTGGGAAAAGATGTGATAGGCGGATTCAAGCCGTATCCGTCCAAGCACATTCATGACGAGCTGCATGCCCGCTGTCTGGTCCTGGATGACGGGAAGACTCGTCTCGCATTGGTTGTCTGCGATCTGCTAGGGATTCATCGCAACGTCAGCGACGAGGCTCGCAAATTGATTCAAGAAGGTTCCGGCATACCTTTGGGAAACGTGCTGATCTCCGCCACCCACACCCATTCCGCCAGTAGCGCCTTGGGGCAGAACCGTTTTAAGCACGATCAGGAAATGGACGAATATCAACACTTCGTCGCCCGGCGGATTGCCGATGGGGTGAAGTGTGCGGTCAATCGACTGCGGCCGGCGGAGATTGGTTTTGGGACCGCGCAGGCACCGGAGCATGTTTTCAATCGCCGCTGGTATCTGAAGCCGGGGACGATGCCGCTCAATCCATTCGGCGAACTTGACCAGGTAAAAATGAATCCCGGTGCAGGGAGCCCGAACTTGCTGGAACCGGCGGGTCCGACTGATCCCACAATTTCCTTCCTGTCCGTCCGCGGCATGGATGGCAAGCCGATTTCTGTGTATGCCACTTACTCGCTCCATTATGTGGGGGGGGTGGCGGATGCGGATATTTCCGCCGACTATTTCGGCATGTTCTGCGAGCATCTCGCACACCTGCTGGAAGCGGACCATCCCAGCGGCCCCTTCGTCGCCCTGCTGGCCAACGGCACCAGCGGGGATATCAACAATATCAACTTCCGCACTCCGCGCCCCCGCCAGGATCCCTACGTGCAAATGCGATTCGTGGCGGAAGATGTGGCGACCAAGGTCCATGAGGCCCTGGGGAAAGTGGAGTATCAGAATAAGGTCACGCTCGACGCACGCTATCGTGAATTGCCCGTGAATTGGCGGAAGCCCACGCCCGAACAAGCCGCCTGGGCCAAGGCCACTCTCGAAAAAGCTCCCGCCGCCGATGGCAAAACAGACCTTTCGGTCATTTATGCGGAGCGGACGCAGCGGTTGGCTGAGTATCCGGAAACGGCCAAGGTGCCGCTGCAAGTGCTCCGCATCGGCGACGTCTGCCTGGCGACCATGCCATGCGAAGTTTTTTGCGAGATCGGCCTGGATTTCAAGAGCCGCAGCCCGCTGCCGAAGTCATTCATGGTTTCGCTGGGCCACGGATATCTCGGCTATCTTCCCACGCCGCGTCAACACCGGCTGGGAGGCTACGAAACCTGGCTGGGAACCAACCGTCTGGAGCCGCAAGCCTCCGAGAAAATGCTGGATTCTCTGCTGGAAATGGCGAGTGAGATGAAGAATTCGCAAAAGCAGCCGTAGAATGGGACTGCCGAGAATCACTTTGACCTAAGAGGCAGTCGACAATGGTTTTTCCACTGGGAGATGACAACAGCGACCGAACGTCGTTTCCGGTCGTCAACGTTTGCTTGATCGTCGCGAACGTGGCGGTCTTTGTGCTCTTGCAGGGGTTTGGCACCAACGAATCCTTTACGATGGCGTTCTCCGCCGTTCCCAAGGAAATTGTGACGGGCAAAGATATTGTGACCGAGGACCGGCAGATTCAAGTGCAGTCGGTCAATGGTCCCGAGGTTGTGACGGTCCCGGGGCTCAAGCCGACCCCCGTTTCCGTCTACCTGACGCTGCTCACCTCCATCTTCATGCACGGCGGCCTGGCCCACATTGCGGGGAACATGTGGTTCCTGTGGATTTTCGGAGACAACATCGAACAGGACATGGGGCGGGCTCGCTATTTGATCTTTTATCTTCTTTGCGGAATTCTGGCTTCGCTCGCTCATGTTTTCGTGAGCGCATGGGGACCATCGGCCCAGATTCCCAGCCTGGGTGCTTCCGGTGCTATTTCCGGTGTCATGGGAGCCTATTTGCTGCTACACACCAATCGCCGCGTGACGGTGCTGATGGTGCGCATCGTGATGCAGGTTCCGGGCTATGTTGCGGTGGGGCTCTGGTTCCTTTTTCAACTCATCAGCGGCCTGGGAATGCTGGGCGGGATGGATACTGGCGTTGCCTACGCGGCGCACATCGGTGGGTTCATCGCGGGCGTGGCACTCGCCAAACCCTTCATGATCGGCAGAACGAGCAGCCTTGCCAGCTATGGAAATGTTCGCTGGCCGCGAAACCGGCCGGAGAGAGAGGAGCGTTAGGCAAACAGCTCGTGAACCACATTCCCTTCCACATCCGTGAGCCGAAAGTCCCGGCCGGCGTGGCGATAGGTCAGCCGTTCGTGATCCAGGCCAAGGGCATGTAGCAGCGTGGCATGCATGTCGTGAATGTGGACTTTGTTTTCGGCCGCATAGTAGCCGTAGTCGTCCGTGGAGCCGTAACGAAAGCCGGCTTTCACTCCGCCCCCCGCCAGCCACATCGTGAACCCTTCGGGATTGTGGTCGCGACCGTTTTTGGTTCCCTCGGCTGTCGGTGTGCGGCCGAATTCGCTCCCCCACCAGATCAAAGTATCCTCCAGCAAGCCGCGGCTCTTGAGGTCGGTCAGCAGGCCGGCGATCGGCAGATCCACTTCGCGGGCGTTCTTCTCGTGCCCTTCCTTCAGGTCTGCATGCTGATCCCATTGCACTTTGCTGTCGCTGTGCGTCACCTGAATAAATCGGACTCCCGCCTCGGCAAAGCGGCGAGCCATCAGGCACATGCGGCCAAAGTTTGAAGTCACGGGGTCGTCCATGCCATAAAGCCTCAGCGTCGCCGCCGACTCGCCAGACAAGTCTTCGACCTTGGGGATTTCCGACTGCATGCGAAAGGCGAGTTCAAAGGAATTGATCCTGGCTTCGAGCGAAGCCTCGGGTCCGGCCTGGGCTTGATGCTCGCGGTTTATCGCATGGAGGCGGGCGAGTTGCAACTGCTGGATTTCGCGAGGCAACTGCGAGTTGCTGATGTACTTTACATGAGCCTTATCCGCCGGCACGCTGGCGTCTCCCAGGGGCGTCCCTTGGTACACGGCGGGCAGGAACGACGAGCTCCAATTGTTGATGCCGCCGAATGCCAGTGAAGGGCAAATCGTGACGAATGCCGGCAGGTTGGCGTTGTCGGTTCCCAGTCCGTAACTCACCCACGAGCCCATGCTGGGCCGAATGAAGTTGTCACTGCCGGTGTGCAGCTTCATCATCGCTCCGCCGTGAGCCGGATTCGTTCCATAGACCGAATGCACCATGCAGAGGTCATCGGCTCGCTGGGCCAGATGGGGAAAGAGCTCGCTGACCCACAGGCCGCTCTGGCCGTATTGCTGGAACTTCCACGGCGACTTGAGCAAGTTGCTGGTCGAATTAAACTGCACGCGGGGCTTGGCAAACGGCAACGGCTTGCCGTCGTCGCGAGTCAACAGCGGCTTGGGGTCGAACGTGTCTACCTGCGACGGTCCTCCCGACATGAGCAGAAAAATGATCCGCTTAGCACGGGCGGGAAAATGCGGTGCCTTTGGGGCTAAGGGATTGTCGCCAGCCGCGAGAACGGGGGACTCGTCCGCCAAAAGCGACGCCAGCGCCAGCGAACCAAACCCCACAGCCGAACGCCGCAGCAGCGCTCGGCGGGTGATTATCGGCGTTGAATTGGTTACTTGCTTCATTGATAGGGGATTTCGAGCGGAACCGGAATCCATTAGTTTAC
Organism: uncultured Pirellulaceae bacterium; assembly: GCA_964444865.1. Classification (GTDB taxonomy): domain Bacteria; phylum Planctomycetota; class Planctomycetia; order Pirellulales; family Pirellulaceae; genus SXOA01. Next base: position 10,745 of record CAYUJE010000156.1, on the reverse strand, counting down.
TCCATGAACCTTTCTGACGGGCCTTCCCTTCCCAGCCGCACCTTTCCATTATGCCTCAAATCACGCGGCTGGAAACCTTTGTCATCGGTGATGGTCCGGAAATCGATCCGGATAAGGGGGGGATCGAACCGCTCGCCTGCTTGCGGATACATACCGATGAGGGGCTGATCGGGTTTTCCGAAGTCTTTCGTGTTCCTCCGGGTGTTGTGCAGGCAACCGTCGGCGGCCCCGATACCCATTTCGGCAGGCTGCTCATCGGGCAGGAAATCACGCACCCGGAGAGAGTCTGGCAGCACGTCTGGGACTCGCTCATTCACACCAATCGTCGCGGCTGGGAGATTATCATTCTCGGGGCGCTCGACGTGGCCATCTGGGACATTTACGGGCAAGCACTCGGTCAGCCGGTGTGGCAGTTGCTCGGCGGTGGGCAGCGAGGGCCGTTTCAAACCCACTCAGAAACGTGCAAATCCAGCGTTGTTCCGTACTGCACGTTGGTCTCCGATACTTGGGGTGGCGAAGCCATGATTGCCCAGCAGGCCGACCGTGCGGCAAAGTTGCTGGAAATGGGCTACCAAGCCTTCAAAGTCGAACCGATGATGTCGTCACCCACGGACGTCGTGGAGATGGCTCGCCGAGCCAGGCAAGTTCTCGGTCCCGACCCCACGCTTATGGTTGATGTCGGCTATCTGTTCAATGACGTGCTGACCGTCGCCCGAATCTGCCGTGAACTCGAGGAACTCGACATTTTCTTTTTGGAGACCCCCTTTCCCGTCGACTCGCCGGAACCGTACGCGAGGCTGATCGAATTGACTTCCATTCCGCTCGCCATGGGTGAGCACGGCGTCACTCGCTGGGAATTTCTGGATATGATGGACCGCGGCAAGGTCTCGGTCGTGCAGCCCTACATGACCACGTGCGGTGGCCTCACCGAGGCAAAACGAATCGTCGACTTGGCTCTGCCGCGAGGAGCACTCGTCTGTCCTGGCAACTGGTCCACGCAAATCCTGGGTGCGGCATCCGTCCACCTTGCCGCCTACTCCCCCATCACTCCGTTCATCGAATTCGCCCCCGCCGAAGTCTTCGACTCGCCGCTGCGAAGAGAATTGCAAGCGGCCGGATTTCCTGTGAAGAATGGCGAGATCGAATTTCCCAGCAGGCCGGGAATTGGCTATCAATTCCCAGAGCACGTAATATCAAAGTACCGGGTTGCTTGACCTAATCACTGAGGACTGTTCACCACGATGCACGTCTCCTCCTTCACCTCACTGCCGGCGTTTACTCGGTGGCGAATCGTGATCATGCTCATGGTGTTTGCAGGGCTGGCTCACTTCAATCGCGTCGGAATTTCCGTCGCGGGGGACGAGGTGTTCATTCCGGAAGTAGGAATTTCCGAGAAGCGGATGGGATGGGTCTATGTGACTTTTTTGATCGTTTACACTATCGGGATGTTGCCGGGCGGTTGGCTGATCGACCGGATGGGGGCGGCCAAATCGCTGACACTGCTCGGTCTGTCGATGGGGACGTTTGTAGCCCTGGCTGGCGCACTCGGCTGGATCACGAACACGCCCACGAGCCTGTGGCTCGGCTTACTCGTGATTCGTGGGATCGCCGGGCTCTGCAATTCCCCCTTGCATCCAGGCGCGGCCCATGTCGTTTCCGATCTGATCCCTCCGCGCTGGCGAGCGACCGCCAACGGCATGGTGACCGCCGGCGCACTGATTGGAATTGCATTCTGCTATCCGGTTTTTGGCTGGCTGATGGACAAGGTAACCTGGCCTTGGGCATTTGTGCATTGCGGCGGAATCCTGGTTGCTTACGGCCTGGTGTGGCGGATGTTCGCGCAGCCTTCCCTGCCAGGTCCGGAGCCAATTCCAGCGGACCAGAGGTCGTCCGTAGACGCGAATGAGGGCTGGTTGCTATTGCGCCAAAGAAATCTCTGGTTGCTGGGACTCAGCTACGCGGCCTTCGGCTATTTTCAATACTTGTTTTTCTACTGGATGGGACACTACTTTAAGGACGTGTTGCATGTGCCGAACATTGAGGCGAGGCAGGCGTCCTTCTGCATCATGCTCGCCCAAGGAGCCGGTATGGCCATCGGCGGCTTTAGCACTGACGGGATTTGCAAGCTGCTCGGCGCGACATGGGGCCGCCGGAGCATTGTCCTGTGCGGAATGTGCCTGGCTGCCGCATTTGGACTGAAGGGGGTCAGCGTCACTGACCAAGGGAGCATCACAATTTACCTGGCACTTTCAATGGCCTCTCTGGGGGTCTGTGAGGGTGTCTTTTGGACCACCGCGACCGATCTGGGCGGAAAGTCGCGCGGTTTCTCGGGAGCTTTCATGAACACCCTGGGCAACATTGGCGGTTTGATCTCTCCAGTGCTTTCTCCCTATTTAGCCGAGGGGATGGGCTGGCGCGGAGCCATCGGAGTAGCCTGCGCCGTGAGCGCCGTTGGCGGACTGGTTTGGTTCGGGATCAAATTGCCACAGTCAAAGTCGGAGAAGTCAGCTTGACTTTCACGGCGATCATGTCCAAACACGATTTTTCTGCTGTGGAATTTGCTGCCCGCCGAGCCCATGCGCGCGAAGCGATTGGAACTGCTGGACTGGACTGGTTCCTCGTCTTCCATCCGGTCTCCATTCGCTGGCTGACGGGGTCCGATGCCAAGAGTTATCAAGAATTTCAGTGTTTGCTCATTTCGGCGAAGCCAGGGCCGATTTGCGTGCTGACACGCAACGGCGAGCGGCAGGAGTTTCTGGACGACGCGCTTGTGGATGAACTGCGGACCTGGGGAGGGGGCGAACCGGAGGACCCGATAGCTGCTTTGGAGCGGCTTGCGGAATCGCTGGCTATCAAGGGGCAACGGGTCGGAATGGAAGTGCCGGGCTACTATCTCCACCCACACCATTATGTGCGAGTCAAACATCTTTTTGGCGAAAGTCGCGTCGTCGAAGCCACGAACCTGATTCATGACCTCACGCTCATCAAATCAGACTGTGAATTGACCTATATCCGCGAAGCTGCCCGCATTGCCGACGTTGCGATGGCTCGGTTTGAAGCGTCACTAGCGGAAGGACGGAGCGAACTTGAAATTGCGGGCGAGGTTTATCATTCTCTGCTAACCACTGGCAGCGGAATGGCCGCCAGTCCGATCAACCTGGTCTCCGGCGAGCGTTCCTGCTTCAGCCACGGTGCCCCAACGGACCGCCGTCTGAGACGCGGCGATTTTGGGAATGTGGAATATGGCGCGACCTACAAGCGATATACCTCCACCATCGGCCGGCAGTTTTGCCTTGGTGAGCCGACGCCGCGCATGCGAGAACTCTACGACCTGGTCCTCCGTGCTTCCGATGCCTGCATTGCCGAAATCCGCGACGGCGTCCCCGCGATCGTTCCCCATCTGGCGGCAAAACGGGTGATTGCCGAGGCCGGCCTCGATCACGGGAGAGTCCATTTGTCCGGCTACGGCCTCGCTCCTGGTTCCCCACCGACCTGGGCCGAACCAATCCACATGTTTGGCGACAGCAATTACATACTGCGGACCGGCATGGTACTGACGGTCGAGCCCCCCGTGTTCCTCGGCGACGAGCACCTAGGCGCTCGCATCATCGACAATGTGCTTGTTACCGAGAAGGGCGCTCAGTTGCTCACCCGCTACAGCCGGGACATGTTCGTCGTCGAATGACTCCAAGCACAGCCGCCCGCTGGTACAATTGAGTTTTCGGTGTCGACTGCTCGATTCATGTTACGGCAAGGTTTAGAGTGAGACATTTTTCATGAAGCTTTTGCGCGTGAGCGCCGCCGTCATCAATACAACTCCCTTGGACTGGGGTGGCAATCGCCGTCACATTTCGGGGGCAATTGGAGCGGCGCGAGCGGCTGGGGCGAGCATCCTTTGCCTGCCGGAGCTTTGCATCACAGGGTACGGCTGCGAGGATGCCTTTCATGCGCCAGGACTGCAGCAGACGGCTCTGGAAGTGCTGCACGAGCTTTTGCCGGAAACCAAGGGGATGATTGTCTCGTTTGGATTGCCCGTCCTCTATAGTGGCGGGCTCTTCAACACGGCGTGCCTGGTAGCGGACGGCAAGATTTTGGGGTTTGTCGGCAAGCAGAACTTAGCCGGCGAGGGGATCCATTACGAGCCTCGCTGGTTCAAGCGCTGGCCCGAAGGGGTGCAAGGCGAACTGCATATTGGCGATACAAAGTACCCCCTCGGCGATTTGATTTTTGATTGCGGCGGCATTCGCATGGGGTTTGAAATCTGCGAGGACGCCTGGGTCGCCGGCCGCCCCGGGAGCAATTTGGCCAGGCAGGGTGTGGACATTATTCTCAACCCTAGCGCCAGCCATTTTGCCTTCGGCAAGCATGAAGTTCGCAAGCGGTTTGTCACCGAAGGCTCGCGGGCATTCAACGTCGGCTATGTCTATGCAAATCTGCTGGGGAACGAAGCAGGGAGGGCGATTTACGACGGCGATGCGATGATTGCGTCAGCCGGCAAGTTACTGGTCACCGGGCCGCGGTTTTCTTATGCCGACTATCTCATCACATCGGCAGTGCTCGACATCGACACCATTCGCATGAGCCGGGCCCGTACGGGGAGCTACCAGCCGCTCATCACCGGCACCCAGAAGAACACAGTTTTTGCCGATTTTGACTATCCCGCTTTAAGCCCCGCCCCGGAAGAACCGCCGCCAGCCCTCTGGGAATCATCGACCTTCGTCAAGGAAGAGGAATTCTCCCGAGCCGAGTCTCTGGCCCTCTTCGACTATCTCCGCAAAAGCCGCTCCCGCGGTTTCGTCGTTTCTCTTTCCGGTGGAGCTGACTCCGCAGCCGTTTCAATTCTTTCGGCCCGAATGATTGACCTGGGCATCGCTGAAATTGGACGCGAAGCGTTTCTCGGCAAGCTGAGCCACATTCCCGGCCTGGCCGAGGCGAACGACAACCAGGCTTTGACACGCAAACTGCTGACAACCGTCTATCAATCCACTCGCAACAGCGGCAGCGTGACCCGCGATGCCGCGCGTGCGGTGGCGGAGTCCATCGGCGCGGAATTCCTGGAGTTCGACGTGGACGGGCTAGTGCAGGGATATATTGAAACGGTCTCTCACGGAATCGGTCGGCAACTCGACTGGAAGACGGACGATATCGCGCTGCAAAATATCCAGGCCCGCGTTCGCTCCCCCAGCGTCTGGCTCCTCGCGAATATCAAAGGGGCATTACTCCTCGCCACCAGCAACCGCTCCGAAGCAGCCGTCGGCTATGCGACGATGGATGGCGATACATCGGGCGGCCTCTCACCCATCGCAGGCATCGACAAAGCCTTCATTCGCCGCTGGTTGCGGTGGGTGGAGAAATCGGGCCCCGCGGGAATTGGCCCGCTTCCTGGGCTCGCCGCCGTGAACGAGCAAGCCCCCACTGCGGAACTTCGCCCTCCTTCCGCCAAGCAAACCGATGAAGACGACCTGATGCCCTACGAGCTGCTCGATGCGGTAGAGCGGGCCAGCATCCGGGACAAAATGTCCCCCAAAGAAATCCTGCAGCTCAGCGAACTGCAATTCCCGCAATACACGCGGCAGCAACTCGTCGTTTGGATCGAGCGATTCTTTCGCCTTTGGTGCCGCAACCAGTGGAAGCGAGAGCGTTACGCCCCATCGTTCCATCTGGACGACGAGAATCTCGACCCCAAAACCTGGTGTCGCTTTCCTATCCTTTCCGGCGGTTACGAGCGGGAGTTGGCGGAGATGAGGAAGTTCGCGGGAATGTAGCGGATACTACAAAAAAAGCCCGCGGATATTTCCGCAGGCTTTTGATGGTTTGAACTATCGTTGAGCCAATGCTTGGCCCAAATAGCATTAACGCTTGCTGAACTGCACACCGCGGCGGGCACCACGCAGGCCGTATTTCTTACGTTCCTTCATGCGGGAATCGCGAGTCAGGAATCCATTGCCGCGAAGGTGGGCGAAAGTGGCCTCGTCGAAGTCGCACAAAGCGCGGGCAATCCCCATCTTGATGGCTCCGGCTTGCCCGGTTGGTCCCCCACCGTGGACGCGGACATGAACGTCCACATCGGTGCGGTGGTTCGTCGATTCCAAAGCGTCCAGCACGGTGGCCTGATCACCGACCACGGGGAAGTAGCCTTCCAAGGTGCGGTCGTTGATCTCAATCTGCCCCGTGCCGGCCTTGATGCGAACGCGGGCGACCGCTGTTTTGCGACGACCGGTGCCGAGGGACTGTCCGCTGATTTTGTCTTTCTTCGTGGCGACCATTTATTTCCTGCAAATGCGACTTACGGAGATTGAACTAATGTACGAGTAAGGGTTAAAAGCCTAGACAGCCAACTCTTTGACCTGTGGCATCTGAGCTTGGTGCGGATGTTCGGTGCCAGCATAAAGCTTCAGCTTGGCCAGCATCTTGAAGGCGAGTTTGTTCTTGGGGAGCATGCGGCGGACGGCATCCCGGAGGATGCGATCGGGATGACGAGCCAGGCGGGTTTCCACGGTTTCCGTCCGGCGGCCGGTGTAACCGGTGAACCAGTCGTATTCCTTCTGGGCCTGCTTTTTGCCGCTGAACTTGATCTTGCCGCAATTAAGGACGATGACCGAGTCCCCGCAAAGAACGTGTGCCGTGTAAGTGGGGCGATGTTTTCCCATCAGAATCATGGCGATTTCGCTGGCGAGACGGCCGACCACCTTGTCGGTTGCATCCACCACCCACCACTTTTCAACGACTTCGCCCGGTTTGGCTTGATATGTCTTCGTGCCAGCCACTGTAACTACTCCAGAGTGACGCCGCGGCTTCCTAACTGGCTGCCGGGCGGGACCTTACGGAAAAACGCATAATCTAACATGCCCTAGCCAAGTTGCCAAGGGCTTGAAACGGAGGAGTTACCACAAAACAAGTTGCCTGCGAGCGGTTTCTGACGTTGACCCCGTCCCATCCATCACTAAAATGTTGCGATTCTTCAACTTAACTGCCAGACGATCGCGCGAACTGCCGGCGATGGAAAGCCCTCCTTTCGTGGAAAGCAATAGCCTTCGATTGGATAACTGTCTTCCTCGCACCCGACCTCCCGCATGACCAAGCCCCTACCTTCCCCGACACCTGAAGAAAACGCTGCCGCCGCCGATGCCGGCCTGCACGAAGCGGCGCGGCGAGAGAAACTTCGAAAAATCGCCGCCTTGGGACACGATCCGTGGGGGAGCCGGTTTGATGGCCGGGCCCTGCTGGGGGAGATCCGGGCCCGTAAGGGAGAGATTCGCTACAAGAAGGAAGCGGGCGACCTGATTGAGCCCCCCGACCGCGAAGTCAATCCAGAAGTGGACTTCCGCCAATGGGTGGCTGATCAGGGTAAGGGTGAAATGACCGGGCCGAAGGTCCGAGCCGCGGGGCGAATCGTCCTGAACCGCGACACCGGCAAGCTGCGATTTGTGGACATTCAGGACTGGACGGGTCGAATTCAGCTATTCATTGGCAAGGCTCAGGTCGGCGAAGACAGCTGGGCATTGTCGGAAAACTTTGACCTCGGCGATATCATTGGTGTCGATGGCGAGTTGAAATATACCAAGATGGGTGAGCTGACCATCTTTGCGGAAAAGCTTCATTTTCTCACCAAGAGCATCAACCCGCCTCCCGACAAACACGCTGGCCTTGCCGACCCCGAACTCCGGCAGCGGATGCGATATCTCGACCTGACCTATACCGAGGGAGTCCGCGAAAAATTCATCAGCCGGACCAAGGTGGTGCAGTCTGTCCGCGGCACGCTGAATAAACAAGGCTTTTGCGAGATTGAAGGCCCCACGCTCCACTCCATCGCCGGCGGAGCCGCCGCACGCCCCTTCATCACGCATCACAACACGCTCGATTTAAAGCTCTATCTCCGCATCGCGCTGGAACTGCATCTCAAGCGACTGCTGGTCGGCGGGATGGAGCGGGTCTATGAGCTCGGCCGCGTTTATCGCAATGAAGGAATCAGTCCGAGGCACAATCCTGAGTTCACAATGCTGGAGGTCTATCAGGCGTTCGGCAATTACGAAACGATGATGGACCTGACGGAACGAATCATCCTCGATGCCATCGACGCCATCGGTGGAGGATATGAGCGACCCTGGGGTGAGAAAACGATCAATTTTACGCCCCCGTTTGTACGCAAAACGTACGACCAACTATTTCAGGAAAACACCGGCATCGATCCCAAAGACTCCGCTGCCGTAAAGGCTCTGGCGGAAAAAATCGGCTTTGAGACCGCTGGAAAGCATCCCGATGTCATTAAGAGCGAAGTGTTTGAAGAAAAGGTGGAAGACGCTCTCGTCGGCCCGATTTTTGTCATCGACTACCCCGCCAGCATCTGCCCACTGACTAAACGGAAGCAGAGCGACCCCAGCGTGGCCGAAAGGTTCGAGCTCTTCGTTCATGGCATGGAAGTCGCCAACGCTTATACCGAACTCAACGACCCCGACCTGCAAGAGCAGCTCTTTCGCACGCAGCTCGAAGGTCAGGCAGCCGACGACTCGATGGCCAAGATGGACGACGACTTCATCACCGCACTCCGTCACGGGATGCCGCCTGCGGGTGGCCTGGGAATCGGAATTGACCGATTGGTGATGCTACTGACGAATTCGCCTTCGATTCGGGACATTATTTTATTCCCGCTGTTAAGACCCAAGTAAAACGTACTTAATACTCAGTACTGAGTACTAAACTTGCATAGTGAACCTGGAAGTTCGTGCCGCTAAAGGACTAGCATGTACAAGCTCTTATTGTCGTGGCGTTATCTCCGCACCAGATACATCGCCCTGGCCTCGATCGTCAGCGTGACGCTGGGAGTCGGCACGCTCATCGTCGTCAACAGCGTCATGGCGGGCTTCGCCCATGAAATGCACGTGCGGCTTAAAGGGATTCTTTCGGACATCGTGTTCGAGTCTCACAGCCTCGACGGATTCACGCAGCCGGACTGGCACCAAGAGGAAATCCGCAAGATCGTCGGCGGCGACATGCTCAGCATGACGACGGCCGTCCATGTGCCGGCGATTGTGCATATCAAGGCTCGCGGTCAGTTGCTGCCGCGGCAGGTGATGCTGATTGGCGTGGACGAAGCCACCTACGGAGACGTCAGCCAGTTCCGCGAATACCTGCTGCACGCCGAAAACCGTCAAAAGCTAACTTTTCAACTGCGCGAGGATGGCTACGGCGATAAAGACCATCCGCTACCTCCATCCGGCTGGCAGCACCGTCGAGCCTGGGCGACGATTGAGAAAGAGTACCTGAAAGAGCAAGAGGAAATGCACCGCGCCAGCCAGGAACTCGAAGCCAGGCAATCGGTCAAGCCCAGCGAGCCCGGTATTCCCGAGACTCCTTTTCCCAAGAGTCCCTTTGCTGGCTCCAAAGGGGAAGATGAGAAGGTCGTCGAATTCGACAAGACCAAGGAGCAGTACACCGGCGCGATCCTCGGCATCGCTCTTGGCTGCATCAAGCAGCGTGATCCGGACGGGAAGGTGAAGGACTACTATCTCTGTCGCCCCGGCGACGACGTAACCATCACTTTCGCTTCCGCCGGCCAAAAACCGCAGGCCCTCAATCAGCAGTTCACCGTCGTCGATTTTTACGAAAGTAAAATGAGCGAGTACGACAGTGGTTTTGTCTTTGTGCCGCTGAAGGCCCTGCAGGAAGCTCGCGGCATGACCGACGCCGTAACCACGATTCAGCTCAAGCTGCGCCCCGGCGCGGACCTGAATGCCGTTCGTGACAAGCTCAGGGCCCGCTTTCCCGCCGAAGAATTCCCCTATCGCATTCAGACCTGGCGGGACATGCAGGGCCCGCTCCTTTCGGCCGTACAGATGGAAACGACGCTCCTCAACATCCTGTTGTTCCTGATTATCGCTGTCGCCGGATTCGGCATTCTGGCCACGTTCTTTATGATCGTTGTCGAAAAGACCAAGGACATCGGCATCCTCAAGGCCCTCGGCGCTCCCAGTCGCGGCGTGATGAGCATCTTCCTCAGCTACGGCTTTTCGCTCGGCCTCGTCGGCAGCGGGGCAGGCATGATTGGCGGCTTGCTCTTCGTCTTTTACATCAACGACATCGCCAAGGTCATTGAGTGGATGACCGGCCACGAAGTCTTCGATCCCACGGTTTACTACTTCAGCCGCATCCCCACGATCATCGAGCCGATGACCATCGTCGGCGTCGTTTTCGGCGCGGTCCTGATCGCGGTCCTCGCCAGCGTCCTGCCCGCACTCCGTGCGGCCAGGCTGCATCCGGTGCAGGCATTGCGCTACGAGTAAGCTTTGTTTTGAATTTCGGGTTTAGTATTTCGGATTTCCGCAAGGAGGCAGTCCATGAGCGTCATCAATCAACTCAGCGCCACAAGGCAAACCCGTGGCGACGCAACTCCCGGAAAAACCGCGGGGCCGCATGCCAGCTTTCAAGCGGCTAAACGCGATCTGAAGAGGGACGCCAAGCCGATTCTGGCAGCCCGCAACGTCTTCAAAACTTACCGCAAGGGAAAGCTGGAGGTGCCGGTCCTTCGCGGCGTGGACTTCTCGATCCGCCCCGGAGAATTCACCGCCATCATCGGCCAGAGCGGCAGTGGCAAGAGCACGCTGCTGCATTTGCTCGGCACTCTCGACGCCCCCGACAAAGGCGAAATTCACTTTGAAGATCGACGCATCGACAATCTCCCTGCCGGTCAGCGCGATACCATTCGCAACCAGAAGCTCGTGTTGATTTTCCAGTTCTATCTCCTGCTG
>CAYUJE010000155.1:0-15315 GCA_964444865.1 uncultured Pirellulaceae bacterium | reverse complement strand
ACGGCTTTGCGTGGGCGTGAACATCCTGAATCCATTTAGCCACGCCCACGCAAAGCCGTGGGCGTGCCACCCATTTGCTATTCCTTCCCCAGCACCCAATGCACAAACTGCTTGACCTTCATCTTGTGCTCGGCGGCATAGGCACCGACGGTCTGGCTGTTTTCCTTAACGAACGGCTGTTCGCTGAGGACTTTTTCAGCATAGAAATTCTTAAGCCGGCCTTCGACCATCTTGTCGACGATGTTGGCAGGCTTTCCTTCGGCCAGAGCTGCTGCGCGGAGAATTTCCCGCTCGCTGGCAACCAGTGCCGGATCAATTTCCTCTTTCACCACAGCAAGGGGATGCATGGCAGCAACGTGCATGCTCACGTCCTTGGCTGCGGCGTCGTTGCCCCCTTCGACACTAACAAGCACACCGCTCACGGTGCCGCTGTTGTGGCTATAGCCGCCGGTCGAGCCTTCCAGCCGCTTCATCCGGCCGATGTTGAAGACTTCGCGGATGCGATTGAACATGTCATCCTTCACATCCTTCAGCGTCTGCCCGGGCTTGCTGGCCGAGGGCTGTGCCAGCAGTTCGTCGGCAGTGGCCACATTCGAAGCCGCCAGCGCCTGCGCCAGATCGTTTGCGAATTGAATGAATTCATCGCTGTTCGCAACCGGTGCGCTTTCGCATTTCACTTCGACGACAGCACCGGCCTTCTTATCCACGCCCGCATGAATGCCAAAACGGCCGAAAGCGGTCTCGCGGCTGGAGCGGGATTCGCTGAGCTTGATGCCTCGTTCACGGAGGTTCCGCTTGGCGGCTTCTTTGTCGCCGTTGTGTTCCTGCAAGGCCTTTTTGCAATCCATCATGGGAAGGCCCGTCTCGTCCCGCAGTTCCCGAACCAAAGCGGCAGTAATCTCTGCCATAACCTGTCTCCTCGACTAAAAAACGTAAGTGTGCATGTACTGAAAGATGGGCGACCTCATCCGTGGGTTCGCCGAAAATGTAGGATGGGACTCCCGTCCCGTCCTTCTGCTAACTATCGCCAACCGGACGGGATTGGAATCCCATCCTACGGCGAGGACCAACTCGGAGGCCCGTCCTACGAATTACCTTGTTTCGCGATAACTAGGCTTGACCCGCTTTCGCAGCTTCTGCAGCCACAGCAGCGTTCCCGTTGGAACTGGCCGCCTCCGGCTTATCCTTTCCGCGAGCAGCGGCAGCACTTTGGCTGCCGACGAGGATGGCTTCCGCCAGATGCCGAGCAATCAACTCGATGCTGCGGATGCCGTCATCGTTGCCGGGAATGGGGAGATCCACCAAATCCGGATCGCAGTCGGTATCGATCAAAGCGACCGTGGTAATGCCGAGGGACCGCGCTTCCTTGATGCAGTTCTTTTCCTTGTTCGGATCGAAAACCACCAGGCATTCGGGCATCCGGTTGAGAATCCGCAGCCCGTTGAGGTTGCGGTACATCTTCCGATGTTCGCGGTTCAGCGCCGACTGCATCTTTTTGCTGTAGGCATTCAGCTCTTCGCTGCCGCGAATCCGCTCCACCTCTTCCAGCCGGGTCAATCGGCTGCGAATGGTGCGGAAATTGGTCAGTGCGCCACCGAGCCAGCGCTCGGCTACGAAGGGCATGTGGCAGCGAAGGGCTTCTCGCTCAATGGCTGCTCCCGCCTGCCGTTTGGTGCCGACAAACAGCACCAGACTTCCCTGAGCCGCGACTTGGGCCAAATACTTTTTGGCTCGCAAGAGACCTCGGACGGTCTCGCGGATATCGACGATATGAATCCCGTTTTTCCGGGCGTAAATGTAAGGGGCCATCTTCGGGTTCCAGCGGCTGGCGCGGTGCCCGAAATGTACTCCAGCTTCCACCAATTCTTTAACCAGACTATCCGACACGTAAGGCTCCTTTTCCGGCTGCGGCAAATGAAGGGCGAATCGCACTTCACAGGTCCTGAGACCTTCACCAACTTTTCCGGACAAAAAATGAACGAAACCCTGCCGCCATCTACACTTGGAACAACGGCCAGGGGAATCCAGTAGTGTACAAGTCCCCCTGGAAGTGGTCAACGGCGGGAAAAGGCATGTTGCTTTGCGAGATTCCGTGAAAATCGAGTGCTGCCAGGGCAGATAGAGAAATCGCCCTACTTGCGCAGCCGCCGAAAGTCTTCGGGCGTGTCGACGTCACCAAACGCCGTACTTTCAGCCGGTTCCACCGAGTCGCAGGGGATCTCCTGGCTGGGAAAACGCTGCCGCAGGACATTGAGCCCTTCATTTGCGGACAACGAAAATACCTCGCCAGATATCGACCAGGGAAACAGTACGGGATGCCCTCGTTTGCCCCCCAGCGTGGGAATGAGCATGCAGTTTTTGTTGCAATCATGCGCCATGATCAGCGCTTCGATGACACGAGGAGAAAGGCTGGGCATATCTGCCGGGGCCAGCAGCCAGGCGTCTTCATCAACGGGAGAGTAGTTCGCTTGGATGTGCTGCAAGCCGTGCAGCACGGAGTCCTTCATTTCCGGCGGCACAATGGGAGGAACGACAACGTCCACCCCACAGGAACGGCAGAGGTGTGCTAATTCCTGGTCGTCCGGCCGCACGATGACGACGACTTTTTCCACGCGGCTGGCCCGCCAGGCCGCCAGCGTCTGTTCGATCAATGTCCCACTCCCCATCGGCAGCAGCAGTTTAGGCGAGCCCATCCGAGTACTGTTGCCGGCTGCGGGAATGATGGCGAAGTAGCGGGGCATGGCTAGACTTCGATGTTCTTGGGCCGTCCGGGCACTTTCCCGTCCAGATTGCGGTGAGCCACCAGTTCGGCGCAAATGCTGACAGCGATTTCCGGCACCGTCTGGCTGCCGATGTCGATGCCGAGCGGGGCATGCACTTTTTCTAGAGCTTCGGCTGCAACCCCTTCGGCTAAGAGGTCGTCAAAGATCATTTTGATCTTCCGCCGACTGCCGATGAGGCCCACATAACGAGCACCGCGATTCACGAGGTGGAACAAGGCTTCCTCATCGTGGTTGTGGCCTCGAGTGACAATCAGGCAGTAGGTATCCGGCGTGATTTCCAGGCTCGGCAGAATCTGGTCAATGCTGCCGGCGATTCGCCGCTGGGCATTGGGGAAGCGGTCCTCACCGACATACTCCCCGCGGTCATCTACCACCCACACATCAAAATCAAGCTGAACGGCGAGATCCCCCACCGCCTTTCCCACATGTCCTCCACCGACAATCACCAATCGGCAGCGGGGAAGAACTGGCAAATAGGCGATGCCAGACTGCACATACGGCCGCGGACGGGATAGCAACGGGCGGAGATGTTCGGTGATTGCGGCGGGAGGCGGGCCAGCGGCATGAAGCGAAGCCAGGCAAGTCCCATTCGCATCCAGCAAATAACTTGTCGGAGCCGGTAAGCCGCTAGCGGCAGAGTCGAAGACGACGGCTTCCGTCACTCCTTGACCGGCATCAATCCGTTCAGCGAGCAGGCGAAAATATCGACGGCTCTCTTCGCTTCCGGCAATGGGTTCGACGAGGATCTGCATGCGCCCGCCGCAGATTAATCCGTCGTCCCAGCCGTAATCGCTGTCGAGTTGAAACTTGCAGACTTCGCTGCGATTCTCCGCCAGCAGCCCCAGAGCCAACCGCTTGACCTCCGCCTCGACGCAGCCGCCGCCGAGCGTTCCCTGCTGAGTACCGTCTTCAAACACCAGCATCGTGGCTCCCGCCTTTTGCGGCGTGGAACCCCGCGTTTCCACCAGGCGACAATAGGCCAGCGGCGTCTGGGATCCAAGAGCGGAAAGAAGCCTTCGAACAATGTCTCGCATGAGGAGCTAACCCACCGGCTCCAGAATCTGCAGAGAAACCTTTTTCACAAAGTCCTTCACTTTCGGACGGTATTCCATCATGTGTGGAGCGATGAGGTGAGCCTCGAGCGCGGCCACGCTTTCCCACTTCTCGACGACCACCACGACTTCATCCCGCAGCGGGCCTTGAACGGGCAAGTGCGTGGCGTGGTCCACCGACGGAAAGTATTCGATACAACCCTGCTCCGCCCGCACCAGCGGAACAATGCGGCGAAACTCAGCCAGGAAGGCCTCACGCTTGCCGCCATTGAGCTCAATCGAAGCCAGCACGACAATCATGAAAACCTCCCGGAGAATGAACACCCTGCCCTCGTATTGTGAAGCCACTGCATCCACGGAACAATGGGGCGTATGGAATTACCACTGACCGTTGAAACAGCCGTTTTGGGCCGCTACTCTGCCGCTTCGAAAGCCGTCGAGCCGGCCCTTTGTTGTCCGGTGAACTATGACCGCAAGTTCCTGGAGGTTCTGCCGGCGGAACTGATTGAGCGGGATTATGGCTGCGGCGACCCTTCCCGTTTTGTCCGCTCGGGGGAAGTGGTGCTGGACCTCGGCAGTGGCGGGGGAAAGATTTGTTACATCGCTTCGCAGATTGTCGGGCCACAGGGGCGCGTTATCGGCATTGACATGAACGACGACATGCTGTCCCTGGCCCGCAAATACCAACGGGAAATTGCCGCTTCCATTGGCTGGGATAATGTCACGTTTCATAAGGGACGGATTCAGAACCTGTCCCAATCGTTGGAAGAGCCCGAGCGCACCGAGCCGCTCATCGCCACGGGCTCCATCGATGTCGTGCTTTCCAACTGCGTTTTGAATCTGGTTCACGAAGCGGACCGCCAGCAGCTCTTTCGCGAGGTGTTTCGTGTCCTCCGTCCCAGCGGCCGGGCCGTGATTAGCGACATCGTCAGCAACCAGCCGGTTCCTGCAAAGCTCAAGGCCGACCCGACACTGTGGAGCGGCTGCATCAGCGGAGCGTTTGAAGAACCGGAGTTCATGAAGGCGTTTTCCGCCGCCGGTTTTAAGAACGTTGAGCTGGTATCGCGACAAGAAGAACCGTGGACTGTTGTGGAGGGAATTGAATTCCGCAGCGTTACCGTGCAGGCCACCATCGCCGAAGGCTGCTGTTCAGAGCCGGAAAAGTGTTGCTGAAGCTTGACCCATGAACTCCCCGCAAAATGACGGGACCCAACCGATGGCCGCGGCATTCAAGGATTTGACAGACTTCCTGGTCAATCTCGGAATCGAGCAGGTCGCCCATACGCAAAAGAACTATCTGGCCCATCTCATCAGCGTCTACAAGCTGATGCAGGCCGCCGGATTTGACGAAGAACTCTGCCGGGCGGGCCTGTTTCATTCCATTTACGGAACGGAAAAATTCCAAGGCTTCAAACTCCCGCTCGCAAGCCGGCAGGAATTGACCGACCTCATCGGCAGCCGGGCGGAGAGGCTGGCGTATTGGAATTGCCTGATGGATCGAGGGTCGCTGGATGGCTTGCTCGCTCAGAAGGACGAGCCCTTTCTGCTCCGTAACCGTGAAACGGGCGAAGCGATGACACTGACCCGCCGCGAACTCGACGACCTCTGCTCCGTCCATCTCTTCGACTGGCTGGAGCAGGCCCCCCGTTCGCGATTCGGCTGGGATTACCGCCGGCAAGCCTATCGCCAGATGGCGGAGCGACTGGGTGATCCAGCCGTGCAGAAATTCGACCAGGTTTACGCCGCGGCGACAGAAAATAGTAGTCCGCTCACTCCGTGAGCGGACATGCCAGCACGAGGAGCGTGCGGGCTACCTGATGGGAAGTGATCACCTGCCGCACGCCTAAGCAGTCAGCGCGTGCATACAGACTCGGGCGCAGGACTCCCTTGAGAATTCATCACAACCAGGATGCCAAAGAGCTTCGCCGCGAGTGCTCGGACAGAAGCGACTCGCCGCCAACTGGAACAACTGTATACATGTCAGTTGGCATCGTCAAGTGTCCCCAGCATGAATTCAGGAAATCTATGGGGATCGAATCGGGCTCTCACCCAGCGGGCTTCCTCTTCGACGTTTGGTTGAAGCGGATGGTCGCGAAAGGGGGCTTGGACCCTGCACCCGACCTGTAATCTCCGTTTCAGATCAGCTCGGGCGTATCGTCCGCCAGCAAGGCCACATCATTGACCTGGGAGCAGCCCTGGTCGCCGGCCCGATCCCTCTCAGCCGTAGTCAGGAACCTCCGCGCGGAGGGCTATGATTCACCGATTCACACCTCTTTTTCTCAAAGTACTTACGGCGAGTCGAATCGCCGCAACTGACTGTTTATCCGTAAGTTCCGTTGATTCACGTCGCCGTAAGTCCCTGAATCAAGGCCCTAAAAACGGGTTTCTTGATTCATCCGCTATCGCTTAGAGGAGCTTGTGTCCCCTATTCCACCCAATCGTCCCGGAATTGCTCGCTGTATTTTTTTCCGTGATGAAAAACTCCCGTCTTCGAAACTCGCAACTCCTTGCCAAACCCTCACTTACGCCATTGACCTTCAGGAGTTTTTCATCACCTTCACCTTTTCGTCCTCCAGTGCCACTTTAGATCAGTTCCCAAGAAACACCGCAACATCTTCTATTATACAAAACAGCACTTTCGGACTAAGTGTCCAGTTCGCACTCGAGCCCGACCTAGTCACGCCCATAAGTGTACCTGTCCACGTTCCGCTATCTATCGGATTACTATTCCTTCAAAGTCATACTCAGTGCTTCGCGTAACTGTTCGACTGCCCTAATTCGCATATCCATAGGCAGTTCGCTCCGGGGGATAAAGTTCACCACATTCGCAAGCAGAGGATGGTTTATTTCTGGTGTCGCCAAGCCAAGGCGATTCCTCACCTGATGGATTGCAAGTATTTCCCAGGGAATCAGGTCGAAAGGTGGTTCATCGAATTCCGGGTTCCAATCGTCGTTGCCGCCGGCATCTTCCATGTTTTCACAATGGTAGTCGCAGATTTTCGCCATCGCGGTCGCGAGGGAGTCTGGCGAGTTCCAATTGGCAAAGATATCAGAATATATCCCTAGCGAATCATTGGAGGCCGCCCCATTTTCTCCGGTGTTCCCGGCGAGCTGCGACAAACGCAACGCGAACGGCTCGAATTTGCGCTCTTGCCAATAAACCTGTCGTACCATCTGGTCGTTCCACGCTGCCTGGCTGAGCATCTCTGTGAACAGTTGCGTCCAGTCCGACAGGCCGTTCGCTAATGAAAAGCAGAGGGCACAGGCGGCTTCATGGATCGAGAGCGTGAACCCAGGTTCATCGGCGAGCCTCGTCCATAAAATAAATTCTAAACGCAGCCCATAGAGGTGAAACGAACCACTCAGATAGATGTCATCCCAAGCACTGGGCAACCCATCGACGAGGCCGATCACCCCTTTTGTTCCGTAATAGAGTCCGAAGCCTCGAAGCGATGACTTCATAGTCCGGAGCGCCGGAAGACTTCCCTCCGAAAGGTTTGTTTCAATGCGATTATTTGTGTATTCATAGATCTCGGTCCCCGAATCACGCAACCACTCACGGTGATTTCTGATTTGGCGATTTAGCTTTCGTTGCGGAGTACCCATTTCATCACTACGCCCAGGGTGGTATTCGGAGGCCCAGAAAAGAGGACCTTCGACTTCTTCTGATTGACGGCACGATTTCCGCGGTGCTCATTTGCCATTATGCCACGCACCGCACGAGCTTCGCTAGGGAATTGGTGTTATCACGTTCTTAACCGGGGGAACGCCAGGGCCGAGCTGTTTCATCAGCCGGTGGATGCCGACCCTGGAAGGCCGTGAAAAAATAGAGTGGCCACTTTTCGGGTTCGGCTTTGGGCACCTGGGGAATCAGCCCATTCGATGGTACGATAAACGGTGTTGGGAATGAGATTCAAAGACCATCCATTGAGCCGAATACGTCATGTCAGATACTGCTTTCGATACGCTGAAGTCAGAATTCGCCGCTCATGGTGCTGATGCGGTGCTGAGCCGCGTTGTGGACCAGTTGCGAGCGGAGAAGAAGTATCACGAACTGTTTGAAGCCCTCAAGATGCAGGTCCGCCGCAAGCTGGGAATGCCCATTGCCACGGCGGAAGGGGCGGATTCGCTGAGCGAGGCGAAGCGGAATGAGCTTGAGGAGGGGCTGATTGCCGCCTGCCGCGAGGTGGGGACGCTGCTGCTCAAGGAAGGGAAGGTCCGCGAGGGGTGGATGTATCTGCGGCCCGTCGGCGACAAGGCGGAGGCTGCGAAGCTACTGGCCGAGGTGGTACCGGGGGAGGACAACACCGAAGAGCTAATTGAAGTCACGCTGCACGAAGGGATTGATATCGGCCGCGGCTTTGGCCTGGTGCTGGAAAGTTACGGCACTTGCAGTTCCATCACGACTTATGATTCGTCGCTTGCCCGCCGCCCACGCAAAGAGCAGGAGCCGGCCGCGAAGCTGCTCTTACATCGACTGCACACGGACCTGGTGGGGAGCGTGAAGGTGGACATCGCCCGGCAAGAAGGTTCTCAGCCCAAGGAAAAGACGCTCAAGGAATTGATTGCCGATCGGGACTGGCTCTTTCAGGAAAATTCCTACCACATCGATACCACGCATTTGGCATCGACCACCCGCATCGCCAGGAATTGCAGCGATCCGGCCGACCTGCGGCTGGCGCTGGACTTGACGGAATACGGCAAGCACCTGTCGACCCAGTTTCAGTATCAGGGGGACGAGCCCTTTGCGGAAACGTATCCGAGCCATTCGCTCTATTTCCAGGCGCTGTTGGGAGAAAATGTCGAGGAAGCGCTGGCCTACTTCAAGAACAAAGCAGAAATGCTCGATCCGCAGTATCACACGATGATTGCCAGCGAGACCTATGTGGACCTGCTCGCCCGCATCGGCCGCTACAAGGAAGCCGTCGCAGCCGCCATCGCACTGAGCAAGCCGGGCATCCAGCCGGTCGGCATCGCGCCGTCGCTCCTGGAACTGGCGGACAAAGCGAAAGACTATTCAGCCGTACTGGAATATTGCCAGGGGCGCAATGACACGCTCGGTTATGCGGCGGCCCTGGTGGCTGGGGCGAAGTAGCCTGGACCGAGATGCTCGATGCCAGAACCGTTGCCGGAACCGAAGCCTGACGCGCCACTTCCCTGGACGGTGAAGCTGCTGGGGCTGACCAGTTTGCTCAACGACACGGCGAGCGAGATGCTCGCGCCGGTGATGCCGGCCTTTCTTACCACGGTTTTGGGGGCGGCCAAGTGGCAAATCGGACTGATTGACGGAGTGGGGGAGACGGTCTCCAGCCTGGTTAAACTCTGGTCGGGGGCCAGTTCGGACAGCGTCGGCCGGCGGAAGGGTTTCATTCTCGTCGGCTATTTCATTGCCGTCCTTACCCGGCCGCTCATGGGTCTGGCGGGTTCCCCCTGGCATGTCTTTGGACTGCGAACGATTGACCGCGTGGGGAAAGGGATTCGCGCCGCGCCGCGCGATGCCATGATCGCCGACACCACCAGCGAGCAGACCCGCGGCCGGGCCTTTGGCTTTCATCGGGCCATGGATCATTTGGGAGCGGCACTGGGGGCGCTCATCGCGGTGGCCTTTCTGTGGTGGACATCGGGGGGCGTAGCGACCGAAGGAGCCCAGGAAGAATGGCAGCTTCGTCGGCTGTTCATGCTGTCGCTCATCCCCGGACTGCCGATTCTGCTGCTGGTGCCGCTGGCCCTGCGGGAAACGAAGAGAGTCGCAACGACCGAGCCCAAGGTGCAGTTGTCGCTTCAGCCTTTGGACGCGAACTTTCGCCGCTACCTGATTACGTTGCTCCTCTTCACGCTCGGCAATTCGAGCGACAGCTTTTTGCTGGTGCGGGCGAAGGAACTTGGGGTGCCGATTTATGCGCTCCCCATCCTGTGGATTTTCTTCCACCTGGCGAAGAGCGGCGGCAACTTGCTGACCGGGGGCTGGGTCCATCGCTTGGGGGCGAGGCCGCTCATTTGGGCCGGGTGGCTGTGGTATGCAGTGGTCTATGCGGCATTTGGCTTCGCCACTGCTGCCTGGCAAATCTGGGTCCTTTTCATGCTGTATGCCGTTTTCTACGCCCTCACCGAACCAGCCGAAAAAGCCCTCGTCGCCACGCTCGTCTGCCCCGAGCGCAAAGGACTCGCCTACGGCTGGTTCAATCTGACCATCGGCATCGGCTCGCTCCCCGCCAGCCTGCTGTTTGGCTTCCTCTATGACCAGTGGGGCGCGCCTGCGGCCTTTGGAACCGGAGCGGCCTTCGCACTCGCGGCATCGGTTATGCTGGCGACGGTGCGAGTAATGAAACCTGTGAGTTGAATGTGAAAGGCTGCTGGCCCTGTTTGGTCGAAATGATCTGGAATATGCGGTAGATCCTGCGGTATAATTGCCGTATGACCCTTACCCTAACCGCCGAACAAGAACAAGCCCTTCTGGCACAGCCGAATCAACCGCTGCAGTTGGTCGGACAGTCGCCTACCAAAACCTGGTATGTCATTACGTCGGAGCAATTCGAGGCGATACACGCGGCATTCTCTGAGGCGGAATTTCGACCGGAGGAGATGTACCCTCTGATCGCCAAAACCGCTGCCGACGCGGGCTGGGCAGACCCAATCATGGACGACTACGACACCTATCATGGCCAAGAAAATTAATCGCCGCCGGAATCCGAGCGTGCCCGATGATCGAGGCGGTTACCATGCCTCGACAACCGACGCCCTCATTCGCCAGTTGTTCCACGACGACGCCGAACAATGGAAAGACACCCCCAATGCCTCTCTCGGCGGAGAGAAGCCGCGGACATTGCTCGATACTCCCAGAGAGTCGTTACTTAGAGACTTGCTCATCGCAGCATCCTGGGGAGATATGTCGTGAGGGCAATTCTGGCCCCAAACCTCCAACCGGTTTCCCACTCTGGGAATTGGGTGAGGATGATCCTTAGGCAACATGCAGGTTCTGCACTCTCTACGAGCCATACACGCAATCATCCGGGGCGATTCAATACTGTTACCGCGACGTATCCAGGTTTTGAAGTGCTCTATCTGGCGGAGAGTCCGCTAGTAGCACAATTTGAAGTTTCCGCGCTACTCGGGTCTCCCGCAGTTTTTGCGCCGAGCCCATTATCGCAGAATTGGCTCACAGTTCATGTGACAGTCACTTTGGCGAAAGTCATTGACCTCACGGCGTTGCAAGAACGCAAAACTGTTTCCACTAGCGCCCAGGAACTCACCGGCGATTGGCGGTCCTATTACCTGCGCAGCCCCAATTGGGCGACTCAGCAGTCCTTCTGGCAAATCATCCCGACGCAGCGTCTTGCCCAGGCAGTTTTCCAAGACAAGCGACGAGTCGAAGGAATCATCTCGTACTCTGCCCGGGTGCCGGACAGAAAATGTTTGGTGGTGTTTCCACAAAACCTGAGACAGAAAAGTGGCGTCGTGGTCAACAGCGCGACCAACTCCGTTGGCGTCAATGTTCCCATCAAAAAAATGAAGCTACCGAAAACGAGACGTCGGACATCTTAGCGTTGCCTACGTCACCAGCCCCTTCGTCACCATCATGAACACGTCTTCCAGCGACGGGTCCTTCTCGGCGAAGTTGTGGATGCCGACTTTGTTGTAGATGAGCTGGTTGAGGAGCTCGCTGACACCCTTGTCGTCGCAGTCCATTTCGACGACGCAGTGGTTCACATCGACGGCGACGTTGCGGCAGGCGGGGTGGGAGCGGACGACGGAAAGGCCGACGTCCATGTTGCCATTGAAACGGATTTCGATAGTCCGGTTGCCGCGGATTTTTCGGTAGACGTCTTCGATGGGCCCGCTCATCAGGAGTTGGCCGCGCTCGATGATGCCGATGCTGGTGCAACAGTCGGCAAGTTCCGTCAGGATGTGGCTGGAGATGAGAATGGTTTTTCCCATCCGCCGGAGTTCCTTAAAGAGGGCTTTGACCTCGATACGGGCGCGGGGATCCAGGCCGCTCGTCGGTTCGTCGAGAATGAGGACCGGCGGATCGTGCACCAGCGTTTTGGCCATGCAGAGACGCTGCTTCATGCCACGGGAGAGGCCGTTGACGTAGTCGTCTCGCTTGTGGCCCAGGTCGAGCAGTTCCAGCACGTCGCTGATGACTTGTTTTCGTTTGGCCTTGCCGATTTTGTAGGCCACGGCGAAGAAATCCAGGAATTCCCACACCTTCATCCCGTCGTAGACGCCGAAGTTATCCGGCATGTAGCCGATGCTGTAGCGGACCGCCATCGGATCGCGGGTGACGCTGTGTCCGTTGACGATTCCCTCGCCCCGGCTGGCTTTGAGGAGCGTAGAGAGGAAGCGGATGGTGGTGCTTTTTCCCGCCCCATTGGGGCCGATAAAGCCGAACATCTCGCCGGCTTCGATTTTGAGATTGAGGCGCTCCACGGCGCGAAAATCGCCGTAGTCCTTGCCGAAATCAATGAGTTCAATCATGGGGGCCTATCTTTGGGCGGCCAGCGCGGGCCGGGAAGGAATTAACTGGGCACCGGCATCGTCCGGCATTCCATCGGGATTTTTTTCTTTGTCTTCATCCAGCTCCGGCAGCACAAAGTCTTCGGCGACATTTTTGTCATGTTTGGCGGCAGGAATTTTAGCTCGGGAGAGATGGGAGAGAACAAGCGTTCGCGTGTTGTTCTGAGCCGGTGCGGGATAGATCGTCATGCCGGGAATCTCGTCATCGGTCCAGGCAATCAATCGGGTATCGCCCGCGGACAACGTCAATTGTTTGGCGGCAAGTTCCACCAGCCGATACAAGCGGACCGAGCCCTTGTCTTCTTCCTGAGCTTGCACCTTGGAAGACATGACGAGCGATTGATCCCAACTGGTGACCCAAGACTCGTTGTTGGGACAAGCCGCAAAGGCCAATGGCGAGGCCGTGCCAGGTCTCAATTCGGCGATATAGGCTGCTTGTATTTCAGCCCCTACTTTTCTGAGCACGCCAACATCCCGCAAAGTATAGGAAGTGTCGTTGCGGACACTGGGGTTTTCGGCGGAACCGGCGAGGGTGATTCCGCCGGGTGTGCTGGCTGTTTTGCCCAGCGAGAGCATGTGTTCCGCATGGACCCCTTCGGTGGAGTTGGATGTGACTTGAACGCCCGACAGAACGGTGTTCTTGTCCTGCCGAAATTCTACATATTTGGGTGACTCGGTCGGCAGTCGTTGATAATCGACATCGTTGACAAAGGGGAGCGCGACCGCGGAGGGGTCGTCGAAGCTCAGGTCGTAACCGGTGGAAAGCGACGTATACAGCCGCGTGTAGCGAGTGACATGCCCACGCGGATAGTCGGCCTGAGTCTCCAGCACGGCGACTTCCGTACGGCTGCGGACGAAGCCGATGTTGAGCTGCGCCAGCCGAATCACGCAGACTGCGCCGATGATGGCAATGACGGGAGCGGCCGCCCACGCCCATTCCACGCGACCGATGAGCCAGAAGAAGAGCCAATTGAGTGGGACCAGCACCAGCAAATAAACGGCTAGTACCTTGAGCACAAAATCCGCCTTGGGTATGGAAATTTTTCCAGCTTCGGCCAGGGAGTCGCGAGCCGCCTTCGAAACCGGGTTCAGGTCGCTCCAGCCGCCGACCCCCGATTCGTTATCCGCCCGATAGCCGCCAAAATGCCAATCTTCGGCCTTGGGCTGCAGATCCACGGTGTTCGGAAGGGGCATTTCGGGCGTGGGTTGTACAAATCCCCGGAAGCCCCGCGGCTGCTGATAGGTTTCCTGAAGGGGAGACGATGTGCGGGAGGCCCCCGCCGGCTTTACGATTCCCGTGGGAAAGCCGACGTCATGACTGAAATAGCGCAGGGTGCACGCCAGTCGCGGGTCGCGCACGTAATTTTTCAGTTCGGGGGAATCCCACTCCATGCGCAGTTCGGCAATGTCGTTATGGTTGAAATTGCGCGGCGGACGCCGCAGCAGACAGCCGTTCAGAAAGCCATCAAAATTGGGCCAGAGGCGAACGCGGATGTCCGACAGGGGAAACGCGGTCACGACGATTCGGCCACCACCAACGCGGCGTTCCACCACAAGATCGCCGGTTCCCTCCAAGTAATCCGCGAGCGGGTGTCTTTTGAGTTCCACGCCCAGCATCGGCTTGTTGCCAACGAACTTGATGCCTCGTTCTTCCGCGGACATCGGCTTCTTCTTCTCGTTTCCCAGCGACGGGAGCGACCAGGCCTCGTTCAGTTTGTCGAAGGAACTCTGATCGAGCTTGAGAGCTTGCCCGCTATCAGCTGGCAGGTAAGGCGAGAGGAAGCTTCCTTTGAGTTTGTCGAGCGAATTGGGTCCGCTGATGATGACCTGGCCCCCCCAATGAACCCAATCGAGCATGGCATTTTGTTGATCCTGCGTCAAAATGGCGGGGTCCAGGTCATCCCAAAAAACATAGGCAATGGTTGTCCAGGCAAATGCTGAACTGGGGAGCGGCACCCGGCGTTCAATGGTGGGCATGACAACGTGATAAAACCGCAGGCTTCCGTCCCGAGATATTTCGCTCTGGCTCACGACAATGCTGTGAACCTTGGGGTCCTTAAGCCCTTGATAGGGCTGCGGATTGGCGGCCAGCACGACGATGAAATATTCGTAGTCGCGCATCGAAGTCCCCGTCGCCGATTCTTCCTTGGTGACGCTCCCGCCGCGCGAGGAAAGCAATTCCACCCGCATGTTGTATCTGGCCTGCGAGAGGAAGTTATCTCGCTGCGGCAGGAAAAAAGTGGACTCGATGAATTTGGCCTGTCCCTTGGGAAGCGAAATGGGGCGAAACATCGAGACGCGATAATTCGTCTTGTACACATCCAGTGGTTCGTTATTCGCGGCACCAACTGCATACGTCCTGAGCATTCCCGGATAATCAAAGTTGTTGGCCTTGACGGTTTGCATCACGCTGACGAAATGCCCCGGTTTGACGTAGGAATATTCCATCGCCGCCTGCTGGTCTTCCTTGGCCTTCTCCTTTTCTTTGCCCTTTTCCTTGTCCGTTTTTGCGGTGGGGTTGGTAGTGACCGAATTGGGAAGTATCTGGCTGATGATCGGGTCGAAGTTAGGCTTGGGCTCCTCGGCCTTTTTCTTGCGTTTGCGTTCAGCTTCCTTCTTCTTCTCGTCGTCGAGACGCTTTTTCTTTTGCGCCGCCGTCTCCTTCTGACAGCCGCTGCAACCGGGAAGGGCAACCGCACCAACGAGCAAGAGAATAAGCAGCGCCGTGAGCTGAAGGGAAAGAGAATAGCGCGAGGAGGAGCACTTCATAAGCAGTCCGTGACACGAGCCAGGCGGCAGAATCGTCGCTGAATGCAGACCGGGAACGCTGGGGAGGATTGATTTCTCGGTTCGGCGTAGATTCCGCCAGGAGCCGAGAAAACAACCCTTCACTTATCGTCGCTCCCCAAGTCAACTTATTCCCTAGTCTACGGGGAGTCCACCCAAGAAGAAAGTTGCCGGACGAA
>CAYUJE010000154.1:0-15448 GCA_964444865.1 uncultured Pirellulaceae bacterium | reverse complement strand
CAAGGCCCCCCAGGAAGTCAACAAGATAATTTGCCCAATCTGAAAGCCGTACACCGCCGCATAGATCGCTGTATACGTCATTGCAAATTCGCCTAGGTTGGGAATTGCAATTCGAGAATTGATTGCGGATGCCAGGCAGGTCAACCCCATGTGAAGTGCGACCAACGCAGCCAACTGCTGCCGATGACGCCAAGAAACAAGCTGCCTTGGGCTTGCATCGGCATCCGCCTTATCCAATGGCATGGTTCTATCTCCGAGTCATAAGCCTATTTCCCACAAGCTTTTGCAACCTTTGGGGAGCGAATAAGTACAATAATCCTCGCCGTAACATACCGGGACTAGGTTTCCCTGGGGGGTCTCAACTACGATAGGGATTCATTCGAAAACTGACCACTTCGACATTGCTTCCGGCAAGTGTCAGAAAAAGAGACGAACCGCGGGGACGCTGGCTCCGTAAATGGCCTGTCTGTCTCTATTTATCGCTCTCCGACTCTACCCAGCCAACGCTCGAACTCTGGAACCGACTCTTACTCTTCCTCTTTGCACCCATGCCTTTGGCCCCCATTTTTGCTGACATTTTCGACGTCGTTCACCTGCAGCTAGGGGACGCGGTGATTAGCTGGCTCACGCCGGTCTGGGTTATCGGAGTGGGGGCCATTCTTGGCCTACTGCTTTGCCTCGCACTTTGGGGAGTGGGCAACTTGCTCAGCCGAATTTCCCCCCTGGAGGCCATCGCCGAACATGCTCAGCAACGGTGGCTGATCGTCGGCGCGCTGACGGCTGTTTACCTGGCTTTAGCACTCTATCTATTTATCCCTTGGGGAGACGCCGCTCAAACCGCTCCGGCGAATCCGGCTGCTCAGGCAGCTGCTAAGAGTGGAGTTCCCGTAAACGCGGAACGCTCGGCGACCGATCTAGCGGGCATGATCGCCGCCTGGGGAGTGGCTTGCTTATTAACGGCCATGGGGAGCGTGTCCTTGATTTCTCGCCGGACGAATTCCGAGGTGCCGCTGGCTGTCCGAGAAGGCGTTTTGATGCCGCTCTTTGTGGTTGCCTGCTGCCTGGCCTCGTTTGGAATTCTGGGTTTGACCATTGTGCGCAAGCCTACTCAATTGCTGGAAAGTGTTTGGGCTTATCCGAAGTTAATCGCACGCGGGACGGTACACCAGAGCTACGAAATTCCCGCTGCCACGAGCGATTTTCAGGAACCCAAGGAGGTGGCGATTCCTGTCGAGATTCGCAAAAAGGAACTGCTGCAGATGATCCTCCGTGGCGACCAGCGGATGCGCGTTAAGACGGAGTCGTTTGGCAAGAATTCTTTCGCCGCCGAGATCATCAATGTCCCCACCGAGGGTGAAACGGTTTGGAACCGGAATCCTGACGGAACCTCTCCCTTTGCTGAGGAATTCGTCTCGGAGCTTTTTGTTCGAAACTATGGTACCAAGCCCGCCAAGCTGGATATTACCTTCCGCAATACGCTGGCGATGCCGGAAATGCTCTCCGTCTTCTATACCGCGGTTGCCATCGCTGGCGTTTTTCTGCTCTATCTGACGTTGCGAACATTTTTGCCAAAAATGGCAGCCGTGGCGCTCTCCACGGCCAAGTCGGAAATTGCCCAGCCCCTCTTCATCATCCTATGCACCTTAGGAGTTTTCGGGCTGATCATATTTGATTTTGTCCCTTACTACACTTTGGGCGAAGACATCAAGATGCTCAAGGGAACGAGCCTGAATCTGATTTTGGTTCTGGGCATCGTTCAAGCGATTTGGGCTGCCAGCACTTCAGTTGCGGACGAAATTGAAGGCAAAACCGCGCTGACCGTCCTTTCCAAGCCCGTTAGTCGCCGCGATTTCATTCTGGGAAAGTTTGTGGGGATCGCTTGGACTGTAGCGATCATGTTCGTGATCTTTGGGGCTGTGATGCTGGTCACCGTCACGTATAAGACCATCTACGATGCCCGAGAGAATTCCACGGACATGGAGCAGATTACCTGGCAGGTGTGCCACAAAGAAATGATGCAGACGATTCCTGGCTTGTTCCTTGCCTATATGGAGACGCTCGTTTTGGCTGCCCTCAGCGTGGCGATCTCCACCCGGCTCCCCATGCTCGCTAACTTCACAATCAGCTTTGCGATCTATGTTTTGGGACACCTAACGCCGCTGCTGGTGCAGTCGCAATCGATTGCGGAGAACGTTCCCGCTCCCGTCGTGTTTCTGGCAAGGATATCCGCCACGGTGCTCCCAGTGCTGGATCACTTTAGCACCGAAGCCAGCTTTGCCACGGGGGATCCGGTGCCTACGGACTATCTCCTTTGGTCCTTCGTTTACTGCACACTCTACAGTTCAGTCGCCATGCTGCTGGCGCTGACGCTGTTTGAAGACCGGGATCTTGCCTAAAACGTCTTGACGACCTGCGGCTGAAAGGGACAGTCTGTTCATCAACCATACCAATGGCCGTCTGATGACCCCGCTAAAAGGCATCTGGTCTTAACGTGCTGACATCAAACGTGCCGCCAACACACATCACTCCAAAGGTGGTGCCGCACCAGGCCCAATACCCACTTCCGCTGCCAATGGCGATCATGGTTGCCAGTCCTAACACGACCAGGCAGCCGAGATAGATGCCCCGGCCATAATCGTGCGACTTCGTCGCCCGCGGCAGGCGGGCAAACAGAACGCTAGCGAGGCCGAGGACTTGAACCGCGGCAGCGGCCCAAAATACGAGGGGGTCAACAAGCTCATTCATGATTGGCTCCAGATTCCCTTCTAGAACACACTGCCAGGAATTTCGCTGCGGGGCAAATGGCAGAGCGGCCGGACTGTAACCGAAGGTGCAAATTGTGGCAAGCAAGAAATCTTTGCGGAGTTTCAGTTCTACCGACACTAAGAAAAAGCCGCTCGCGGGCCTCTGGCACCTTGCGGACTTACCTCAGGCTATGGTAGCTTCACCCAATTCCCCTTAAAGTCGAAATCAGGTCAGAAGCTGTCCCGGAGGTAAGCGGTGGGTGTTAAAAAGTCTGGTAAAGGTCGGCGTAAATTAGGCCAAAAGAAGCGGCGAATGCGGGCTCGTATTCGTCATCGGAAGAAATAGCGCGCCCTGGCTTGGTGACCTTCCCCCTCATTTCTTTGAAGGTCCGCCGCTTTCGGCCGGCGGAGTTCCATGTCCCTGCCTCGCCTTCCCAAGCCCAGCCGCGAGAATTTGCGGCCGGGTGACTGTCTATGCGATCATTGCACCGCCAAGTGCTGCCGGTACTTTGCGCTTCCCATAGACACACCTGAGTCGCGGGAAGAGTACGACTACATCCGCTGGTATCTACTGCACCAGCGGGCTTCCATCTTTGTGGACGACGGCACCTGGTACCTGTTGATTCACACCCCTTGCCGCCATCTGCAGTCCAATAATCTGTGCGGAATCTACGATTCGCGGCCGCAAATCTGCCGGGAATACACCACGGAAAACTGCGAATACGAAGACTCTTGGACTTACCAGCAGTACTTCGAAACTCCCGAACAATTTGATGAGTACTGCGAAGCCATCGGCCGCCCCAGCACGATCAAGGGGCAGAAAAGGCGGCGGGGAATTCGGAGCTCGAAGCCGGTGGGACTGCCGATGGTGTGAAGCCAGGGGTCAGGAGAAAGGGGGGCAGAATTGCAATCCCTGTCTCCTGACCCCTGACTTTTTCCCAGTTATCTCCTCGCCAGCTTTTCGGTATTCTACTCCCGGAGGGCGAACCATGAGCGTGGCGACTTCGAGTGTTGTTCCGGCTATGGATACCAGACAGCCGGTCCGTGAGCGAGTGTTTCTCACCGCGCAGTGGCGGGCTCTCGCCATGCTCAATTGGAAGATCTCGCCGGAGGTGCTGAAACCCTATGTGCCGCGCGGGACGGAGCTTGACTTTCACCAGGGGGAAACGTACGTCAGCATTGTCGGATTCATGTTTCTGGATACCCGGCTGCTGGGAGTACCGATTCCCTTTCACCGCAACTTCGAGGAAGTAAATCTTAGGTTCTATCTGCGGCGCGAAGTCGTTGACGAAGTCCTTCGCGGCGTTGCATTCATCCGTGAAATTGTTCCCCGCTGGGCCGTCTCCACAGTCGCCCGCCTGGCCTACAACGAGCAATACGTCTCGCTGCCCATGAAGAGCAGGCAGGAGCAATACTCGCTCGAGAAGCCAATGAGCGACCAGACTGCCCCGCAAGTCGAATACACCTGGAGGCATCGCGGCTCCTGGTGCGGCATTCAGATGCAGTGTGACGGCCAGCGCCAGCCGCTCGCCTCAGGCAGTGAGGAAGAGTTTATTGCCGAGCACTACTGGGGCTACAGCCGCCAGCGGGACGGCAGCACGAAAGAGTTCCGTGTCGAGCATCCCGCCTGGGCACACTGGCCCGCCGCCACTTCCAGACTGATTGGTCCGGTTCCACAGTTTTACTCACCGGAATTTGCCGAGACTCTCTCCCGCCCCCCCGATTCCGCATTTCTGGCGGATGGTTCCGCGGTGAAGGTCTATCAGCCGCGGCGGATTGGTTAGCAATGTGAATAGAGCCAAGTCGCTTAAAGTCCCGTCAACTTCCTCTCCGCATCCCCAAACCTCTCCCGCTTCACTCCCATCTTGTCCATGAGGGACAGGCACCGGTTGCAGAGTTTGCAGATGTCGCCCCCCTTCTTTTTGAAATCGAGGACGCGGCCGGCTTCGAATTGGCCGTTAAGCCAGCTGGCCAGCACCGGTCCTGGGTCTCCAGCATATCGTTTCGTTTCCTCGTAGTGCAATGTCTCAATCCAGGTGATGCCCCCAAGACGCTCGTTATCCTTGGGTAGGCGAGGCGCATCTTTAGGAGGGAATTCCTTTGCTTTGAGACGCACCAGGATCTCTTCCCAGGTTGCCGGATTTTTCATGACGGCAAACGGGGACGTGTATCCAGACAGTTCGAGCTTGGCCTCTTGCCTTTCATTGTTGTGACAATCCAGTTAGTAAACTTTTAGGAACGGCTGGACTTCGTCTGCGAATCGGCGATTTAATTGCTCAGATGCTGGCTCTGTCCCAACCGCAAAATAGGCTGCCACCGATAGCATGCAGCCGGGGAGTCCAACAGCAGCAAAGCAGGTCCGGAATGGTTTTTTCATGGAATTTTGTAATTTGAAAGACGCAAATCAGGCCTGCCACACCCCAACCAGACTCAAAACCCCAACGACACCCCTCGCATGGGTGTGTTTTTGTTTGTGAACCTCTTCCGATTGGTTAAACTAAAGGGACTTGCCTTCACTCGTCTCCAATCCAACTCTCGGGCTGTTTTCGCGCTCCGCGCGCTGCCAAGGATGTGTTCGTCGTGACGCTGTTTGGGGTTTTCCGATTACTGAGCCCAGCCTCGCTCGCTGCCCCGTGGGCTGCCCGCGGCTGCTGGATTCTGTTGGTTGCTATTCTCGTCTGGCCACTTTACGCCTTTTCTCAGACCGAAGATTCTCCGAAGAATGAACCGGCGCCTCCGGCCGCCACAGGAACAAAAGTTCCCGTGGGACCCGTAAATCCACGGGCGAGCGAGTTGGATACTTTTCTCCTCCGCGACAGCAAGGGAAACCTGGTTCCTGTACTGGGCATGACATTTGAGGAGTTTGAGAAACTCCTGAAACTAAGGCAAGGGTTGGCACCGGCTCAGCCACCAGCATTCCTGCTGGATGGTTTGTCGATTACGGGCAGTGTGAAAGACCAACTGGCAACCTTGGAGGTAACTGCGACTATTCGCATTCGGGAAGAAGGGTGGGTCCGAGTTCCGCTAAAAATGAACAAAGGGGTGCTTCGCGAAGTCCCCAATTACACCGGACCCGGTGAGCAGTTTACTACTTATGATTCCACCGAAGGGTATCTATGCTGGCTTCGCGGGGCAGACGTGAAGCCTCATGTCGTAAAAATGAACATTGCCTGCCCGGTGCATGAGACCGGAACACTTTCCCGCCTGGAATTACTGTTGCCGCGCGCGACGGAGTCGTCTCTCAAGCTTCAAGTGCCGCTGGAAAGAGCAGAGGGATTGCTCAAGACTGGAAA
The DNA here is from genome assembly GCA_964444865.1 of uncultured Pirellulaceae bacterium. Taxonomy (GTDB): domain Bacteria; phylum Planctomycetota; class Planctomycetia; order Pirellulales; family Pirellulaceae; genus SXOA01. Next base: position 9,411 of record CAYUJE010000154.1, on the reverse strand, counting down.
CGAAGGAATCGTATCGGCAAAGTCCAGCGGTGGAGGCAAGAGCGAGATCGAAGTGATTGGCTGCGGCGGCGACTTGCAACTCACCTGGCAACCCGCCCAAGGAATGAGCGACGAAGCCCGGCAACTTCTGGATGCCAGCGGAGAGATTCTTGTTCGCATCGGAGGCCGCAATCTCATTGGCAGTGACGCCAAGCTGAAAATTCGCAGCTTCGGCAGCCCCATCGATACCATTCGCGTCCGCTTGCCGGCTGGAATGGAATGGGTTCCTACCAATCCCACGGGCTATTCAGTCACACCGGTGACTGTCGCCGGCGGCGAAAAGGCACAGGAAGTGGAAGTAAAACTGGATCGCCCCAGCAGCGGTGTGACGGAGATCAATTTGCTCGCATCGCTTGCCCCCGGTGCCGAATCAGCCGCGGGAGAATTGCAGCCGGCCAGATTTGAAGTGCTGGGAGCAGTGCGTCAGCGGGGAGTCATCGATTTTGCTATCGTCGGCGACTGGTCGCTGGAATGGACCGAGGACGCCAGTACGCGGCGCGTAGATGTTCCCGCCGAAGCAGCGGCAACGACCAAGAGTGTGGCGCGTTTTGAATACTTCCGGCAGCCCTGCGGTTTACAATTGAAAGTTGCGGCTCGTCCGACTCGGCTGGTAATTGAGCCGAGCTATACGATTTTTGTCGAACCGCAGTTAGTCCGGTTGGAGGCCACGCTGAAATGCCGCGTGCGAGGAGTACGACCTCCCCGTTTGACAATCTCTCTGGCGGACTGGCAACTCGACCGGGCAGGCCCGGTATCGATCGTGGAGCAGGAACTGGTGGACGGCGCTCAAAAACCGCTGTCGCTACCGCTCAAGGCAGGACCCTCTGGTGATCTTGAACTGAAGCTAGAACTACACAAGGAAATTCCCGCCGGAAGTAGTCGCATTTCCTTTGATCTGCCTCGTCCCACTGCGGACCTGCTTGATCCGGCAAGTGTTGTTATTCTGGCGGCTGACAACGTTGAGATAGTGCCCCGAATGCGAGAGGTAAGCGGCTTGACAGCCGACACCTTACCCCCCGGGATGAAGCTTCCCGATCGGCAGCAGTTGCCGCTTATCTATCGAGACTTGGGATACCTCGGCAATTCGCATTTCAGCGCTGACTTTCAGGTGCGTACGCGACAAGTAATGGTCGATGCTTCGGCCAAATTACATTTCGATAATCAAGCCGTCACCGTCGAACAGAAGCTCGGCTATCGAATCCTCTACGAGCCCCAACGCGCATTCACCTTGGTGGTGCCGGAGACTTTGGCGGCAAGAGGAGAAATAAAAGTTCTTTTGGGAAACCAGTCGCTACTACTCGCCCCGGCCCCGGCAACGAGTTCCGCCAGCGGTCCGAGCCTGGCTCGTTATCAATTTACCGCTCCGGAGGACCAGCTCGGCAACGTTGAATTGCTGGTTCAGTACTCCTTACCAATACCTGGAATCGACGCCGAGAAACCTACCGAAATCTCCGTCCCTCTGGTAATTCCCGCGGAAGAAGAAGTGCAATCTGCAAGCGGCCAGGTTGTTGCCGTCACTTCAAGTGATTTGCTTGATGTGGAACTGGCCCCCCCCAGTGCTGCCAGCTTTCAGTTGACGTCCTCTGCCGGGTCCCCAGCGGGGCTGCATTTTTCGTCGGCAAGGTTCTTGCCATCGACTCGCTGGAGATTGAGCGAAGCCGACCTGAAAGTCGGCAGAACTGTTTCAGTAAGCCGACTCTGGTTGCAAAGCCTTATCAATGAACAAGGGCGACAAGACCGAGCTGTCTGGAAGTTGCGGACGGCGTCCCGAGAACTGACGATTCAATTGCCCCCTGGCACGGAAATGGAAAGCCTGGAATTCGCCCTGGATGGAAAGAGGCTGTCCGACATCCGTCTCGACAAAGAAGCGGCACATGTATCGTTGTACGCGGAGAATGCACAAAGTGAGCGTGTGCTTGAAGTCTGGTTTACAGCGTCAGGAGGAAATGCGCTGGGCGATGCGATGCAAACCCGCCTAATTGCTCCGAGACTGCTCGGGGTGTCACTAATTCGGGAAGTCTATTGGCAACTTTGCTTGCCAGCAGATCACCACTGGTTAGGAGATCCGGCGGGCTTTATTCCCGAGATGAGGTACTCCTGGCGGAATTGGTTCTGGGATCGCCGAGGTACTCTGAATCAGGAACAATTGGAGGAGTGGGTCGGTGCCAGTCGTCAACAGACAATTCCCTCGCAGACCAATCAGTACCTCTTCAGTACCTTTGGCAGCCTTGATAGCATTCCGATTCTTTCAGTTTCGCGGCGAGTGATTCTGGCTATCGCCGGCGCAATGGTGCTGGGATTGGGACTGTTGCTCCTTCATGTCCGTGGTCTCAGGCACCCAACCACCGCTCTGTTCACTGCGGTAGCGGTTGGAGCTACTGCTCTTGCTTGGCCGGCCGCAGGACTTTTATTCGCGCAGGGTGCGGTCCTCGCGTTTGCAGTCGTAGGATTTGCGATCTTGTGGCAGTGGGGGATTTCCGGGCGCACTGGCTGGCCAACTCCCGAGATTAAGCGAGATACCTCATCGACTCGAGACCGCCCGTCTACCACTGCGGCCGCTCCGTTATTGGAGGCCGCCGTGCCGCCAGCGTCCACAACCTCATCGCCGCTGGCGGGCACTGGGGAGATGCAAACATGAACGCTCGCCAGCCCCCATGGGAAAGCTTACTCTACTTGTCGATTGCCGTTGTTTTCTTCGGTTACAGGTCTTTGTTAGCGATCGAGACACCGATTACTCCTGGTTCGCTTCATTACCGGCGTGTGTTTGTTCCCGCGGAAGACTTGGACTCGCAAATAAAAGGGATGATTCCGCTCAATCGCGAGGAGTTTGAGCGAAGAATTGCCGACTCGACGGCAACCGAACCACGTGCATTAGTGTCCCAAATAAGGATCCAACAAGCGACCTATAGCGCACGCCTGGAGGGGTTTCAGTTTGTTGATGGTACGGCTCAATTCGTCGTCGTGAATGGAACCGGAATACCTGCTCCTCTTGCTTTAGCATGCAATTTGGCCTTCGGCAAACCCCAGTGGGATGAGCAACCGCCGCGTCTTGCTCGCTTGGGAGTGACTCCGGAAGGAGCGGTTGTATTACTGGTCGAAAAGAGTGGAAAGCTAACGATACCTTGGACGTTGCGGGGAACAGCAAGCGAAGGGCAAGATACATCCTTCGATCTGGTTTTTCCTCCGGCCTCAGTCAACCGGTTGGTTTTGCAACTTCCTGCCGACTTGGAAGTCGAATCTGATTCTGGCATTGTTTCTCGCTTGAATCCTGGCGCTGCAGAAAACAATGGCTTTCGGACAAGCGATTCACCCATCGGTAATTGGCTCATTGAACTGGGCGGGCTCAACAAGTGTCGCTTGCGAGTACGGAGTTCAGCTCGAAAGACAAAAAATGTCGGGGTCCTTTTGGTGCGAGAAACGACAATGCACGTTCTCTCGCCTGTCGATGCCAGCAGCGAATACAGCCTGCAACTCGACGTTCACCATTCGCAAGTGAATTCTCTGAAGCTGGAATTGGATGCACCTTCCCGCGTTATCGGGGTGCGCCTTGGGGGCTCGGCACTAACGTGGAGAGAATTACCCGCGGCAAATCCTCAACAGACAGTTGTTCAAGTTGATTTGCCAGAACCACTTACGGGTTCTGGAAGCAACTTAACCGTCAACACGGTCGCGTCTCTGTCTACAGAGGAGCCCTGGAGACTGCCACGATTACGTCTTTTGGGTAGCACCTGGCAGGAAGGGACAGCCACGATGGTTGTGCCATCTGCGTTGCAGGTCAACAGTGTCCAGCTAGCTGACGCACGACAAACGTCGATAAGTCCCGGCTCGCCATCGCAGCCTGAGCAGTCCTACAACTTCCAGTACCTGTCGGCAGCCGGGCAGGTCGTCGTACAAGCAGTTCGCGAAACCCCTCGCCTCAATGTGGTTGGAGGGCTTGTCCTTCGGCATGAGGCAACTCAATTGTCCGCGACACTCAGTCTCGATCTTTCGGTGGATTCGGGCGAACGATTTGTGGTTGAAGGGATTACCAATGAGAATTGGGTTATTGACTCTGTCGATACCACACCGCAGGACCTGCTCGAAGAGCGGCAGTTTGTGCCGCTGGAAAGCCGCAGGTTTGCCCTGCGATTGCGGCTCGCACGTCCGATCACCTCTAAAGAGAAAATACGCCTGGTCCTAAGGGCTCACCGTCCCTTGCTTGCCGAAGGAGAGGGAATTTCGGCTCCATCGCTACGTTTGGTGGATTTTCAGGGTACTCGCGAAGAGCAGTACGTGGTGGCATTGCGGGTTGCGGATAATTCTCGTGAGTTTCAACTTTCCGGTGACCTGGATCTGTGCCGTATTGACCCCGAATCAGCGGCTCCAGAAGAACTCAGTTTGCTAGATTCATCCGCCGCAGGAATTTTGTTTCGGCTCGATCGGCAAGCAGAAGGAAATCGAGTATTTCTCGCTCCGAGTGCCCCTCGATTCACGGCTGCAATTGAAACTTCAGCAGTAGTGCTACGATCCAAAGTAGAAAACCTTTCCATTGCTCGAATTGTCCCCACTTCGGCGAGTTTGGTGAAACTCTATGTGCGAGCATCTGGACCCATAGCAGCCGCAATGCGGTGGCGATTGGTTGGCGAGGAGGACTTGGCCATCGCTTCACAGACTCTGCTGCCAGCCCAATCTCCTTTAACGGCAGGAGTACAGAAAGAATCGGTTTGGGAACTCATTTTGAATCGCCCCACGAGTCAGCCAATTACTTTGGAAGCTGCTTGGGAGACAGCACCTTCGCCGAGCGAATCGCTGCCATTTTTTTCATTTCCCGAGGCAGCATCCCAGATTGGAACGGTAAGGGTGGAAACGGGGCCGGGCGTTCAACTGCGGCTGGAGACCGCGGGAGTCAAGCCTGTGCCAGCGCCACTGGCATCGGCCGGCCGCTATTCTTCGATTCGAGGGGTTTTTCGCTATGAACCGGGGCGTCAAGCGACGATCCGTCTGTTGTCGGTGACCGGTGCCGATGCCTTCACAATGGCATGGGCAAACCGTTGTCTGCTGGCAAGCCGCTATTCTTCCGACGGCAACTCGACGCATGAGATTACTTGGCATTTGGAGAATCACGGCTTGGGTCAATTCCCCTTTTCCTTGCCGGCAGGTGTGCGACTGCTGCAAGTCTCGCTTGACGGACAAGACATGCAGTTGCCGTCCATTGATCCTAAAACTCAACAGCACATCATTCCACTGCCGGAAAGTCGGCGCTACCCAGTGCTTTCATTGATAGTTTCTTCCTTACCCTCCAAATCTAATCGCGTGATCACCCAGCGTCTAACGGCACCCCTGATTACGACTCCACTGAAGATTCTGGATCGAAAATGGGAGGTGACACTACCACCGGGAATTCGTCCCGCGGCGAGCGCAGCGAGTGCCGAAGCATCGCGCTTTTTCAGCTGGCATGAAATCTTGAATGCCCGACTGTGGAGCATCTTCGAACTTTTCTCCTGGGGTGACCATAACGAAAAATATGAGCTTCCGTGGATGGAGTCCGAGCCGTTGGTAATAATCGCCTACTCGCCTGGAATGTCGCGGGTTTGTGGCGTTGCTCTGGCAATTGCAATAGCAAGTCTGGTCGTCTGGTTGGCGTATGGTCGATTAGTATCCGTTCTCCTTCTCGCATCCATTTTTGCCAGCGCAGCATTGATCCTGCCTCCCGAATGGGCACCCCTCGCAGCGGGAGTGTTTTGGGGATGCGTGGTGGGTAGCTTGCTCAGTCTCGTGCGTCCGTTACCTGCACCTTGTTCGGGGGCCACACGATCATCACCGAGCACTCGGACCATGATTGCCGGCAGTTTGACGGGCTCTCTTCTTTTCATGGCAATGGCCGTTGCACAACTTCCTTCCGCGACTGCTGCGCCAGAAGAGACCAAAGGGGGGGCTACTGTGGTTAAATCACATCGCGTCATTATTCCTATAGACGCCGATCAGAAGCCCCAGGGCGATTATGTTTACGTATCACTCGATTTCTATACACTTCTATTTCAGTCTCCTAGGCGTGAACAGCTTCCAGCCTGGCTTCGCCGCTCGACAACCTATGAACTGGATGCAGCCGAGAATGGCATTGCGGCACATATCGTGATGCGACTGGAACTCGAGACACTAGTACCCCTCGCTCAAATCTCGCTTCCATTTCGTCGGGGTGAAATCCATTTACTGGAAGGACGCTCGTCATTAGACGGAGAACCTGTTTCGCTTGATTGGAACGACGCTGGAACCGTTCTCCGTTTCGAAGTTGAACGCCCAGGAGTGTATCAATTGACTCTCGCATTCTCTGTGGCCGGCAAAGAAGAGAACGACGCCAATTCCTGGCATTTTAATGTCCCCAGCGCCGCTCGTTCCGTGCTGCGCATCAAGGATGCGCGTCGTCCTGACGACTGGCTGCTACCAGCAGTGCCAGGAGCGATTGCAAAGTCGCTTGAGAATGGCGACTTTCTGGTCGATTTGGGAACGATCGGCACTATCGATGTGAGTCGTAAAGACCAGCGTCGTCTGGCAAAAAACACGACCGAAGCGGAGCAATTCGTTTGGTGGCAGCTTCGGCCGGGTTCGGTTACCGCGGATGTTCTGATTCGTATCAATCCAGTTGCTGGGACTATTACAGAAATCAAATTGCTGGCGGATCCGCATCTCCGCATTTTGCCTCTGGAAGATGAACCTCGCGTCTCTCGTATTTGGACGGAGGAAGGTGACCCCAGTATTTTTCATTTGACACTGTCCGAGCCGGCAACTGAAAAAATGCAGGTAAGATGCAAATTCCTGCTGCTGAATGCGTCTGGAATTGGCAGATTCGTAGTGCCCCAGCTGGAAGTGATGGCCGACCATAAGACGGCGCAATGGCAGGCAATTTCAGTCGGACGGGAAAGAGATATCAGCCCCGACCCGACGATACCGATTGTCTCGCACCCTCCGGTTGATTTCGTAGACGGCTTTGGGGGCGCTGCCCGGCCCCCCGACCTCTCCTTTGAAGCGACGGGACAATCACCTGCGTTCCTGGTCCGCCCACGCGAAGGACTTGTTCGCGCTAAGGAATCGGTTGATGTCAGTTTTGGCCGCGACGATGTCGAGGTTTCTTACCGCGTCGATCTGACAGGCATTCCACCTCACCGATTTCAGGAACTGATTGAATTGCCGGCAGGTTTTCGAGTGATTCGAGCCACGCTGCGGGAAAATGGCGTTAGTGTATCGCTACCTTTGCTGGCAATGCATCAAGGTTCGCTTACAATTCGTCGGGCCCGGGCCCCTGGCCAAACCCAACAATTGGAATTGGAAGGCTCTTTGTCGCTACAAGCAGTTTCGGACCAAGCCAATACCGTTTATTTGCCGGCACTTCGCCTCGTGGAAAGCGAAGTCGCAACTATTCGCGTCTATCGCACCCCCGCTGCGCTCGTCACCATACGTTCCACGGTCGGTATCGAGCCCTCCACAACTCCTGGGGGCGCGCCATGGGATCTGCGGTTTGGCTATTTGTTGGCAAGTTACAAAGCCCTACCTTCCGCGCAGCCGACCTCAAGAGCATTTGTCGTAGAATCCAGACCGAATAACCCAGCGGCCAACTATCGGCTGATTACGAGAATGGAGCGGACTACCGCCCGCTCCTGGTCCGCAGTGGTGAGTTGCGACATTTCATTGATCGGCGGGGCTCTGGATACGGTGCGGCTTGAAGTTCCCGCAGAATGGTCGGGGCCCTTTGAATTCACACCTCCAATGGACCATCAAGTTGTTTTGGTACCCGGCCAGACGCAGCGACATCTGATTATCCGGCCGTACCAGATTCCATCGGAAAAGCTAAGTTTTTCAGTGCGAGGCCCAGTCAAACTGCAAGCAGGTGATACACCGCACGCTCCCGTTGTACTACCGCTCGATGCAGAGCGGGCCGATTCCTATTTGGTTTTACCTGGCCGAATCGTCGACGAAGACCTGCAGTGGCAAACAAGCGGATTGCAAGCCGTTGCGGCAGGCGAATCCGATGATTCGATTGTAAGACAGGCCGGCCAAGAAGTCTTTCGAGTTGTTGCGCCGAGATTCACCGCAACTCTTTTGCAATTGAAAAACGCGCGTGCACGAGCCAGCGTGGTGCTTGCCGATGTGTCGGTTTATCCCAGGCCCAAAATGGGCTATTGGGCCAAAGCCACTTATTATTTACTCCCAGACGGGCGAGATGAAGCCCAATTGGAACTGCCAAGTGGTGGCCAATTGGAGCAATTACTCGTCAACGATTCGCCGACAGACGTCCGCATGCGGCCAGAAGGGATTTGGAGTGTGCGACTTGGGCATGATCGATTGCCACAAAAAGTGATGGTAATTTACCAGGTACAAGAGCCCATTGTGGCGGCCAACGGGTTTCAAGCCGCCCCTCCTGTCTGGCTGGGAATGTCCAGTGAGAAGACTACCTGGTCACTGTTTCGCGGTAAGTACCATTTCCCCTCACAGTTAACGAATACACCTGAAATGGTGCAGGGCGAGGACTCTCGCAAACTGGCGCTGGGAAAAATGGCTGCGGTCATTCGGGTCATTCGAGATACTGCGGACACGATCGTTTCTGGTCTCCCACCGCCGCAGTTTGAGAATTGGCTATCTAGATGGCAATACGAATTTGCTCGGGAAAACCGGGCCGCATTACTGGTGCCCTCAGATTCGAGCGAAACTTCCTTGTCATCGTCTGGCGACAATCTGGAGGCACAACGACGAACATTGGAAATGGAATTCTTAGCAACTCTCGCCCGTTTTCCAGAGATTACTACTAATGTTTTGACACCGGAGAGAGTCACCGGCTCTGAGGTGCTGGCCGACGACCGCGATTATGTGCAGATAACTCATACGATGGGTTCTGACTCACTATCGCTGACCACTCTTGATTCATCATTCAGTTTCCGTCATCGTTTAGGGCTAGCAGCATCTTTACTTCTGCTGGTGATCGCCGCACTGTTCTTGGGAACCTCAGTTCGCGCCTACGATTTTTTCGCCTCAGCACCCCACTTTGTACTCGCAATCGTGTCTGTTGCCTGCCTCATACTCCTGCCCGCATCCTATTTTTCCGCGATCTTTCCAGCCGCCGCCATTTTTTGTTCACTTCGGCGCAACTGGCCATCCGCCAAAGTTGACTCCCCACCATCTCATTTGATTCACCGCAACTCCCAATCTCGTCATCCCCTCATTTGACCCGCGAACCTTTGCCTTCCCCTGAATGTCCTCCCCCACAGGAAGAAAAGCCATCTCGGCATGGTTCCGTGTACCGTTGACCCAGTTCACAAACTCTCTAAGATGTAAACTCAAGAAACGTTCGGGGTGTGGCTCAGCTTGGCTAGAGCGCTTGGTTCGGGACCAAGAGGTCGCAGG
>CAYUJE010000153.1:0-15500 GCA_964444865.1 uncultured Pirellulaceae bacterium | reverse complement strand
GTGGTTTGGTATGCCACTCGCAGCCCCAGTGCCGATCAATTGTATGCACGGGTGAAAGCTGCCTCCGAGGACGATAGTCCAGGGGCGCTGCTGGATTTGGAACCCAATGTAGAAAGATTCCTCGAACTCTTTCCCGATGATGCTCGGGTCGAGGAAGTGAAGCATTTGCAGGAAGAATTAGAATTGAGTCAGCTGCAAAAACGATTTGAATTGAGGGCCCGTCGCGTGGGAGGCAAGGACGACCTCACCCCCATCGAGCGTGCCTATATGGAAGCCGTCCGCCTCTCGGCTCACGACCCCGATGCGGCCCGCATGAAATTTCAGGCCCTGGTCGATGTCTATGGCGGCGAAAAACAAATCGGCGACAATCCCGTGCAGCAGCGAGTTAATCAGCAGTGCCTTGATCTGGCTCGCAAACAAATGACCCGCTTGCAGAACACCGACGACAAGACGAATGCCGTGCAACGAAAGCTGATCGAGCAGCAACTTGCCAGAGCGGAAGTCCTGCGAAAATCCGACCCCGCGGCTGCCGCCAAGGTCTATCGCGGAGTCATCGAACTCTACGGCAATAAACCCTGGGCGGCTGACCTCATCAAACAAGCCGCAGCAGCAGCGGACGGGGGTCAGTAGTCAGTAGTCAGAAGTCAGAAGTCAGAAGTCAGAAGTCAGAAGTCAGTAGTCAGGGGTCAGGGGTCAGGGGTCAGTGAAAAACAAGACTGGACTCCCATCTCCTTTCCGCTTTCTGCCCACAACCCACAACCCACAACCCACACCCCACACCCCACAACCCACAACCCACAACCCACTACCATGCCACGCCCTATCATCCGCCCTGCTGACCTCGACCTCGAATCTCCCGGCCGCCGCGACTATTGGGTGGGCTTGGAGCACGACACCATGTGGGGCTTGCAAACGATTCCACTCACCGTTTTTGTCGGCCCTAAAGCGCAGCCCGGCAAAGGGCTCGTCGCCTTTGGTTCCACTCACGGCAACGAGTATGAAGGTCCTACTGCCATCAAAAACTTGCTCAGCGAAATCAAGCTGGAGGATGTTCAAGGGCGCATTATCCTGGTCCCAGTGCTCAATCCCGAAGCTTTTCGCACCGGCACGCGCGACAGTGTCGGAGCCGACCGCGTCAATCTCAATCGCGCGTTTGTCGAGGGAGCCGGCGAAAACCGATCCTTGGCCGGCATCACCCATCGCATCGCACAGTTCGTCCGCAGACATATCTGGCCGCATGCTCATGTGGTGCTCGACCTTCATTCCGGGGGAAACCAGATTCGCTTTGATCTTTGCTCCAGCTTTCATCCCATTGCCGATCCGGAACAGGCCAAGGCCACGGAAGAAGCTGCCCGCTGGTTCGGCGTCCCGTTGGTGATGGTCTACCAGAACCTGACCCCTGGATTGCTTACCAGCGAAGCCGAACGGCTGGGGAAAATCACCGTGGGGACGGAGCTCGGCTGGGGAGAGGCAGTGCTTCGCAAAGGCGTCACTTTCGGCCGGCAAGGCATTCTGGCGGCTGCCATCCGCCACGGCCAGTTGCGAGGCGAAATCAAGCCGATTGGTGCCCATGCCGACGGCACGCAAAAAATAGCAACCATCGTCGATGCCGAATGCTATACCTCCGCCCCCTTTGCAGGGCACTATGAAGAGGTGCTCCCTTGCGGAATCCAGGTGAAGAAGGGAGACGTCGTTGGCCGCCTGCACGATTTCGACCGAATCGATGAACCGGGCTGGCCCGTACAAGCAGGAGTGAACGGCGTGATTGTCGGCCAGGCATGGGGAGCGAGGGTCATTCGGGGCCAGCATATTGCCTGTGTGGGACAGGTTATCGGATAATACAATTGCGGATAACTTGGGTGTTTTTTGTCGTAACGAAGAGGAATGTGGGTGCATTTCCAAGTACGAGAATGTCGGACAACCAGCGTTACTCCCTTGATTGCACCTCTTTGCGTATATGCCCAAAATATCCTATGTTTTTGCCAGAGAAATCCTTGACAGCCGCGGTAAGCCCACCATTGAGGCGACGGTTTCTATTGAGGAAGGAACCAGCGGCACAGCCAGCGTTCCTAGCGGAGCCAGCACGGGGGGTGCGGAGGCTTTTGAGTTGCGGGACGGGGACGCCGCCAGATACGACGGACAGGGGGTCCTGCAAGCCGTCAAGAATGTCAATCAAGTGATTGGTCCGGCACTCTTCGGCAAAAGCGTTGTTGACCAGCAGGATACGGATGGCGTGCTCCGTTTCTTGGATAGTTCCAGCAACAAACGAAATCTGGGTGCCAATGCGCTCCTCGCCGTTTCCCTGGCGGCTTCCCGCACTGCTTCGATTTTCAAACGAGTTTCGCTGTTTCGCCACATTCATGATTCGTTATTGGAAAGAGCGGGAGCGAACGCAGGAAACTACCGCTTTGCACCGCAAATCCCCGTCCCGATGACCAACATGATCTCGGGGGGCAAACATGCCGGCGGAAACCTCGATTTTCAGGACGTCCTGATCATTCCCAAGGGTGCATCCTCTTATCCTGTCGCCCTGGAATGGATTGTCAGGGTCTACCGGCGGCTGGGGGAAATGCTCAACAAGGACGGATTCGAAGGCTATCTAGTCGGTGATGAAGGGGGATATGGCCCGCGGCTGACATCGAATCGTCAGGCGGTGGAATATGTGGTGCGGGCGGTGGAGAAAGCCGGTCTGCGACCGGGCGAAGATGTGACTCTTGCACTCGACGTGGCGTCCACCCACTTCTATCGCAATGGTTTTTACGTGCTGAAGGCAGAGCAAGGTCGCCAACTGACCAGTGCGGAAATGGTGAAGCGCTTGGAGGAGTGGGTGACGGAATTTCCCATTGATTGCATCGAGGATGGGCTGGCGGAAGAAGATTGGCAGGGATGGCAACTCCTGACAAAGAGACTTGGCGGCAAGGTTAAATTGGTGGGGGACGATCTGTTTGCGACCAATCCCCGTCGCTTGGAAAAAGGCATTGAACAAAAGGCCGCCAATGCCGTGCTGATCAAGGTGAATCAGATTGGCACGCTCAGCGAAACGTTTGACACCGTTTTGACCGCCAAAAAGTACGGCTATGCCACGATCATTTCCGCCCGCAGCGGCGAAACGGAAGATGATTTTCTGGCGGACTTAGCGGTCGGATTGGGGGGAGATTATATCAAAATTGGCTCCATCGCCCGCAGCGAACGTCTCGCCAAGTACAATCGCCTGCTGCGAATCTGGGAAGAGCTAACGCATTAAGCCACTCCCACCAGCATTCCCCACTCTGCAATCTCCCTTCTGCAATCTGCCTGCCCATGTCCCCCTACTACGTCACCCGCGAAGACTGCTCCCGCCACACCATCTTCCCCGGCGTCAACATCTTCACCACGGCCGGTGAAAAAATGATGCTCTCGCTTGTCGAGTTCGAGCCTGGCGCAATCGTCCAGCCGCATAGTCATCCGCACGAGCAGATGGGCATGCTCCTGGAAGGAGAACTCACCTTCACCATCGGGGGCGAAACCAAGACGCTCGCGCCCGGCGAGATGTGGCGCATCCCCGGCGGCATCGTCCACAGCGCCGTGGCCGGAAACCGGCCAGTCAAGGCGCTGGATGTTTTCTATCCGATTCGAGAGGATTATCGCTAATCCATCGTCTTTCAATATCCAGAGCGACGTGAACCGGATATCGAGGAATCTTCATTCCTTGCGCAGCAGCTTGGCAATTTGCGGCCGCTCACGCTCGATGCGCTGGAGATCCAGTTGCAGACCCTGCGAGCTATCGAGCGCCGCATAAAAATCCGCCAAGGGTTGGCTCCAGGGGGCTGAAACCACGTCGAGGGGGCTTTCTCCGCGTTTGTTCTTGGCAGTGATCGACGCCCCCTTTTCCAGAAGCAATTTCACCACATCTTCGCGGCACAAGAAAGCCGCAACATGGAGTGGTGTGTTGCCGTCCTCGTTGGTTGCTTCGACCTTGGCTCCTCTCTCGATCAATTGCTTCACGATGTCGAGATGCCCATGCAGAGCCGCGTCACTAAGCGGCGTCGATCCACCATCCGGTTTTCTGGCATTGATTAGCGTTCCCTTGGCGAGGAGTTCCTTGGTCTTCTCCATATTGCCGGCCGCGATCGCTGCCGACAGCGCCGAGCGAATGTCGATGTGCGCGAGATCCATGCTGAGTTTTAACTCCTCGGCAGCTTTGGCGTCTTCGGTGACGTGAAAAATGAAATCGTTGCTGCACAGCCCATTCGGATTCTGAATTTGCAGGAAGTGCATGCCGATGGCGGGTAGTTTTGCTAGTTCCACGCCGACCGTGTCGTTGTCGCAACGAACGGTACCTTCGATCTGCCGTCCGTCGACAACCGGGTATGCTCCGCTTGCGATATGTCGGCCGCTGATTTTCATGCGCAGGTTCCCGCGATGCAGGATTGGGAACTGCTGGCGGCCCCGCTGCTTTTCGATTGGTCCCAGCGTCCAGATCGCCGGCTGAGGATGGTCGACATCCACCTGGCTGCCCAGCCGCGCGGTGAAAGTGCCCACGAATTGGCCAGCGGAAGCGAGCGACAGCAGTTCAACGCGGGTGAAAGACTTATGGTCTCCGCTTCGCTCCACGTAGGTGCCGTCTTTCACCTTGGCGTCGAATTGCAGCGCCACGAGTCTGGCTTTCCCGCTTTCCAGGAACACTCCTTCCCCTTGCAATACGATAGCTCCTTCACGGGCGGACTGTTCCAACGCTTGCAGCAATTCGGCCGTCAGCGGAACTTCCGTGGACTTTTGACTGAGCGTGACTTGCCGGGCAAAGGCTCCCGAGAAGCCGGTGCTCCCTTCCAAAACCATCTCCCAAATGGGGTCAAATCGCTTGCGGCCACCCCAAGAAAACTGCCACACGTTCCGTTCCGGAATACCCCGCTCGGCAACCCGCTGGTAAAAATCAAAGTCAATAATGTTCAGCCGCCCTTGAGGCAGGATCAGAAAGCGGTCATAGGCTCCGCGCCAGGTCGGCGCATCCATACCGGTTCCCGGCGTGTTCGTGCTCACCCAAAACGGCATGCGATGACAATCGCCACAGACATTTGGCTTTTGCTTGCTCGGGTCCAGGTCGCCGTCGATGTGAAACAGCTTGAATCCCAGCTTCGCTTCGCTCGACAACTCATTGGTATAGGCTCGCCGCTGGGCCGGCGGATAGGGAACGCTAAGTAGAAACATGGCCATGTCGTTGCGCTGGGCCGCCGACAAAGCGCCCGCCTTTCCTTCATCGTTGACCGTGGTATCCCCTACCAGGCTCATGGTGGCCGCCAGGCCGCCGTCAATTAGATGTCGCGTGCTGCTTTCCGGAGCTTCGACGCGGCTGTTCGCGGGCACACTCTGGTGAATGCTGGCGGAGTTGATGCCGCCATAGGGATCCCCCGGAACACCATCCCAGTGGTAGGGTTCCGTATCTCGCAAACCTCGAATAGGCATCGTCGAGCGGGGCATGATTTGATTGCCGCCGGTCACGATGGGAGTTTTTAGCACCCACAGCAGTTGATCGGTGTGGCCATCGGGATGACAGCTGGCGCAGGAATAAGTCCCGGTGGTGGAGGCCGCCGCGGTGGTGAAGGCAATTCGCCCCCGCTTGACCGCGGGATGCGTCGGATCCTCCAGATCAATCGTCGTCACGACTTTGGGGATTTTCACATCGGAGACATCCACGAGCGAGACCGTGTCAGCAGCCGCATTGAGAACCCAGGCCCGCGCAGGCCTGCCCCCCGCAGCAGACTCCAACGCAATCCCCTGTGGCACCGCTCCCACCTCGGCACGTCCGAGTACCGCGCCGCTGGCCGCATCCACGGTAAACAGCTTGTCCGACCCAGCCGCGGAAACCACCAAAGTCGAATCGTCATCGCTGACTTGAATCGCAAACGGAGTGGCCAGCGCCTCTCCTTTTTTGGGATGCTTCGGCGGCAGCGGTTCCAGGTCGATGAACTTGGGAGCTTCGGCAGAATCGCCGCTGACGCGAACGCTCGTGATCCGATTCAAGAAAGCGCGATTTTCCAGTTCCGCCAAGCCATGCTTCTTGGACCCCGCGCGCCCGTTGGCGTCATTGCGAGCATCGGTCTGCGCGATAAAGACACGCCCCTGGGAATCGACCGCGAGGCCATAAAGTAGCGTTCCCAGAGTATCCACGGTTTTCACGATTGTATCGGTCCTGGTATCGAACACGTACAAATCTCGATCAGGAACTTTAGGATGCTTGATGATGTCCACGACGTGGCCAAGCGACAAGACATTGTTGACCTTGATGGAATGCTCGTAGGCGTTGAATGTCACCAGGTCCCCATCCAGTTTGCCGGTGCCACCGGAAAGCTGCGTTTTGTTGTTCGACTCAAAAGGAATGACATATAGACGCTCCCCGCGAACCACGATGGCTCGCGGATCCTGAGCCGTGATGTCCAGACTTTTCTCGACTTGGCGCGTCGCGACGTTGATCACGGCAATCTTGTTTTCCGAAGAGAGGGCCACATAGGCTTTGTCATTGCTGGCGAACGCAATCCCCACGGGTTCGTCGAAACGGGTCGCCTTGGTCTTGGGATCGAAATCCTGCACCGTGGCGATGATCTGCAGGAATGTCGGACTTCCTTCAACGGCATCAATGACGCTCACCGAATCCGAAATGTGGTTGGCCACCCAGACTTCCTTGCCATCCGGCCGGACCGCGATTCCCACTGGATCGATGCCAACGTTGACTCTTGCCTCAATCCGCCGAGTTTCCGCGTTGATCACATCCACCGTGGCGGCTGGAGTGTTGGCGACAAAGACCCGCCCGCCGCTGACAACAATCGGCGACGCCTGCGGGCTCATGAACGTGGGGTGCCCGACTGTGGCGGAGGCTTGAGGCGCGCGTTCCTGAGCAAAGCCGCAGCAGGCCCATCCTGTAAAGATTGAGATGAGGGCGAGAACTTTGACGACGTCTTTCATTTCAAGCCTTTCTTCCCGTTTTCGGGAATTAACTTTGCGCCTTCGGTCAGGCAATAGAGCTTGGAAGCTGTCCGAATCAGCAATTTGTCCCTCACGATCGCCGGACTAGCCAGGCAAAGCTCCTCAAGTGGATTGGTCGCGACGATCTCAAACGTCGGTCCAGCCTTGACGACATAAGTCAGGCCGTCCTCACTGAGGCAGAACAAAAAACCATTGTAGGCAAAGGGGGACGCCGTGAATGAGCCAGGGGGATCGAAACGCTGCTTGCCATAAACCTCTTTCCCCGTCGTCGCATGATGGCAAGTGAGCAGGCCTCGATCGTAGAGCGTGTAGAGATATTCGCCAACGACAGTCTGAGACGGGTTGTAGGCCGAGGACGTTCCTTGATACCACGCAATGAACTCACTTGCTCCAAATTCGCCTTGGGGCGTGATGTCGCCACTGGCCCCAGGCTTGATTGCGAAGGTCGGTCTGTGGGCATCTCCAACATAACCCGAAGCAATGTAACACAGCCCATGAGCCGCGAACGGTGAGGGAATCACCAGGTTCGACATCTTGCCGTCGAATTCCCAGAGCAGCTTGCCGTCCAGCGAGTAACTTCGATTTCGCTTCTTGCCGGGAACGATAATCTCCGTTCGGATTTCATTCTTCCAAACCAGCGGCGTCGCCCAGGAGTGTGTTTCGTCACGCGGCGTTTTCCAATGCTCCTCGCCAGTCTTGGCGTCAAACGATGCTATCCAGGACTGCTCTTGGTTGTCGTAGACGACGAAGACTTGCCCCTCATGCGCAACAGGGGATGCCGCCGCGCCGAAATCGGAAAGGGTCTTTTTCGGTTCAATCATCTTCGACCAGAGCGGCTGGCCGCTCAGGTCGAAGCAAAACAGTCCTAGGTCACCAAACAGGACGAAGAGCCGTTTGCCGTCGGTTACGGGTGTTTCCGCGGCATAGGTGCTTTTGGGGTGGCGGGGAACCCTGGGTCGCCCTGCGTGCGATTCCTGTTTCCATAGTTCCTGGCCAGTCTCCAGATCAAAACAGTAAACCATCCAATGGTGGATCCCCTTCGCCGGGTCGCGCACTCCTTCACCAAGATAGAGACCTTTGCTCGGCTGGGTATTCTTTTCGTCGCTCACCACGGTCGTCAGAAAGACCTTGTTCTGCCAAACAACCGGAGAGGACCATCCCCAGCCAGGGACATTTGCGACCCACTTAACATTTTCTGTCTTGGTCCACTTCGAGGGGAGTCCTCGGTTATCGTTGGCAACGCCTCTCGCATCCTCTCCTCGGAACCGCGGCCAATTGTCTCCCGCTGTCAGCTCGCGCACAAATAGAGCCAGGACACAGAGAAGTAAGTAAACTCGTACCGATTGACCTTGGGGCATTTTGTGTCACCGTGCCTTCCGCGATTGGTTTTGACGCTTGCTTTGAAAGGATGATTGCGGCTTTGCTGATGGCCTGTTCTTTCAACGACTGGGCTTCAATTAATCTGACGCTTCCACCAGAACAATTTGGCAATTACTCATGCCGCAGGGCTTCGATCGGATCCATATTGGCGGCGCGGCGAGCCGGGTAAAGTCCGAATAGGATGCCAACCCCCAAAGAAATGAAGAGCGATAAGAGCACCGACCAGAGTGCAACTCGTGGCTCTAAAGTTTGGATTGTGGGAGGAAGCAGGTCGGGTGACAGGTAGGTAATGGTTGTTCGAGCGGCATGAAAGAGCGGGCTGCAGAGCAAGCCGCAGAAAACGCCCAGCAGCCCTCCACTGCCGGTTAGCACGATCGTCTCCACGAGAAACTGCTGGGTAATGTCGATTCGCCGGGCCCCTAGAGCCCGGCGAATGCCGATTTCGCGGGTCCGCTCGGTGACGGTTGCCAGCATGATATTCATGATGCCAATGCCTCCCACGAGGAGCGAGATTCCCGCGATGACCACCAACATGCCATTAAACATGGCACGGGTTCGTTCCGCCTGACGGAGCAGTTCCTTGGGCACGACCACGGCGTAATCTTCCTGATCGTGGTATCTCTTCAGCAGCCGCTGGATAATCGCCACCGATTCATCCACTTGCGAAATATCTCCCACGGTCAACGTAATCTGAGTAAGCTCGACGATTTCGCCTTTAAAGTTCATTCCTTCACCGGTGCGGATCATGATCTGGTCACCCACACGATAACGAAAGGTTTCCAGCGGGATGTAAGCATCAAAACTGTAGTCTCGAGCCTCCAGACTGCCGCCAATGGCGGCAGACGCATTGCGCGGCTTGGTCTGGCCGATCACCGTGTAGACATCGCTCTCCACTCGCACCTTTTCGCCGATGGGATTTTCAAAGGGAAAAAGTCGCTTCGCGGTGGCATCGCCCAGCACAATCACGTTCTCGCGATCATCGCTCGGCCTTATCCAGCGCCCGCGAGCCATTTCCAGCCGGTTCAAGTCCAAGTACCCCTCCACACAACCTACGAGATTGGCGTTGACCTTTCGGCCTTTCGCGGCGAATTCCCGCCGTAATTCCCGGATCGGCACCGCCCGCGTGATGGTGGGGACGTTTGAGAGAATGCGCCGGTAGTCCGCCCTCGTGAGTCCGAAGCTCTTGACCCGATTTTTCTCTCCACTGGTGGAGTTGGGTTCGATATTCCGAACGATGATGTTGGTTGCTCCCAGCTCCAGAATTTGTTGCTGGGCTTGATAGCTCACACCTTCTCCCATGGCTACCAGCCAAATCACCGTCGCGGTTCCAATAAAGATGCCCAATGCCGCCAGAGCCGAACGCATCTTCTGCAAGAAAAGGCTCTTAAGCCCCAATTGCACCGTCTGTACGAACGATCGATTCATCAGCGGCTTGGCTCTTTCGTAGCGACCGGCGTGGTGGCCGCAGGCTCTAGCGCAGATTGCGAAGTGATCAACTCATTTGTCGCCTTCTTGAGTTCAAGGTCGCCTGGTTTCTGCCGCTCCGAATCCTCCTGCTTCGAATGCTCAGCGGCTAGAGATTGCGCCTCTTCGACAAATGCAAGCGGATTCAGGCAGACCTGCTCACCTTCGGTAAGTCCGTCATTTACGACGGCAAACTCATCATTCGTATCTCTCAGCCGAATGACCCGCTTCTTGACTTCCTTTCCAATTTGAACCCAGCAATGGTAGCCGTCTCCACTTTCGACAATCGCCGCGACGGGAATCGTTAGCACGTTTTCGTGCTTCGCCAGAACGATGTCGACAATGGCGCTCATGCCTGGCTTCAGACCTGGATGAGGGGCTAGTTTGAGTTTGGTGTCATACTTGACGAGGTTGCCAGTCCACCACCCGGCCGGCCGGGTGACTTCGGCAATTTCACTCACGTTTCCCGGTAGGGTCAAATCCTGGAGATGGATCTGGGCGGACATACCCACCTTAAGTCGATCTACTTTGGATTCGTGGATGCCCACTTTAACTTGCATCTGGCTGATGTCAGGAATCATCAGCAGCGTCTGCTGCTCACGAACAGTCGCCCCCTCCGCAATATCAGGACTGTCCTTCCAAGCCGCCATCGAGGGAAAAATGACCATCCCCGCGGTGTCTGATTTGATCACACAGTTTTCCAACTGCAGTTTCTCGCGGTTGAGCCTTGCCTCTTCGAGTTCTAAAGATGCGTCGTACGAGGCAAGTTTGGCTTCCGCCGCCTTGAGAGTGCTGCGCAATTCCTGCAGCATTTTGTCTTTGTTGTACTTTTCCAGGGACTTTAGCCTGGTTTTCTTCAAATCCAATGTTTGTTTCGCCTGATTCACGGAAAACCACGTCCCCTCCAACTGCAAATCCGTCAGGATGCCCTTTGCTGCCAGACGCATCGACGATTCGTAGGTCAATTGAGCTTGCCGGAGGGCTTGTTCCGCATCGAAGATTTCCTGCTCCACCTTGCCGCGATCTTCGGGGTAGGTCCCCTCCAGATACTCGGTGATGCTGATCTTGGCGACGGCAACGTCGCTTTCTGCCGAAAGTTTATTGGCCAGTGCGGTCTCGTAAACGATTCGCTGCTGCAGGATCTTGTCCTCGATTTGCGATTGATCCAGGCGAACCAAAACGTCCCCCGGCTTGACCATGGTCCCCGTCTCAATCACCCACAGGACGGTACTGCCTCCTTTGACCAGGCACTTAATCTCTTTGTTATTCGAACTCTCCACCGCTCCATTCTCTGTGACGGTTACAGCCAGTTCTCCCCGGGTAATGGTGTGCGTCAAGTACTCGACCGCATGGGAGGCTTTCAAGTAGCGATTGGAAATGAACCCGATTCCGGTGAACCCGGCAACAAGCGCGCACAACACCGCCAGGCGCTTGGCCCAAAGGACGATTGCCGTGCTTTTTGTTTGAGTGTCGGTCATACTTTCCATCGTGAATCTCCAAGTATCGAGTCTCGCCAGTGGTTGGGCTGCGACCAGCAGTGTTTGCAAATCTACTTTTGGGGTGCAAGTTCCATGGAATAGATCTCCAGCCCAGCGTCTTCCACAATGGTTAGTGCATAGACGTCGGTGAGTTCCAGCCCGTCCGGTGACGATGCCATCTGGGGATGCAGCAGTCGAAAGCTCTTCAGCGGCAGATCAACTTCCCAGGTCTCGCCGGCCGGGCCGAGACGCTCCGGCGGGATGTCCACTTCAAATTTTCCTGCAAACACACCTCGCATCTTCTGTGTGCTGAAACCGAACCGCACCATCTGGCGGCGTTCCGTTCGTCCCCGAAACCGCAAATGGGCATCTGACCGCAACAGCACCGGACGGTCGCTGCTCTTCCAAGCAGCTGTTCCGACAACGTGCAGTAATAGTGGATCGCGACCCTGGATCGGCCACAGCAGCGGAACTGCTCGCAATCGCGCTGGAATGGTTTCCGTCGGAGGCAGCCACTGTCCCAGGCTCGCTTCAGGACTTTGCGTAAAGCGGCTTGACCACGATTCAGTCGGTTTGAGTTGAGGGGTTACCACCATGGCAGCCTTACCATTGAGCGAGACGGTGGCCTGGTGCATGGTCCGCACTTCGACCGACTTTCCGTTGAGTCGCTGGGTAACTTGCGCGGAACCTTCGTGAACTCGCACGATCGTGTCCGCAGCGGATGTTTGAACATTGAATAGCGTGTCCCGGGCCTCCAGCATCGCCGTTGGCGTTTGAATAAACAGTTTCTTGCCGGATCGATGCTCACCTGGACTGAACCACAAACTGCCTTGCAGCAGTTCGAATCGCTGCTCATTCGATTCCGAGTACAAGACGCGAATCGACGAGTGCCCCGCGATGGTTAGCATCGCCTGGTCCTCCAATTTCAGGGTAATCCAGGCATCGCACGAGCGCGATTCGAGCGAGTCCCCAGCGACCAGGGACATTCCCTCGCTCAAGTTGCTCTCCGCGTGACCTGTCGAGCCAAAAAAAAGATTGGACCCCGTCACCTTGTAAACTCTGGCGATGCTGGACTTTTTAGCGGCGACGTAGGCATATGCACTTACCGCTAATACCGCCATGAGGAGCACGGCTAAGGCCATTTGCCAGGCGCGTAACGTCGCCAGGCGAATGGTAAACGGCCTCGCGCTCTCGCGGAGAACCACGCGGCCAGGCGTGGCGACCGCCAGCAACTCTTCATGCCGACTTTGGTTGGCACGCTCTTAATCCGCAATCATGACGGCTTGTTCGGCCACTTCCCGAAGGAACTCTCTGGCTGCCGGGTTGGTGCGTAGCAACTGCTCGACTTGCGGCACTTGCTCCGCGGGAAGCTGTCTGTCCATAAAACTCAAGATGAGTTCGCGTTGGGATTCATCGAGACTCATGTCACCAGACCTCCAGAACGTTCTGCAGTTTTCATTCTTTCGTCAACACATTGCTTGAGGCTCTCGTGCAGCCGCGACAAGCGTTTGTAGATCGCGTCGCGCGCCAGCCCCATTTGCTCCGCGACTTCATCGCAACGTCTACCATCGAAATATCGCAGCTTTACCAGCCGCCTGGCGTCGTCCGGTGCCGATTCCAGACATTCCTGCAGAGCCTCAATTCTCTCGCCAGGAGGCTGCAATTGCTTGCTTTTCCAGTCATGTTCCAGTAGTTCAAGTACCTCCACGTCGAGGCAATTCGACTCTCGTCGATGCCGCCTTAACCAGTCAATTCCCTCTCGTCGAGCCGTGATGAAAGCCCAGGAAAGCAAGGCGCCTTCCGTCTCAAAATGGACATTCCGGGTCATGGCCTTAATGGCGACGTTCTGAAAAATATCTTCTGCGGCATGCGTTTCTTGCACGACAACCCATGCCGCGGCGGAGACTCTAGTCCGCCACTTCATCAGCATTTGCAAAACAAGGCTTTCTGAAAGCATTGTCGTCCCTTGTACTCAAAAGGGGTTTTTCCCCCTGCTAGGAAATCAACGCCTGCAAATGCATTATCCTGACGGCCAGTCTGAAAAAAACACAAAAATTCTGCAAATTCCGCGTGGCCGACATAGCATCGGCTGCAGAATGGCAAGAGACTTTGGAAACAAAAATCGCCTCCCCGCACCCACGGGAGCAGAAACAGGGCTCTCCACGACCGCTTCCGCGAAGCGTGTCAGGTCGCTGCTGTGGAGGGCTGCTTGTCCGGGTGTAGATAGACAAAACTCTTGCCCAATCGGCCGCCGTAGTTGCCGGCGGAGATTTTCAGCAGGCCAGGGGTGTTTTTCGAGGCGGCGATGGCGGCTTGCGTGGCGCGGAAGATGGATTCGAGATCGCGGCCGTTGATGATGATCTCCATGATGGAACCGACGTTGGCGGGGAGTTCTGATTTTGCCTCCGGATTGTCGATGAGCTGCGGGCAGAACTTTTCGTAGGTGCTTGCGACCGTGAAGGAATACTTGCTCCCCGCTTTGGACCCGCTGCCGGCAACGCCCCCTGGAAACGGCATGATGACGCCGGGGCATTGCTTCACCGCTTCCACTCCGGCTTCCGCGGCAGCCAGGGCCGCTTCCACGCTTTCCCCCAGGTACCACAGATTGCCCCCCATCAGGCCGTCGGCAAACCCCAGCCGCCGATCCAGAATAAACTCCCCTCCGAGCGTCGGAATCCACCACATCTTGCGGCCAAAGCGCTCGATCCGCTTTTGGAACCCATCGCCGAAAAAAGCAATCTTGCGCCCCATCCGATAATACGGATCGGAATCGATCAAATTGAAACACGCGGTTGTCGGGCAGGTGAGGACATTCTGGCTGATGCGGACCAGTGCCGCCCGCTGCAGCGCCTCTACCCGGTCCTTGCGGAAGCGGGGGACGTGCAACTGAATGATTGCCCCCGGCCGACCATCCGGCGTGGCAAACGATTCATCATTGCCCGGCCCGACGTAGCGATCGAGCCCTGCTTCGCAGTCGCACAGAATCGTGCTCGAACCGTTCCCGGTGACGGCGTTGACCGCATGCTCCACCCAGCGCTGGTTACAAGCGGTAATCAGAAACTCAACGTAGATACTGCGAAAGGCCTCGGCGTAGGTGTCATCGATGACGGCGGACATGAAGCAAAACCTGAGTGGGAGAGTGAAATGCCGTCGGCCTTTCCAAAAGCGACTAAGCTCGGCCCTGGCCTTCATAAACGGCCAGTTCCGTCACGACTTTGTCCATGAAGACGTCATGCGGACCCACGATGAGGTCGTCGAACAACTGACATTCATAGCACAACCCAATCAGCGGGCAATTCATCCGCACCCGCTCCAGTAGGCGGTCGTAATACCCCTGGCCGTTTCCCATCCGCCCGCCGGTGCGGCTGAAGCCGACTCCCGGCACAATGACCAGATCGAGCTCATCGGGCGGAATTTCTTTGCCGGCTTCTCCCCACCGTTCCCGCGGCGGTTCCATGATTTTCCATTTGCCGACCACCAATTCGTCCATGCTTTGCAGCCACCAGAGGCCGAGCTTATTCGCCCCGTGTTCATCCACGGTGCAATAGGGGACCACAATTCGCTTGTCGCTCGCTAGTGCCTCGGGCAGAGCCTGCCCGGTCCGCAATTCCGACCGGCAGTCGAGATACCACAGGACGGTGTGCGCCTGTTGGTATTCGGGCAACTGCATCAGAGTGGCGACCGCCGCCTCGCTGACCCTTTCCTTGTCGGCCTGAGCCTTCCGGGCATCGTAAGCCGCCCGCCGCATGACATTCTTGGCATCCATCAGTTCCGTTAATGTGCTGCTCAAAGCTCTGCTCTCCTCAATGAGTCGCCGACGGCGTTTTGTAACCCAAACTAGACGATGCATTTCCGAGGGCAGTATGTCAATAAGGCACGCAGGCGATGATGCCCCATTCTTGTTGGAACTTTCTAGAATTGCCGGTTCGGGTTGTGACAATCGCCCTATTTCCTACCTGATTGAATGGACCCGCCAGAGTAGAATCTAGCTATGAGATCACAAATCGCCATACCGGTGCTGGCTCTTGCCTCCCTCCTGGCGGCGGGACTGGCTCAGGGTGCGGACCCGGCGAAGGGATTCAGCCCCGAGCAACTCGACTTCTTTGAAAAGCAGGTTCGGCCTTTGCTGGCGGCCAATTGTCTCTCCTGCCACGGACCCCAAACGCAGGAAGGGGGGCTGCGGCTGGATACCCGAGAGGCAGTTCTGAAAGGGGGCGA
>CAYUJE010000152.1:0-15571 GCA_964444865.1 uncultured Pirellulaceae bacterium | reverse complement strand
TCCGCCAGGCCCCGGTGGACTTCATCCAGCAGGGCATCACTCTCCCGCCCCGACGGAAACAGGCCGCCGTGATTGGCGCTACAATGACTCAAATAATGCGACATCGCATCAATGACCCCCTGCGGCACCTGCGTCCCAGCGGGGCCGTCGAGATACACCGCCGGCTGATTTCCCTCCTTTCGCGCGAGCGCGGGAAACTGAGCCCGGAGATTGGGAACAAGTGGAGCAAGCGAAGTTGACATTGGCGAACCTTTCCTAAGTCCTCACGAGCAAACTAGTGTTGTTAAACCCCCAGGGTAAACCAACACACCCCCCCCACCCCGTCAGGCAAAGTCTGTTGGTAAACCCCCCTGGTTTGCCAACACCCCCCTGCTCGACTCAGCAGATTCTACACAGCTCGCCGTTGGGCTTGCCCCAGCGGAAGCCACGTTTGGAAACCAGATATGGAAAGCCCTCCCCACACTCTCCCTCTGCCGGCCACCTTCGGTGGCCGGCAGAGGGAGAGTGATTTGTCTGCACCTTCTGGTTTTCAAACATCGTTCCAGCGGGGCAAGCCCGCTGGTGACGGAGCATTCGCGGGCCTGGATCTGTCCTTAATCCCAAAAGGATACGCATGTTCACTTGTCATGGTCAAGCCCCTCCGGCCAGAATTTGGAAAATAGTTGGGGGGGAGTCTCCAGCTGGCATAAAGACGGGAATCCCAGGTCGTCGAAATGAGGCCCGAAGAAAACAGGGTATAATAAGAGGGTGCCATCTTGAGAGAGAGGAGTCCTTATGCCCGCCACCAAACGTACTCTCGACGAACTCAACAAACTCGGGGACGACACCTATAGTCGCCAGGTTCAACCGTCTCTGAGGCCCGAGGATCACGGCAAGTTTGTCGCCATCGACGTTGATTCGGGTGAATTCGAACTGGACGACGACGACTATGCGGCGATCTCGCGACTGCGGTCCAGAAAATCGAAAGCGGACATGTGGCTGATGCGAGCGGGTTACCTTGCGACGTGTCGAATCGGGGTGATCAGTGACGTCCCTGACGCCGGGGTGTTGGCATCTTGAGTTGCCAGCCTTAACGAGACGTTCAAGCCAATGCCGCGCCTGCCGACACCCTCAAATCGCCCGCAGCCATCTTCCCGACTATCTTGTGGCGCTATATTGACTTTGTTTTTACACGAATTAGAATCCACGCCGTTTCGCTAATGGGGAGTTCTCCCCATAAGAGCTGGTTAAGTCCCTCGCGATTTGTCGCCCCAACGAAAGGGTCTGTAGGTTGCGCCATGAAAAAGTCGCTTCGATTCTGGGAACGAACGCTCCGTCTCTTGGGCTTTAGCTATGCCCCCCCCCCTTGCCAGGATTAACAAGGAGTCACCTCCCCACAACTTTGTACCAAATGTGGAGACATTGGAGGATCGCGCGCTGCTCACCGGCACAGTCGGAGTCTATTTGGTTTCGGACCATGTTCCAGAAGGTGGTACTGCGTTCTACTATTTGCAAATCAGTGAACCTGCAACGACACCGGTTTATGTTTCGTGGAGCACGGTTCCGGGAACGGCAACCGAGGATGAAGATTACGATGGAGATTCGGGAGTGGCAGTGATACCTCCCGGCGCGATCGAAACCGGTGTGGCAATCGCAACCTTCACGGACGCTGTGTTCAATGAAGGTGACGAAACATTTGCGATCCACCTTGGAAGCGCGACCGGCGCGACGACGGATATTTACAACAACACGGCAACCGTCACTATTGACGACGTCGTTCCGCCGACCGGTGGTGGAGGAACTGGCAGTACTGGTGGTACGGGAGGAACCGGAACTGGCAGCACCGGAGGAACTGGCAGCACCGGAGGAACTGGCGGTACCGGAGGAACTGGCGGTACCGGAGGAACTGGAGGAACCGGAGGAACTGGAGGAACCGGAGGAACTGGAGGAACAGGGGGCACGGGTGGTGGCACCGGAGGAACCGGCGGCACTACGAACCAGCCCCCCTTGGCGGCCGCTGATTCGTACGATGTCTTTTTTAATGAGACTACTTGGGACGTCAGACGCTCGGTAAGCGCCGCCGCAGGTTTACTCGCCAATGATTCCGATCCCGACGGCGACGCAATTACGCTGATTTCCAATACGCAGCCGATACACGGGTCGGTGCAAGTCGCCGCAAACGGATCGTTCGTCTACGTCGCCACATCGGGTTACATCGGTCCCGATATGTTCACCTACCGAATTCAGGATTCACACGGGGCGACCGCGGATGGCTATGCGATGCTGAACATTTACAAGGGGCTATCCGTCAGCGTCAACAGCGTGACCGTTTCGGAAATCTCTCCGAGCGCAATATTCCAGGTGACGCTCTCGCCGCCCGATTCGCCCTCCTCTTCCAGCTACTCGTTTGAAGCGATTGCAAGCGATATTACTGCAAAGGAAGACGAAGACTACATCCGAACGGTTGAGCGGCTTTCCCTCTCCGCTGCCTCACCAACTGCATCGGTAACTGTGCCAATCAAGTCGGATGATCAAGAGGAAGGGAACGAAACATTTTACATCCGTGTCTTTCGAGCGCATTCTAACACTCTACTTTCGTCTGGCGTTGGCACTATCGTTGATGTTGTCGTCAACGTAACCACAGACTCGAACAACAATGGAACCATAGAACAGACCACCGGGCAACCGCCTCCTGCCAATTCGGACGATGCCGTGGAGGACACTTTCAAGACGGTCATCATGCAGACGGATCCCCTCAACAATCAACCCTTGCGCGAGGTGAAATTAGAGATCCTGGGATTGAGCAATGTCTTTTTCACAAATTCATCATCCTCGATTCTAGGGAAAATTGAATACGACGACTCGGTGATATCGGTATTTGGCTCGGCAAGTGGCGCCAGCCCGATTCCTTCGGGCTACACCTTCGATCCGCGAAGTAGTTACCCGACAAGCTTTTGGGTAAAAGGCATCGCGCCCGGGACTACCGCATTTTCAGTCGCCCTTTCAGTTGGCAGCCAAGCTCCGAATATGCGAGACTACTGCTTTATCGAGGTTGCGATGATGGATATCGACCTAGGTCCTGCCTCAGAACCGACCGGAATTGGAGACCCAGAGTTGTTGGAGGAAAATCCCGGCGGATTACTTGCGGTGAACAACAATAGTAATGGCAAGCCTGGGTTAATCGACAAAGACCTTCCCAATAGACAACTCCCACTTAACTCGTCCGACCCTGATCTCAAGGAAATCGAAGTCATCAACACGTTTGCCGACTCGGCGTTCGAGTATTATCACTGGTCCGGCCACAATTCGCTCTACAACGTACCTGTCCCTCAGTTTTACTTTGACGAGAGTACTATTACTGTATGGACCTCGGCCAAAAAGGACAGCGCGGTCAGATCCGGTGATCCCGTCCTCTCTCGGAGCTATTTTGTTGAAGGGCTCAAGGACGGAGCAGCAGTTCCTATTGAGCTACGGTTCAACCATTTGAACGTAGCTCTTTTAGACCGAGTGCGTTTCGATGTTTTGAGCGCAGACGTGCTTCAGGTTCCCGAGTACTTGTTTGCACAAGCGACTTACACAACACCGGTAACTTTCAAAGTGAACGGAGCCCCCGCCGCTACTATTGATGACGTTACCGCGCACCTCAACGAACATCTAGGTGGTACCGACGCGGACAATGGGTTGGCGATGTATTCAACGTCCGACCGATTCGCCGCAGATGACGCTTCGTCCACAAATGGCAATGGGACGACCTCGACCTACACGTTGTACGTTCCTGCGTGGGTGTACACGAACGCGATCGTTTCCGAACATCGGGATCACACCAGCAATGCGTATTTCGGCCTCGATGTTGCCATCTCGCTTCCAGGACGTGCGGCAATTACATTGCACACGCCCTTTGCCGGTATGGGAGGAGGCGTGAGCATGTTCGCGGATAATCGCGTTCCCGCTATCGACCTCGGCAAGCCGAACGACGAAGAAATACGGACGTTTGACACCAACATTCGCGACTTCGGTCAGAAACGAACATTTGTTCGGAAGCACAACTGGGAGGAACTTGCCGTTCCCGAGGAAAAGTCCTTCGCCTCAGCGACATCGGGTTACTTCGACAATTCCTCTTGGCTAACGTCGTCTCGTGGGTCTAATACCTTGACCGCGACAGCCAAGCTCGAAGATACCGACTGGACGACGAGCGGAAAGTCCGGGCATGGAGTTGAGGCCTCCCTACTCGGAATGCAGTGGGGTGGGTTCTTCTACGTCTCTTACGGCGGCAAGACCGTGGCGTCATTGGGAACTGAAAAGGTCATGGATTTGACCAAACAGACTGGACAGGTCAATTTGGACATGTTCGCGGGTGCAACCGCGACGGTGACTACGACGGCGGAATCGTCAACCGATATTTCCGAATGGACCAACGCATCCATTGTTACTTCAGCCGGATGGGCACTGTCGACGGATCCAAAGGTTGCAACGGCCTTCGGTGTGGCGAGCGCGTTTAGCCAGTTTATGGCAACTCATCCAATTGACTCGACCTCTGAGCTGAGAGCAACCGCCGCGATTTTCCGTGAAGCTTCCGTTGTCAGGCCATCAGGCTTGGCGCTGCGGGATGAACGATGGTCACCGCTTCTCCAATCGGGAACTGGTACTAAGGAGGAACCAATGGGGTTGTCGGGAACGGACGCCGTCACGGTCGGCTCGCAGGTCATGCGGCGGGTCATCCTCGTCTCGCAGGTCTACGGCCTCAGCGCTTGGTGGGACGACGTATTGGTCCATAGTGCAGCGCAGTTTCAAACGCAGTTCTCTTGGGAACTCAACCGCTTCCATGTGATCGCGTGGGCGAACTCGTAGCGACTTCCTAGTGGAAAATCACCAAGAGACTATCGCGGTGGCACATGAACAAATATTTTCAATTCTCACTCCGAACAGCTTGTGTCCTGTTCGTCATCCTGGGCCTGGGATTCGTGCGGCTAGCAAAGTATTTTCCGGCCCCGTATCGAGAAGTGCCTAAAATTACCGTATCTCAGTGGAACTTTCGAAATGGTCTGCGGGTTCCCGGTCCAAGACAGATCGCTTACGAGGTGTTTTTTTCGAACGGCGATTCAGAAGCTTATGTGGACGCGGAACCGTTTGGATCAGTCGATCGATTTATCTGGTCTCGCAGGTGCCAAACTTCAAACAACGGTACCCACCGCCAAAGTGGTGAATGCCACGATTTAGTCCTCCATAAGCTGAGTTCAGAGGAACTTGCTGCTTGGAAGGCGGCTCCGGCGCAGCTTGAAAAGCTGCAGAAATTCCTCCGCGACAAGAACTTTTCCGAACCGACAACTTGGATCTATATTCCCGACGAGAACGGTCGCAACGCCCGTGAAGCCAAGGATGATTGGCACAAAACATTGATTTTGGATAAAGACTGGGAGCGGTTATTTATCAAGACGGAATAGAGACTCCCCCGCGTTTTTCAAGGAAATTAGGGAAAGCTCCACCCCATCCTTAAACACCCGCCGCACCTGCAAATCCTTGTTCAGGACGACAATGTCGGCCAGTTTTCCGGGGGCAAGGCTGCCGATTTCTTTTTCCCAGCCGGCGATGCGGGCGGGAGTGAGGGAGGCCATTTTGATGACTTCGTGCAGGGGGCGGCTGGTGGCGGTGAGGAAGGTGCGGATCATGTGATCCATCCCTTCCACGCTGCTGCCGAGGGCTTCGCCGTCGGGCATCATGCCGACGCCGTCCCGCTTGATGATTGGCTCGCCGCCGTCGAGCGGGCCGATCATGTAGGGGCCGTCCGGCATGTCCAGGGCCCGGCTGCAATCGGTGACGAGGGCCAGGCGGTCGGAGCCTTTGATTTTGTACGCGAGCTGCAGGAGGTCCGGCGAGAGGTGCTTGCCGTCGGCGATGACCTCGGTGGTCAGCTCGTCGAAGAAGAGGGTCGCTTCCAGGACGCCCCCCTGCATCGGATACATCTGAAACTGCCGCAGCCGCGTCTTGTCGGACATGGCGCAGAACAGATGGTCCACATGCCGCACTCCCCACTTCACCGCGGCCGCCGTTTGCTCGAACGTGGCCCAGGAATGGCCGACGTTGGTGCGGACCCCCTTGGCGGTGCAGGCTTCGACGAAGTCTTGCGCGCCGGGGAGCTCGGGGGCGACCGTGCAGGTGACGAGCGAATCGGCGTACTCGAGATACTGGTCGTATTCCTCTTTGATTGGGGCGCGGATGGCAGCTCCGGGATGGGCACCGCGGGCTTCGTAGCGGAAGTAGGGACCGTAGAAGTGGGCCCCGAGGACGCGAGCACCGGGGGCGTTTTTCATGGTGCGGAAGCGGCGAGTCGTTTCCAGCACGGTCATGATCCGCTCGTGCGTGCCGACCGTGGTGGTGATCGCCATGCTGGTCGTGCCGTGGCGGGCGTGCGACGTGATGGCCTTCGTGAAGGCATCGTCCGTGCCGTCCATGAAGTCCCCGCCGTCGCCGCCGTGGATGTGGAGATCGACAAAGCCGGGGGCGATGTAGCCGTCTGCGGCGTCGATGATGGTGGTGTCGGTTGTTGCAGAAGATGCCGGGCCGACGGCGGTGATGCGGCCATGTTCGACGCGGACCTCGCCTCCGGCGAGTTCGCCGTCAGGAAGGAGGAGTGTGCCGCGGAAGAGGGTGGAGGATGGCATAAGAATAGGTCTTGGGGATGATCCAATACTAGCCCGACGCGCAAGCGAGGGAAATGCGTATTGCGCCGGTGCAAAGTCCAATACCCTCGCTTGCGCGTCGGGCTAGTGTCGAAACTTACCCATCGCGCAAAATCTCCTCCGCCGCGTTGCGGCCGCAGGCTCCCAGCACGCCGCCGCCGGGGTGGCTGGCGGCTCCGCAGAGGTAGAGGCCGCGGATGGGGGTGCGATGGTCGGCCCAGCCGGCGACGGGGCGGAAGGAGAAGAGCTGGTTGAGGGGCATGGCTCCCTGCATGATATTGCCGCCGGTCAGGCCGAAGGTCCGCTCCAGGTCGAGCGGACTGAGGATTTGGCGATGCAAAACCGCGCCGGGGACGTTCGGGGCATAGCGGCTGACGAGCTGGATGCAGCGGTCGGCGAAATCTTCCTTGATGTCGTCCCAGCTTTTGCCGCCGGCCAGCTTGTAGGGGGCGTATTGCACGAAAATGTTCATCACATGCTGCCCCGGCGGGGCGAGCGTATTGTCCACGCTGCTGGGGAGCGTGATTTCCAGCACGGGCTCCGTGCTTGGCCAGCCGTACTTGGCGTCGTCGAAGGCTTTTTCGATGTAGTCGAGCGTGGGGCAGAGATGGATGGTGCCGCGGTGGTGCGGCTGAACGACATTGGCCGCTCCTGGGGCGCAGGTGAAGTTCGGCAACTCGGCAAGAGCGACGTTGATCTTGGCGGAGGCCGAGGCGTAGTCGATTTTCGCGACCGCGCTGCGGAACTCGGCTGGCAGTTCTTCTGGGGCGAGGAACCGCTCGAAGGTGAGATGGGCATCGACGCTGGAAGCGACGATGGGGGCTTCCAGGATGCTGTCGTCTTCCAGCACGACGCCGGCGGCGCGGCCGTTCTTGACCAGGATCCGTTTGATGGGGGACTCGCGGCGGATATCGACGTTGAGATCGTGGCAGGCCCCTTCCAGAGCGTTCGCCAGGCCACCCATGCCGCCTTGCACGTAACCCCAAACGCCGCGGGCTCCGCCGGCTTCGCCCATGACGTGATGGAGCAGGACGTAAGCGGTGCCGGGATAGGACGGCGAGGCGAATGCACCGATGATGCCGTCGGTGGCGAGCGTGGCCCGCAAGACTTCGGCTTCAAACCAGCGTTCCAGAATGGGCCGGGCGGCTGCGGTGAGGATTTCGACGGCATCAGGGAGGTCGGCACCGAGCGAGGACATCGCCTGGTAGAGTCCCAGGAGCTTGCCGCCGTCGCGGAGTTTTTTGCCGATGCCGATGCTGCGCCATTCACTCGGCAGTGGCAGCGGGTCGGGAGCGGTGCTGCTGAAGATTGGTTCCAGGGCGGCAGCCACGCGCTCCAGCAGGCGGTTGTATTCGGGGTAGGCTTCGGCGTCCCTCTGGCTGAACTTGGCGATTTCGCGGCAAGTGGCCCGTTCGTCGGGGCCCATGAGGAGCGAGCGGCCGTCGAGGAGGGGCGTGAAGCTGCTCGGGTTCCGCGGCAAGATGTTCAGGCCGTAACTCTTCAGACGCAGTTCGCGAATGATTTCGGGTCGGAAAAGACTGATGACGTAGGACGCCGTGCTGATTTTGAAGCCGGGCCAGAGCTCTTCAGTCGTCGAGCAGCCGCCGAGGACGCTGCGCCGCTCCAGGACGCAGACGCTTTTGCCGGCTCGCGCGAGATAGGCCGCAGCGACGAGGCCGTTATGCCCGCCGCCGATAATCAGGCAATCAAACGAGCGGGACTTGGACTTGCTGGCGGGTGCGTGCATCGCGGCTTCCTGGTGAGGTGTTTGGCCGCGATTTTAGTTTGCTTAGGAAGGAAGGGGAAGGACGCGATTCCACGCGGGTTTCGTTAGGGCCGGAATCCGCCGCCGCCACCTCGTCCGCCGCCACCGAAGGGTGAGCCACCACCGCCGCCGCCAAAGGGTGAGCCGCCGCCCCCCCCACATCCACCGCCACCTCGACCGCCCCCCCCAAATCCACCCCCACCTCGACCGCCGCCGCCGAATCCGCCTCCGCCGAAGGGAGATCCACCACCGCCACCCATGCCGGGCATTCCACCACCCATCATCATCAATGCTGCGGGGTTAAATCCGCCCTGTTGCGAGTTGGAATCTTGCGAACCGCTGCTTCCGGAGGAAGAGCGGGACGAGTTGCTGGCAGTTTGCGTCGTGGGGCTGGTTTTTCCAGCCGTCACGGAGGGGAACATCTTGGTGAGTGAGCGCTGGATCAGGTCCGGGTTGGAACCCTCGATTTTGACCACGGCCATGTATTCGTCGGCGTTCACCGGTGCCGTGTCGAGGTCCCTGACGAGGTCCTGAATCTCCAGGAAAAGGTAATCCGGCGCAATGACGATCAGCTGATTCGACCGTTCGTCCACGGTCAGAGAGATTTTGAGTTCTTCCCCCTTTTTGGGCTGATTCTGGTTTCCGCCGCGGCCACGCATCGCCGCGATAAAATCGGCGGGATTCGGCTGCCGGTTCTGGGTGCCGCCTCCCCCTTCCAGCCGTCCGGCGTAGAGCGTGCGAATCTTGCTGGCAATGTCTTCTGCGTTTTGATTGCGGACCTGGATATAGCGTGGTCGGGGGTTGATTTGGGTATCCTCTCTCGGCGGCTGATCGATGACGAGCAAGATTTCCTTGATCTGATCCAAATCCCGATTTGTGGCCGCCACCCAAATATCGTTATGTTGCGAGTCAGCGATGATGCTGACGGCAGTTCCGGAACCGCTTGCGGTCGCCCCGCCGCCACCACCGAGGAGGCCCCCCAAGGGATTGCCTCCCATCATCATGCCCATCATATCTCCCATCAGGCTCCCCCCTCCACCGCCCCCCGCGGGCTCGCTGGAAGCGCCGCCGCCGAGAATCTCGGTAATGAGTGCAGAAGCGGCTTCGGCCTTGATGTAGACAAGGTGAATCCGGTGCCGGCGTTTGATCGGGTCGGTTTCCACCTGCACCAGGTCCATGAGGATGCTTTCCATTTCGTCCAGCGCATCCAGATCCTGGGAAGTGATGGTGATTCCCGAAGAACTAACGGTGATGATCACGGGAGCACCAGGAACCGTCTTTTCCTCCACCGCTTTCAGGTCGGGGCGGCTGGCGGCGATGCGGGCGCACATTTCCTCAAAACTGATTTCGCCGTCTTTGTCGGCATCCGATTCTTCGATCGGAGTTTTCCACTTGTGGGCTTCGGCTTCCTCCTTGCTGAGAGACAAGTTGTTATCCTTGTCGAGCTCTTTCATGATGTCCGCGACATAGGCGATGACAGCAGGATCGAACTTTTCCATCAGCAGGTCCAAGCCATCGGGAGTGGGTGATTTGGGCTCTTCTTTCGCGGGTGCTTCCTTGACAGGCTCTTCCTTCTTCTCTTCGACGGCGGGCTGTTTTGCCGGTGCCACGGGCTTTTCAGTCGCTTGCGGTTTTGCGGGCTCTTTTTTTTCAGGTTCGTCCTGTCCAAATCCCACGAATTGATAAGGCGTGGAAAGGGAGCGGCGCGTGGTTTTGTCGCTGGCCTTAGGAGCTTCTGGAGCGGCCTTAGGTGCCTCCGTTTTCGGAGCTTCGGCTTTAGGGGCTTCCGCCGGCTTGGCGGCCGGGGGAGTCATCGGGGGGACGGCGGGCTTGGCTGCCGGCGGCTTGGAGAAACCGCTGTTCTTTGTCGGTGCAAAGCCGCTGGTCGTTGGCCGAGCAGCGGGCGGAGCTTCCTTGGGGGGCTCCGTTTTGGAAGCTTCACCCGGAGGCGGTCCAGCCGGGTTTTGGGGAGCACTCTGGGGGCCAAAGGATCTGGGGTCTCTTTCCGCACCTGGAAATCCGCGGTCAAATCCACCGCCGCGAGGATCATATCCTTCTTCGCCACGGAATCCATCACTACGAAATTCGCCACCACCAGGCGGGCCATCGATGAATTTGAATTCCACGGGATTGTTGCGGGTGCCGCCGAAGCTTGCCTTGGCCGCTTCCAGAACTCGCATCTGAGCGGAACTTCCGGAGATCGAAATCGTGCGGCGATTGGAGCGGACCGAGGGACCGTAAGCCACTTCTTGGGGAATTTCCCCTTTTGCTTCGAGGAACTTTTTGATCTGCTCAATCTGAGCCTTGTTACCTTTGACGACGATTTGCATCGCCGTGGAATCTGCTTCCACCTTGAGTGTGCTCCCCGGCTCTCCGGCACCAAACAATTTGTTGATCATTAGCAGGAGGGCTTGCGGGTCTCCCTTCACGCTAATCACAGCCGTTTCGCCCCCTTCCTTCTGCAACTCATCCAGCACCGCCTTGACCCGTTTATGCCCATCGGGGACAGTTTGCAAAATGATGATCCCCGCTTTCGCGTCGATGGCGATTTTCTTTTCGGCGATGTCCACCAGGACCGATTCCAGAATCTGTTGCAGGACGATGGGATCAAAGCTCGACAACGAGCCCAAGGGATAAGTCTGCAACTGAGGTGAGCCCCCAATGCCCCCTTCCTTGCTGGGTGTATCCAGCAGCGTGACAATGCGCTTCAGATCTTCTAGCGCATCCGGTTTCCCGGTAACCAGCAGTCGTTTGCCGAATTCATCCACCCCCACGATCAAACTCTGGTCCGGCCGGGCATTGGCCCCTTCGGGAATCCCCAGGGCCTGCCTGCCAAGTCGAAGAAACTCTTCGGGGTGCAGATGCTCCAGCTTGATGATTTGCAAGTTGCCACTGGTCGGATTTGCGGGATGCTCCACCGCATCGATCATTTTCTTGATGAGGCGGAGTCGGCCCGCCGATTCGGTCACGAGCACTTGCCTGGCCTTGGGAAGCGCGACGATGGACCCAAAAGGGCCAATCATCTTCTTGACTTCAATCTCCGCGTCCTCCGGGGCCATCTTGGAAAGTTGAAACAGGACGGTCACGATCTCCGACTCTCCCCTGGCATCCAACTGCTTTTCATCAATCTGGGGGACGACATGCCCTGGAACACCGTCCTCGACATTAATCGCCATCAGCATTCGGCCCCGACGAATCAGCAAATATCCCTTGAACTGCAGGACGCTGTTGACGAGGTCAATGGCCTCGGCCGGGGTGTATTCACGCGTATCCGTGTAATTGAAAGTGCCTGGGGGGATGACATCGCCATTGAGCGACAAATCCGCATGCTCCGCCAGCCAATCCAGCACGTCTTTGTAAGGAGCGTAGACAAAATTGAACTTCAGCTTCACGTCCTTCTTAGCCGGAGCCGAAGCGGGCAAGGCTTTCGTCTTGGTGGTGTCGGTGGAAGCATCGGGCTTGGTCGTGGTTTCCTTAGGCTTCTCCGTACCGGGTTCCGTTTCCGGCTCTTCCGTCGGCTCCTTTTCGGCTGGAGCCTTGGCGACCGCTGCGGGGGCGGGGCCTTTGCCGGCGAGGAATTCCCATTGGGCTTTCTGCTCCTTGGAAAGTACGGAGGCCAGCTTGCGCTCATATTCTCCCTTGGCCACTTGCCGCTCCCGGGAAGTTCCCGTGGCAAGGGTGGTGTTGAGTTCCGCGATGAGTGTCTCCACCTGCTTGAGTTGCGGTTTCGACAGG
Source organism: uncultured Pirellulaceae bacterium (assembly GCA_964444865.1). Lineage (GTDB taxonomy): Bacteria > Planctomycetota > Planctomycetia > Pirellulales > Pirellulaceae > SXOA01. Next base: position 3,415 of record CAYUJE010000152.1, on the reverse strand, counting down.
CCGACCTTCTCGGCAATATCCGGCTCGGCGAGAGTAACGAATCCTTCTTGCGAAATTCGGAGTTGGCCCAATTTCGTTTGCTGATCTTTGGTGAGCAGCGCCAGGCCCAGCTTCTCCGACTCGGCAGCGAAAGCCTTGAGCTTGGCGGTTCGCTCTTCGGGGGTCAGTTCCTTGGAAGACAGGACCAGATCGGTGGCTTTGTCTTCCCGTTCCAGAATGAGCGTTTTGAGCTTCGCCGCGACCTCTTCGGAAATCTCCAGGGACTCGGCGACTTTGGCGTCCTCCAGCAGGGTTAGCACCCCGATGAACTGCGCATCGGTCGCTTGGGCCACGTTCGCGGCGGCAACCAGCGAGCCGGCAGCAAGCAAAGTACCGGCTAGAAAAAGGCGCAAAGTCGAGTTGAGCTGCATGAGCAAGCTTCCTAGGTGGCGGCGATTGCCGCGGGTGTCCTCGCCGCCGGACGAAAATGTAACATCCGGGCGACAGTAAACCATTCCCATCATGGTACTTACTATCGAGAAGCCTGCAAAGCGAAACCCGCCGTATTCGTAGGATGGGATTCCAATCCCGTCCGTTCCGGTATTTTCCGGCAAACTCGGACGGGATTGGAATCCCATCCTACGAGGCGCAGAACTTCCCTCATCCCTTCAACCCCGCTACTATGGATTTGGGCCGGTTCCCGCTCGCATTTGTCCGGAATTTCTTGCCGAGACTACCGCACATGCCGCATTGCTCCTCAATCCTTCGTTTTTCGGCCTATTTTCAGGCAGCTTTCGCCTGGATTTTGACGCTCACCGTCGGTTTGACGCTGTCAGGAATTTCCGCCGCCCAGTCCGCAAAATCGTTCGATCCAGCACAATTCGGCTTTGATCTGCCCGCCGGCGAGGTGCGGCAGGGGAACGGAGCCACCGTCACCACCGCCGATGCCGACGGCAAACCGGTTGTGGCTCGGCTGCATGTGGCGATTGGCGAAGGGGCCATTGTGATGCTGCCGGACGGGCAACTTGTGGGTCGCAAGGCGGGTGAATTCACGCCGGGCCAAAAAAAGTTTGAGCCCGTGGCCAGGGATGTACTCGCCAAACGTCTCGCGGAGTCGGAATTCCCCGGCTTCAAAATCAAACAGACGAAACACTACATTTACATCTACAACAGCAGCGAGGAATTCTTCACCGGCACCAGCCGCATCTTGGAATCGATGCTCCCCGGCGTGACCGCCTATGCCGAGTCGCAGCGAATCGACGGAGTGCATCCGCCGGAAGTGCCTCTGGTGGTGGTGATGTTCTCCACGGAGGAGGAATTTCAGAAGCATTACCGCATGCCGGCGGGGGTGGTGGCGTATTACCACACGGCCAGCAACCGGGTTTTCATGTACGAGAAATCCAAGCTGCTGCAAGTCCGGCCGGACTTGGCCCTGTCGCAGGCGATTTCCACGGTGGCTCACGAAGGGGCTCATCAAATCCTGCACAACATCGGCGTTCAACAGCGGCTGTCGATCTGGCCGATGTGGATTTCCGAAGGGCTGGCGGAATTTTTCGCCCCCACGACCTTTGGCAAAGGGATGAAATGGAAAGGTGCGGGCCAAGTCAACGACATGCGGATGTTCGAACTGGAGCAGTACGTCAAAACCCATGCTTCCGAAAAGCCCGATGGCCGACTGATTGAACAGACCGTCGCCGCTGCGCGGCTCACTTCGACCGGCTATGCCTCGGCTTGGTCGTTGACCCACTACCTTTCCAAGAACCGCCGCAGCGAATTCGCCGCTTATCTGCGGGCCGTCAGCAAAACCGAACCGCTGGAAGGAGCCCTCGACATCCAGCCGCCGGGGATTGTGCCGGCCAACCTGGTCCTCTTTCGAAAAACGTTTGGCGACAAGTTTGACGATTTGGAAACCAAGCTCGTCGCCCATCTCAAACGGCAGCCCTACACCGACCCCTTCGCCGACGCTCCCCACTACGTCGCCACTCTCCTCGTCCCCAGCGGAAAGCGCAACAAACGAGAAGTGCAGACCTTCCACTCGCAAGTCCTCGCCGACAAATGGGTCCGCGAGACCCTGGAAAAAATCCCCGCCGACGACCGCGGCTCCGCCGATCCGGCCATCCGCCAATTCCCCAATCGGGCCACGGCAGAGGCGTTTGCCAATGCGTGGATGGCAGGGAGGTAGCCGCATCCCGACAACAGATATCAGCCTGACGAGCCAGCGAAGGAAACCGTTGCGTACGTTTCACCGGCACATCTCGCCCGTGGGGTCCAATCCTAGGGCGCGATGATGAAACAGAATCTCCGCGCGATCCGACTCTACCAAGTGAGTCATTCGCTTCGTTCGGGATGACGTGGGCAACGAAGCGGACCTCACTTGGTCGTCAGCCCGGCTGAAGCCTCCACCTTCGGCCGCATCGCCTCGGCGAGTTCGGCTGCGTCGTCAAAGACGTGGCCGATGAGGAGAACGGCGTGCAGCCGATGTCCCTTGCGGATGACGGCCATGTTGCCGACCGTGATGCCGTCATGCTGGATCAGGGCAAAGTGGGACTGGTCCGCCCAGGGGAGGGCAATTTCCTGCTTCTGGGAGGTCGTGCCGCCGATCTTGAGGCCGACGCCATAGGCGGCGATGGCCATGCCGAACGACTCGCGGGCATCCTTATCCGAGGCATGGATTTCGGCGCTGGACATCAGGCTGAAGGCGTCGTCATCACCGGACTTTTCCGGGTCATACTCATAATCAATCTCCAGCGATCCGTCCAAGTTCTTCTTGGCGTTCCACTCTTCCCGCTCGCTGAGCTTGGTCTGCTCCACCCCCCACGCCTCCAGATCCGCCATCGTGAACACCGCCTGCTCTTCCCGCGCGGTCGGCTGGCGCTGGGAGATGCCGGTCATGCCCAAGTACACGAGTCCGCCACATCCCAGGCACAGGAGCAGACTGCCCCCTCCCACAATCCCCAAAATGAGCAGGACGATATGCACCCCCTTCTTTTTGGGCGGCGAGTTCGCCGCGGGGGGATAGGGCGGGTACTGGCCCGAGAATTGGTTGGATGGCATGGACATCGGAGATCCCAAGCTGGTTGGATGGAAATGCAGAATCCTATCGTACTGTGTCCATCGAAGTGCGTTGTGGTCGGCGTGTTCCGCAAGGCATTTTCCTGCGCGGCCGCACCACTCCGCCGGATAATGTACAAAAGTGTACATGTCCCGGTTGGCACAAACAAGCCCCTGGCAGAAAGAATCTTCAAGATTTCTGGCCGCCGGAAGCAACCCACTCAGCTTCGCCCCTTTTGCCGAAGAGCAAGGAAGTGTGGCTCCACACCGGAACGCAGCCCACCTCCCCCTCGTCCACCTCGTTCCCAAGGTCCCCTTGGGAACGCAAGTCCCCGAGGCTCTGCCTCGTCCGGGCGTCTCCAGGGAGCCCGCCATGTCTCCGTCT
>CAYUJE010000151.1:0-15663 GCA_964444865.1 uncultured Pirellulaceae bacterium | reverse complement strand
CACGTTGGGATGCTCGGCGGCAGAAGCAACAGCGCTTAGTACACCGAATAAAACCAGACTGCAGAGAGTTCGCATCATGGCACTTCGTTCGTTAAATTTACTCAGGAATGGGGTCACCGCGGCGAACCGTCTTGCCTTCCCAAACCGCCTCGTCGGTTGCCTTGTCATAGGTCAGCACCCGCTGGGCACTGTTTCTCGCGGGAGGAACGTCGATTCTTGGCATCCACTTGCGATGGCTAGCGATGATGTCGGCGTTTTCATCCTTCGCTGCAAGGTTGGTCCATTCGTGGGGATCCTTCAGCAGGTCATAAAGTTCTTCGCTCCCGTCCGCGTAACGGATGTAGCGCCAGCGCTCACTACGGATGCCGTGATTTCCCTGGTTATGCGACGTGATCGCGGGTCGCTCGCGCTGGGTGCTCGCATCCTTGAGTTGCGGCAGGAGACTGATTCCTTCCAGGTCGTCGCGCTCTTTCAGTTTGCAAAGTTCACTGAGCGTCGGATAGATGTCCAGCAGTTCGGCCGGCTGAGAGCAGCGGCCGCCGGCATTGACCCCCGGCCCCGCGAAAATCAGCGGCACGCGCGTCCCCCGGTCCCACAGCGTGTTTTTGCCGGTGATTCCCTTCTCGCCGAGATGCCAGCCGTGATCCCCCCACAACACGACGATGGTGTTGTCCGCGAGCCCCGCTTCGTCGAGTGCCTCCAGGAGCCGGCCCACCTGCGCATCGACGAAGCTAGTACAGGCAAGGTACGACCGGACCAGATTCCGCCACTGATCGTTGTCTTGCACCCATTTCAAGCGGGGCTCCGGCAGATTCCAGTGCAAGTACCAAGAAAACCGAGGAGTATCGTTTCGATCATCCAGCTTGATGAGTGGCAGCACGCTGTCATTGTCTGGATAAAGATCGAACCACTTCTGCGTGGCATAGCACGGCACATGCGGCAGAAAAAACCCGGCGGCGAGAAAAAACGGCTGGTCCTTCGGAGCTGTTTTGATTTGCTCGACGGCCCAACTGGCAACCTGATAGTCCCCTTTATCCTCGTCCTTGTGCGGAAAAACTCCCCAATCCATCAGCGGATGGTTCCCCATCGGCGTCGGCGGGATCAGCTTTTTGTCCGGCTTGACGCCGATGCCCCCGGCTGAACCCCAGACATCAAATTCTTTCGCCCGCAACTGGGGTCCGCCAACCCCTCCGTGATAAACCTTCCCCACGGTCAGCGTTCGATAGCCGTGAGCTTTGAAATGCTGCGGCAGCGTGACCCGGTCTTTCCATTCGTCGAGCGTGCGAAACCACGGTGCCAGACCATACACGCCCGTGGTGGTCGGCCGCAAACTGAGCATCAGGCTCGTCCGGGACGGATTGCAGAGCGGTGCCTGGCAGTGGGCATTGAGAAATGTCGTCCCTCGCGCCGCCAGCCGGTCGATATGGGGCGTCTTCGCCAGCGGATGCCCACCCAAATGGCCAATCCAGTCGTTCTGGTCATCAATCGCAATGAAGAGAACATTGGGCCTGTCGGCAGCCAGGGCCGGCAACGCTGTGCCAAGTATCCCGAAAATGGCAATCTTGAAAAACAACTTCATGCGGCTGCTCCCTTGGGAACCTAAACGGCTGGCAATGAAGCCTTAGCATAACCTGTGGATTGGCCTGCGGAGTGACCGAGGGGGTCGGGAGGAGTTTCGCGACCCTGAGCAAGCAATAGGGAAAGTTTGCTTACGCGAAACTCCTCCCGACCCCGTCCTCTTGTGCTAGTTCCATTTCCCCTTCGCTTTTGCTTTGCCGGCTTTGGGTGCGACATCAGCGGGAGGAACAAGTCCGTCGTCCGGCTGATTCCACAATCGCCACGGATCATCCAGCCGGCGCATCTCCGCCAGCAGCAGGGCTTCCATTTCCTTGAGCTTGTCCGCATTGCGAGGGTCGCCCGCCAGATTGACTTGCTGCTCGGTCGGCTCGCTCCCCGTCAGTTTGGTCACCTTGGGATCATGATGCTCCGTCAAAAACTCGTGGGGATTCTCCTTGAGATTGAAGAGTTGTGTCTCCCGCACTTTGCCTCCCAGCACGTCGTACTTGATAAGCTTCCAATCTCCCTGCTTCACGCAGCGCATCCCCGGCTTGGTGCCGCCGTTGTACACGCCGTAGAGAACATCTCGCATCGTAGCCTGCTTCCCTTCCAGCACTGGCTTGAAACTGAGACCTTCGTTGGAATTGGGTGGCTTGATGCCTGCAAGATCACAAAGTGTTGCCAGCACGTCGAGCAAATAAATGTTTCCCTCCACGCGCATCCCCGCCTTGATGCCCGGACCTCTGACGATGAACGGCACTCGCCAGGTGTGCTGGTAAAGATTCTGCTTCCCCTGCAATCCGTGCCTGCCGATGGCCATGCCATGGTCAGCCGTGTAGATGATGTAGGTATTGTCGAGTTCCCCCATCGAGTCCAGCTTTTTGAGCACCCGGCCGATCTGGATGTCGATATTTTCGCTACACGCGAACTGGCGGCCGATCTCGTTGCGAATTGTGTGCTCGTCGCGGCGTTCCCAGACTCCGCTGACGGCCGTTTCATCGCGCAGGCCGGGATGCCCGTGCGGGAAAGGATGGGCCGGTAGATAATTCACAGGTAATGCCGGTTGTTCGGCATCGGCAGGGGGCACGGAATTCTTGTCGGTATGATTTACCGCCCCATATTTGGCCAGCAATTCGGGCTTGCCGTCGCGCGTATCGTGCGGGTGCGAGAATCCAAAATAGATCAGGAACGGCCGCGCGTCTTTAGCCTTCTCGCGCTCCTGCAGGTAGTTCAGCACCTGCTCGCCGTGCCATGCGCTCCCTGATTCATCGTCTCCGCCCCGTTTCTCCGCATCATGCCGCACCGCAAAGAGTTTATTGGCCCCCTCGTAACTGTTGCCGGTCTTGCAAGTTCGCATGGTCGCGTAACCCGCTCGGTTGAAGACGGCGGGAATCGTCTGCTGCTCGACATTCGGCGGGCACTTCCCCTGCTTGAGAGCCCCCGGCGAAATCGGCAGATGCCACACCGTCCGGCCGCACATAATCATGTGCCGCGACGGCGTGCAGACCGCCCCCGAAAAGGAGCCCATGTGATAGGCCCCGTCAAACACCATCCCTTCCTTCGCCAGCCGGTCAATGTTCGGCGTCTCGAGCGCCGAGTCCGGGGCATATATCTTCAAATCAAACGGCGACTGATCATCGGCAATGATAAACAGAAGATTGGGACGTTTCTCGTCTGCTGCTTGAATGGGAAGTGACGTCCATAGCAGGCAGAACCACAAGATGCCTGCCGGCGCGAACCTAGCTTTTCGAATCCACGAATTCATGACTCTTGACCTTCTGAATAGACGATGTCTCGAAGGAGGATGGAGCATCGCTTGCATTCGACTCTACGGCAGCTTGGGTTTCAACACCGTGCCGTCCTTGTCCACGGGATACACTGCGTGTTGCTCCTCCAGGGCGGTGATCAGACTCTTCATCAGGCGGCCGACTTTGTCCGGGTGCGTGGGGGCCAAGTTGTGCTGCTCGAAGGGGTCATCGGCAAGGTTGAAGAGTTGGTAGTGGAAATCTTCGGAAGCCTTTGAGGGGAAGTAATGGTAGATGACCTTCCAGGGGCCGTCTCGATAGACCGTGAAATAGTCGCTGCGGTGGGGAGAGTGGGGATAATGCATTAGGAATACTTCCCGGCGGTTCGCGTCGGGGCGGCCGATGAGGAGCGTGTTGAGCTTGGAGCCATCCACGATGTGATCGCTTGGCGGCGAGGTGTTGGTGAGGGAAAGGACCGTCGGAAAGAGATCGTAGACCGCGGCCTGCTGGCTTTGGATCGTCCCGGCGGGAATGGGAAGTCGCATTTGCGCCGTATGGCTGGCGTTCGGTTTCGCCCAGGCGGCAATGAACGGAACTCGCATCCCGCCTTCATAATGGGCTCCCTTTTTGCCACGGAGCGGCGCGGCACAGGCGACTTCATGCGGCTGACCCAGCGGCGCGTCGCTGCCGTTGTCCCCCAGGAAGAAAATGAGCGTGTTTTCGGCCACCTCCAGCGCATCGAGATGGTCCAGCAGATCCCCCAGCGACTTGTCCATCCCTTCGATCAGCGTGGCGAAGGCCTGCGCCTGCGGCGGTTTGCCCGAAGCTTTGTAATTTTCCGCGAAACGGGGATCGGAATTAAAGGGCGCATGGACGGCATACTGTGCAAAGTTGAGGAAGAAGGGCTTCCCGTCCTTTACCGCCGCGGAAACGTGGGTGTTTGCCTCCTGGGTGAGAGCTTCCGTGAGAAAGGTTTCGCTGCCGTGATATTTTTTCAGGCCCGGCACCGCACTGGGCGAGGTCTTCTTGGAAGGGCCGCCGGCATTGCCATAGTTGGCAGTTCCGTAGTAGCTGGCCGGAGCGCCAATCGATGCCCCGCCAACGTTCACGTCGAAGCCCAGGTTGCGCGGGTTGGCACCTTCAAACTCACGCGGACCAAAATGCCCCTTGCCAACGTGAATTGTGCGATAGCCGCCGGCCTGCAAAAGCCTGGCGAGCGTTACATCCCCTTTTTTGAGCCCCTGCCAGTTCCAGTTCGGCGGACCGTGCGGGCCGGCGTTGTCACGGTCGGGATTGATCCAGTTGGTGGCCCGATGCCGCGCCGCGTTCTGCCCCGTCATGATCGAAATGCGAGTCGGCGAACAAACGCTCATCGCACAAAAGTTGTTGAAGCGAATCCCTTGCGCCGCCAGTCGCTGCATGTTGGGAGTGCGATAAAACTCATTGAGCGGATACCGCTTCGCCTTCCCCGTCTCGTCCGTAAGAAACGGCACGGACGTATCCATCACCCCCATATCATCCACGAGAAAGATGACAATGTTCGGCGGCGCGTCGGCAGGAAACGACTTGGATTGAATTGCCCAATATGCAAGCAGAAGACAAGCGATGAAAAGCGAAAATCGTCGCATGAGGTCTCTCCTGTCATTTGTGTGCGTCTTCTTCACTTGAGTAGCCTGCATGCTTAACAGCAAGCCTCAAGAGACAGTCTCTGCGAGACAGTTGCTCATCATTGCACTCTCGACAGCGACCTTCTATCCCCGGTTGTCGGCAAACAGTGGCAAACCTCAAGTAGCACCGTCGATTCCAGACTCAGGAGAGAAGTTCGCTTCTCACGCGACCGGTGCCTCCGATTGGGTAGGGGCGGCCAAGACGGTCGTGAATCTCCGTCTGCGGATCGATCCCCAGCAGATGAAACAGTGTCGCGACGATGTCCTTGGGTGAGAATGGAGATTCACTCACCTCTCCGGCGCTGCGATCGGTCCGGCCGACGACGCGCCCCTTTGCGAACGCGGCACCGGCGAAGATCGCTGAATACGCCCGCGACCAATGATCACGCCCTCCGCCGGACACATTCTGAATGACGGGCGTTCGGCCGTGCTCGCTTAAGACAACAATCGCTGTGTCATCAAGCATCCCCCGGTCGTGAAGATCCTCGAGCAGGGAGGCAAACGCGTTATCAAAACCGGGGCCAAGTTCGTCCTTGAGACGAGAACGCATGTGGACATGGGTATCCCAGCCGGTGTTCACTAGGCCATATTCGTCCCAGCAAACCGTTACGAACTTGCCACCGACCTCCAAGAGACGCCTGGCCGCGAGGCACGATTGACCAAAAAGGGTCATCCCATAACGGTCTCGCGTTTTCGTCGGCTCACGCTGCACGTCCAGGGCGTCCCGAAGTTTGCCCGATAGCACGACAGAGCGGGCCATCGACTGGTATCGTTGAAACGAGATTTCGGCGGATTGCCGGTCATATTCACCGCGAGCGGCTGCCAGTTGATCCAGCAGCGTGGCACGAGAATTGAGTCGTTCGATGGGAGTTGCATCCTCGGCTGCGAGCGATTCAAAGCGGTCGGTGGGAAGAATTCCCAGGAATGGATCGGCGACCATCATCGTTGGAACGTCGGGAGCGCCCGAGTCGCGCAAGACTTCTCGCGTACCTTTGGCCCGGAACTCGGACCACATGGTGTCGTAGTTCGCGCCAAGAAATCCTCCGAACGGGCCGGGCTTTATTCGTCGCCTCGAACCGATTGGAAAGGGCAGACCAAAGTTGCGCGGCACGGCAGGAGGAGTGGAGTCCGATCGCTCCCCAAGATAATCCACGACCGAGCCGACGAACGGCCAGTGGCGGGGATCGCGAGTGTTGCCTTCCAACTGCAGATCGGTTGCCGGTACTCCCGTAAGGGCGAAAGCCGTTCCGTGGATGGGATAAGGGTGCGTGAGCGACCTGAGAACCGTGGTGCGGTCGAGCAAACTCGCAATTCGCGGAAGAATCTCGCCGATACGAACCCCTGGAAGTGCCGTGGCGATGGAGCGAAATTCTCCCCGCACATCGAGTGGCGCGTTTGGCTTCGGGTCGAAGGTTTCGAGTTGGCTGGGGGAGCCCCATAAGTAGATGAGAATGCACCGCTTTGCCGCACCAAATCCATTAGCGACCGGTGGAACGCTAGTTGGTTGCTCCTGCGCAAATGATCCGAGGGTTAGCCCCAGTGGAGCAAGTGCTCCGAAATGGAGCAGTGCTCGCCTCTTAAGACCGTTTCCAAGCACTTGGCTGGTGTCGAGAGAAGGGATCATTCGAGTCCTCGATTTATCTGAGCGGGCGAGTTCGAAGTGAAGCAGTATTGATGTATGGATTGGCGTCTCCACATCAAACGTGAGCTCCAGAGGGCCTTGCCAATTCTACTCCCCAATGATCTTCACCAGGACCCGTTTCCGGCGTTTGCCGTCAAACTCGTAGTAGAAGATATGCTCCCAAGGCCCAAGATGCAGCTTTCCCTCGGTAATGGCCACCACGACCTCGCGCCCCATGATCTGACGCTTCATGTGGGCGTCGGCGTTGTCCTCGCCGGTCCGGTTGTGGGCGTAGCGTTGTGGGGAGGGATCAAAAGGTGCCAGACTTTCCAGCCAGGCCTCGTAGTCGGCATGCAGGCCGGTTTCGTTGTCATTGATGAAGACCGACGCGGTTATGTGCATTGCGTTGACTAGCGCCAAGCCATTTTGAACCGCGCTTTCCGCAACCAAGCGTTCCACTTCGTGATGGATCGAAACGATAGCCCTGCGAGTCGGCACCTCCAGCCAAACTTCTTTGGTCAGCGTTTTCATAGAAACTCCCGGATGGGAATTTTACCACGGCAACGGCGGCCCTATAACAACGGAAGGAGAATTACTTCTTGTTTCTCTGCTCCAAATTCATGCCTGCCAGGACTCCAGTCGTGTACACGCATTTATTGCCGCGCGGAGTTGGTGTTCAATAGACTTCGTGACAATCATCCGAAATTCTAGCAGGATGGATACGATCCCAAGACGAAGTCGACCCCATGAACATCATCGGCATAGGAACGGACATCATCGAGTGCTTGCGAATCGCGACGATGATTGAAAAGCATGGGGAACTTTTCCTTACCCGGGTCTATACGCCGCACGAAATCGAGTATTGCAGCGCCCGCAAAGCCGCTACGCAGCACTATGCCGGGAGATTCGCCGCCAAGGAAGCAGTGTTGAAGGCTTTGGGAACCGGCTGGACTCGCGGAATTCAGTGGCGCGACATTGAAGTTCGAAACGATCTGGGCGGTAAGCCGAGCATAGCCCTGAGTGGCGGGGCTTACGAGTATTCCGTGCAACACGGCATTGATGAGGTGCTGATTACCATCTCTCACTGCCGTAATTATGCCACAGCCTACGCCATGGCCGTTGGGAAAGACTGAGGAAACGAAGGATTTCACTTGATGAATGCCCAAGGAAGGCGAAAGTTCTCAATTCCGCCATTCGCAAGTTCGAATTTCGCCATTTTCTTCCTCACCAGGGTACTTGCCCATCCACGCCACTTTGTGCCATATTTCACAATCTTTCCTGGTCCGTAAAAGTGACCAGGCGTGGCGGCTGTCCGCTCGCGGTATTCGGCGGATGAGTCGCCGGGGTGAGCGGATGTCGCCAGTCGGCGTGAAGAGAGTAGCAGCGTGGCCCAATTCTTCAATCAGGTCCTGAACTGGCTGGCGGAAATCGTCGGCTTGCATGTCGGCGCGGATAGCTGGCTGGGATACATCGCCGCTGCCGGTGTGCATATTGGCTTGCTGCTCAATGTCGTGGCGGTCGGCGCTCTCATCTTCATTTGGATGGAGCGAAAAATCGCCGGTCGCATTCAGGATCGCCTTGGACCCACCCGCGTGGGTGGCCGATTCGGCTGGCTGCAGACCCTGGCCGACGGCGTGAAACTGGTCGCCAAGGAAGATGTCACCCCCAAAGATGCCGACCACCTGCTGTTCAAACTCGCCCCTTATGTCAGCTTCGCTGCGAGTTTTACTGGCTATTTAGCCCTCCCCTTCGCGTTCGGCTGGGCCGCGCAAGAGGTCAATGTCGCCGTTTTCTTTATCGTTGCTGTTCTGGGCCTCGAAGTTTTCGGCGTCATTCTCGCCGGCTACGCCTCGGGCTCCAAATGGTCGCTATTCGGCGGCATGCGAGAAGCGGCCCAGGTCGTCAGCTACGAAGTTCCCATCGGCATGTGCATTGTGGTTCCCGTCCTCATCGTCGGTTCCATGAATCTCGTCACCATTGGCGAGGCCCAGGCGGGGCTCTTTACCAATTGGCTGATTTTCCACGATCCGTTTACGTTCCTGATCTTCTGGGTCTACTTCACCTGTGCCATTGCCAGCGTCAACCGCGCCCCGTTCGACCTAGCGGAAGCCGAAAGCGAACTGGTGGCCGGCTTTCACACCGAATATTCTGGGCTCCGCTGGAGCTTTTTCTTCATGGCCGAATACGGCTCCATGTTCCTCGTCAGCGGCCTCGCGGCGGTGCTGTTCTTCGGGGGGTGGAATGGGCCGATCCCGATTTTCCATCTGCTGCCGGCAATTCCTGGATTAGAGGGTGGTCCGAGCGGCCACTGGGCTTATGAAGCTGGGGAAACCAGTTGGCGAATTCTCGGATTCATGGCAAATGTCGGCGGTGTCCATAACATGATTCTCAAGGCGGCACTCGGCGTCACCGCCATGATGTGGATTCGTTGGACGCTTCCTCGCCTCCGCATCGACCAGGTGATGACGACTTGCTTGAAGTACTGTGTCCCCCTGGCTGCAATCTTTTTTGTGGGCGCACTTCTCTGGAAACTGAACGAGGTGCCGTTCATTAATGACATTGCTCCGCTTCAGGGGAGGCATTTGGCCGACGTCCGCGAAAACTGGGTTCTCGCCCCCAACGCCGTTGACCCCGTTCCCGTGAAAGAGTCCTCTCCTGCCAAGAAACCCGAGGCCGCCAAGCCCGCTCACCCCGCTGCCGCCCAAGGCGAGCCGATCGCCGCGACCGCCCGTGAGGAGGTGAAGCCATGATGCTCCTCGCGGAAATCAATGTTCATTCTTGCCTGTTCGTTCTCTTCGCGCTACTCGCTTGCGGTTTCGCGATTGCCGTTGCCGCGACCAACAACGTCGTGCGGATGGCGTTCTACCTCACGCTTTCGCTGGGTGCGACGTCCGGTCTGTTCTTCCTCGCCGGCTCGGAGTTCGTCGGCTCGATGCAACTGATGATTTACGTCGGCGGCACGCTGGTGCTGCTGATTTTCGGCGTCATGCTCACCGCCCAAAGCCGCTTCATTTCGATGCAAACGCATGCGGGAGAGTGGGTGCTGGCCTTCTTCGTCGGCTCATCGCTCTTGGCCCTGCTGATTGCCGCGTCCCTTGGCGTGAAGGACTGGGGCAAGCAACCGGAACTTGACCGCGCCGCCGTCCCGCTTCTGGATGCTCACAATAGCACTGCCCTCGGCATGGCCCTGACGAGCATTCGGGTGGATCAGCTCGACCAGCAAGACCCCGTCCTGCGAGGCGGCATGTCGGGCTACTTGCTGCCGTTTGTCATCGTTTCCATGCACCTTTTGGTGGTCCTCATCGGTGCCGGCTATATGGCCCGCACCAAGCGAATCGGCACGGGCCGCAAGGTGGACCGGTCCGTGGCCGCCCCGCGCACAGATCGCCGCCGCAATGTGGTGGTCTCCGCACTCCTGATTATCGGCGCGATTTTTAACCTCCTCGGCGCGATTAAAATGTTCGCCATCGTCCCGCTCCGGCCCATGATTGCGGAAAACAAGTTTGGCGAATCCATCAGCAAACTGTGGCACCTCGTCCCCCCGCTCGATACGGCCCCGCAATGGGCTTTTGTGTTCCTCGGTCTATTGTTTCTCGCCAACGTGCTGTTGCTTGTCGTTGTTTGGAACTGGCAGAAGTGGGGTGTCATTGGCCTGGTGCTGGTGCCGCTGCTTCAATGCTGGGTGATGAGCCAGGCCGGGTTCCGCCCGCTCGACATCGGCGGCAATCTGGCAATTGGACTGCTCCCCGTGGCCCTGATCATCGCCCTGCTCTGCACCGGCAAGCGGCCAACCACCTGGGAGCAAATGGAGTAGCCTCCACACCGACCATGAATCCCTTTACCGAGCCTATCACCGTTTCGCATTACCTGATTGCCGGGGCGGTGCTGTTTGTCACCGGTGCAATCTGCATGGCGACCAAGCGGAATGCCCTGGGCGTGCTGATGGGAATTGAACTGGTGCTGAATGGAGCCAATCTCAACTTCGTCGCCTTCGGCAGCAAGTTTCTGCGGAAGGAAACACTGGGTCTCGACGGCGACTTAATTGCCCTGTTTGTGATTGTCTTGGCCGCGGCAGAAGCGGCAGTGGCTTTGGCCATCGCCTTGAATTTTTACAACAACCACACCACGATTGACGTGGATCAGGCCGACGAGCTTAAAGGCTAATGGATCCCTCCTCGCTCATTCCGACGCTTCTGGGCCTGGCAGTGCTGCTGCCACTGGCCTCATTCGTCGTTATCCTGTGCACCGCCAAGTACTTGAAAGAACAGGCGGCCTGGGTCGCCATCTGCGCCATCGGCGGTGCCTGCGTCTTGTCGTTCATTTCGATGTTCCTCTGGCTGGGCTCTAACTGGCCCGAGGGAATTGAGCACGGACATGCGGTTCACGCCGCAACCGACCACGAAGCGTCTGCTCCTTTGCGAGCCGAATTCTTCGTCTCCGCTTCGGAAGGGGAAGAGAAGCACTCCGGCAAGGCTTCTGAGCCCAAGGACTCGGATCCGTCCCACGCAGTTAAGGCAGAAACAGCGTCTAAACGAGGTCCTTACACGAACGATGCAACTTCTCCCCTCGGCGGTCCCTGGATTCTCGGCCAGTTCGGCAAGCTGCGCGTGACGATCAGCTACTACGTCGATTCGCTCACCATCTGTATGTTCTGCATGGTGACCCTCATCGCCACCTGCATCCATTTCTATGCGATGGGGTACATGCATGACGAGTTGCATGACATCACTGACCACGAAGTGCATTTGTCGAATGGCGAAGACCTGAAACGCCCCGGCCGTTTCCCGCGATTCTTCCAATACCTGTCCCTGTTCTGTTTCTCCATGCTCGGCTTGGTCCTGGCGGGGAACATTGCGATGGTCTTTGTCTTTTGGGAACTCGTAGGTATTTGCTCCTACTTCCTCATCGGTTTCTACATCGAACGCAAAAGTGCTTCGACCGCCGCCAACAAAGCCTTCATCGTCAACCGCGTCGGCGACTTCGGCATGATCATCGGGCTCCTCGCTCTTTGGTCCAGCCTCGGAACCTTTGCCTTCGGCGACATCGACCTGAACAAGGATGGGCAAATTGATCAGTCGGAAAAGGGGCTCTTCAGCTTGGTGGAACGTCACGGCCTTCTCCAAGAGCCGCACGGCGCTGCCGGCGATCACGGCTCCGAAATGACGTATCAAATCGTCACCCCCACCGGCATGATTATCGCGGGTGCCCCGAAGGCGGAAGTCGCTAGCATCGCGGCTGATCATAAGAATATCCCCGAAGGGATGGAAAATGCCAAGTCTGAGATTATGTCCCGTTATCGCGGCAGCGGATACGGCTACTGGCTCCTCGTAGTCGCCGGCATCGGCATTTTCTGCGGCTGCGTCGGAAAAAGTGCTCAGTTCCCGCTGCATACCTGGCTTCCAGACGCCATGGAGGGGCCGACTCCCGTTTCCGCGCTCGTCCATTCGGCCACGATGGTTGCCGCCGGCGTCTATCTTGTCGGCCGTTTCTTCCCCGTTTTCTGTCCGGAAGTGCTGCTGGTAATCTGCGTAATCGGCACGATCACGCTCTTCCTCGCCGCTTCCATTGCCATCACCGCCGTCGATATCAAGCGTGTGCTGGCTTACTCGACCATCAGCCAACTCGGTTACATGATGCTGGCCATCGGTCTCGGCGGCTGGGTCGCGGGTTTGATGCACTTGGTCACACACGCCTTCTTCAAGAGCCTGCTCTTCATGTGCTCGGGTTCCGTCATTCATGCTGTGCATACTAATGACATGCGGCGGATGGGTGGCCTGCTCCGCAAAATGCCGGTCACTGCCATCACCATGCTCGTCGGCTGCTTGGCAATTGCCGGCGTCGGCGTCCCATTTGTCATTGGGCTTTCCGGTTATTACTCCAAAGACGCCATCCTGGAACAGGGTTTCCTGTTCGCGATGCGGAACGACAGTCCGTTCGCCAAATTCTTCTTCGTCTTCGCCGCCGGCGGAGCCGCGATCACTTCGTTCTACATGTTTCGCATGTGGTACATGACCTTCGTCGGCAAGCCGCGTGACCAGCACGCTTACGACCACGCTCACGAATCCCCGCCGGTGATGTACCTGCCGCTCGTCGTCCTCGCCACGCTCGCTATCAGCGTTGCCTGGGACTGGAAGTTGATCGGCTACGGCCTGATTACGGCTAGTTTCTTCCTCGCCAAGGGAATCGCGGAAGGCTGGTTCAAGTCTTCTAAATCCGCGCATGGCCACGGCCATGATGACCATGGACATGGTCACGATGATCATGCTCATGGGCACGACGACCACGGGCACGAAGAAGTTGCCCATGACGGACACGGTCATGCCCAGGCCCCAACCTTCACGCTTACTCCCGGCTGGACCATCACCATGGTGGTCACCACGGTCATCGGCGGCTGGATCATTCAGCAAAGCCTCGGCAGTTCCATCGAAGGAATTGAGATTGGCGGGAACCGCCTAGGCAATCTGACTCTCGCTAGTCTGCTCGAAGATTCCCGCCCCAAGAACACGCTGGGGGACACGCCTGCCCGCTGGCTCGAAACCGGCGACAAGCCTTGGGTCTGGCCGAGCGAGCATGCCAGCCATGCCGATGCCATCAAAATCCCCGTCACCCTTCTGGCCACTGGCACCTGGTTCGCCGGCATCACCTTGGCCACGCTCATGTACGCCCTTGGCTATCTCAATCCCGAAGAAGTCCGGCGGCAGTTCGCTCCGGTCTATTCGCTGCTCTGGAATAAGTGGTGGTTCGACGAGCTTTACAATTACCTCTGGGTCAAACCGACGTTCGTGATCTCGCGGTTCATCTCCGGCATCGATAAGAACTGGATCGACATGTTTCTCGATTCGCTGGCCCGCAGCGTTGGCTGGTTTGCCCGTGCCTGGGAGTATTTGGCCGATCAAATCGTGGTGGATGGTTTTGTGAATGTCTTCGCGGGCTGGACCTACAACTTCGCGGTTTCCCTTCGCCAGATTCAGACCGGCCGCCTGCGGCAATATGTCATGTTCATCGTCCTTGGGGCCATCGGTGTGTTTGTCCTTGTGTTCCTCTTTTGGAGCCCCCTGCTCGCGGCGAAATAACAATCACCAACCCGGCGCGTAAGCGAGGGAAGAAATTAACCCGAAGCGCAAGCGAGGGGCTTTGCAACTATGGATTACATCTACCTTATCAGCCTGATTGTCTTCCTGCCGGCGCTCGGCGCTTTGGTGATTGCCTTCCTTCCCGGCAACAAGAGCGATTTGATCCGCTACGTCACGTTCGGCGTCTGTCTCGCCACGCTCGTGCTTTCGGTTTATGCCTTTCTAGTGGACGGCTCACCGGCAAAGTTCGATACCGAAAAAGCGCAAATGCAGTCGACCTTCAATATTCCCTGGATTCCTTCCTTCGACATCGAATACTTCATGGGGGTGGACGGCATCAGCCTCCCGCTCGTCATGCTCACCACGCTCGTCAGCTTTCTGGCGATGTGGGCCAGTTGGTCGATCACCAAATACATTAAGGCATATTGCATTCTCTTCCTGCTGCTGGAAACCGGCATGATCGGGGTCTTCCTGGCCCTCGACTTCTTCCTGTTCTACGTCTTTTGGGAAGTCATGCTGCTGCCGATGTATTTTCTCATCGGTGTCTGGGGCGGTCCGCGCAAAGAATACGCGGCCCTCAAGTTCTTCCTCTACACCCTGGCCGGCTCGGTCCTGATGCTGATCGCCATCTTGATGCTGTACTTCACCAGCGACCTGGGCGATCCCGACTTGCAGCCCCACCTCGCTCGCTGCAACCTACGCCCGGAAGTCGTCCAAAAGGCCGAAGCCGCCGCTGCGAAGCGTTTGACAGGGGACAAGGACGTCGCTCCCATCCACACCTTCAATATTCTGGCCATGCAACAGATCGGCCAGCATACCGATCAGTACCTCACACCGATCATGGGCTATTCGCTCCAGCGGTGGGCCTTCATCCTGCTCTTCATCGGCTTTGCGATTAAGGTTCCATCCGTGCCGGTTCACACGTGGTTGCCGGACGCGCACGTCGAAGCTCCGACGCCGATCTCCATGATTCTGGCGGGCATTCTGCTGAAAATGGGTGGCTACGGCATCATCCGCATGTGTTATCCCATCTGTCCGCTCGCGGGTTACGACCTGGCGTATGTCGTTTGTACCATCGGCGTCGTGAGCATGATTTACGGTGCCTTCGCCGCGTTGGCTCAGAAGGACTTCAAGCGGATGGTCGCTTACAGTTCGGTCAGCCACATGGGCTACGTGGTGCTTGGCCTCGGCGTTTGGTCCGCAACGGCCGCCAATCTCTACAACTCGGACTACTGGAACATGGGGGTCCAAGGTGCCATGTTCCAGATGATTGGCCACGGCATCAGCTCAGCCGGGATGTTCTTTATGGTCGGCGTGATTTACGACCGAGTGCATCACCGCAATCTGGAGGAATTCGGCGGCCTGTTTGGCAAGATGCCCGTCTACACGGCGATGGCTATCGGAATTTTCTTTGCCGGCCTTGGTCTCCCTGGGCTGTGCGGCTTTATCGGCGAAGTCTTTGTCGTCCTCTCGGTCTGGAAGTTCAGCATGGTGCTCGCCGTGCTTTCGGCAGCAGTCGTTGTCCTCACAGCAGCATATATCCTCTGGGCCATCCAGCGGGTCTATCTGGGAGCCGAATACAAGGGCCCTCACGAAGACCACCTCACCCCCAGCACGCTTCGCGAGAATGCCATCGGTATCACTTTGCTGGTGCTTGCGGTCCTGTTTGGCGTGTTCCCCTATCAAGTTCCGGCCGGCCTCAAGTACATGGAAAAGACAATTACCCAGCAAACCAGCGACCTGGCTCAGTGGACCAAGGACAACATCCCCGTTCCGCCGCCGGTGGTTGAAACGACCGCTCGTAGTAACCCGCTTCAGCGGGTTGATATCCGGCTCAAGCCGGTTACTACCAACATTGCCAAAGATCTGTAAGTGACCTGAAAGCCCCTGTGGAAAACCTTCACGAACTCGTTAGCCGGTTGATTGTGGATACGAAGGGCTCGACCAATTCGAGCTTTTTCGCAATCACCGCCGACTCCAGCCTGGCAGCATTCCTGCCG
>CAYUJE010000150.1:0-15735 GCA_964444865.1 uncultured Pirellulaceae bacterium | reverse complement strand
ACCTGGGAACTGGTCGCGGGGGGCTTTCGCAATCCGTACGATCTGGCGGTGAACCCGGATGGCGACATGTTTACGTATGACGCCGATATGGAATGGGATGCAGGGGCCACCTGGTATCGGCCGACCTGCGTCATGCATGTCGTTCCCGGCGGTGAGTACGGCTGGCGGCAGGAGACCAACCTGTGGCCCGATTTCTTTCCCGATGCTCTGCCGCGAGTGGCCGATATTGGCCTCGGCTCGCCGACGGGAGTGGCGTTTGGTACGGGTAGTTCGTTCCCGCCGCAGTATCAGCGGGCATTATTCATTCTCGACTGGGCCTACGGCCGAATCATTGCCGTTCATTTGACGCCCAAAGATAGTAGCTACACCGGCAGGGCAGAAGTCTTCGTCAAAGGGAAGCCCTTAAACTTAACGGATCTGGCCATTGGCCCGGACGGCGCGATGTACTTCACCGTCGGTGGCCGCGGAACGCAGTCGGCGATTTACCGGGTGAGGTGGACGGGGGAGAAGCCGGCACCCGAGGATCCCATCAGGCCGGAATACGAATTGAGCCAGCGTGCTCAGCGGGAACGGGAGTTGCGCGAACGCCGCCGCAAGTTGGAAGTGCTGGCAGCCAGCGACGCTCCGAAATCCCTGGACAATGCCTGGAACGCGCTAGCTCATAGCGATCCGTTTCTGCAGAGTGCCAGTCGCGCGGCAATTGAGAATCATCCGCCGGTGAAACTTGGAAACATCGCGGCAGTTCCTTTGCTTCCCCGTCAGCAGCATTTGGAGACGCGGCAGCGGGCAATGGAATTGCTTGCCTTGGCACGCACCGCAGGACCTGCCGAGAGTAAGCAGGTCTACGACGGCCTCGCGAGCATGCTGGAAAGCGGCCGGCCAGATGCCAACGATACGCAGATCGTTGTCTTACGGGCGCTGCAATTGGCGTTCATTCGCATCGGAGCCGAAGACGAAGTCAAGAACCGATTTCGGGCGCAATTAGAGTCCTGTTATCCGGCCCGAACATTTCCGGAGGACTATTTGCTCTGCGAGCTCCTGGTTTATCTCAATTCCCCCAAAGTCATCGCGCCAACGCTCAAGCTGCTGGCCGCAGTCAAAAAGCAAGAGGAGCAGATGTTTTTCATCTATACCCTCCGCAATCTCGATCATGGCTGGTCGCTCGAACAGCGGCGGGAGTTCCTGGCGTCCGTGAAGAAGATGGATGGCTACGAGGGCTCCAGCTACATGCAGCGGTTCGTCGGTTTCATCCGCTCCGATGTGCTGGCCGGCCTGAGCGAACCCGAACAGCGGGAGTTGACTCCGCTCATTGCCACACTTGGCAAAAGCGATGAGCCGGTCCTGCCTGCGGTGACGAATCGGCCGCACGTTCGCGAATGGACCATGGAAGAGGTCCTCGCCGCGCTCGACAAGGCCAAGGATCAGCCGCGCAACTTGGACCACGGCCGTCAAATGTTCGCCACGGCCCTCTGCAGCCGCTGCCATCGTTTGCGTGGCGAAGGGGGAACCATCGGCCCGGACCTCGCCGGCGCGGCATCCCGCTACAGCCGGCGGGATCTGGTGGATGCGGTGATTCACCCATCCCGTGTCATTGACGAAAAGTACCGCGATTCCCGTGTCCTGACGATGGACGGCGAAGTCGTCGTCGGCCAACTCGCCGGTGGCAACAAAGAGCAACTCTATTTTTCCACCAGTCCCTTCGAGCCGGCTCAAATCACCCGCATCCGCCGCGACGCCATTGAAACCCGCCAGCCGTCGAGCGTTTCTCCCATGCCGACGGGTCTTTTGAATACACTGACGGAAGCAGAGATTCTAGATTTGATGGCGTGGGTGGAGAGTGGAGGGAAGTAGTAGCGTCCGTTCGCATCAACAAGCAGAATACTCTAATCATGTCCCACCTCCCCTTCGCCCAACCCGCAGAGATCGGTCTCGACCCGCAGCGGTTGCAACGGGCGTATGACCTGCTGGAGCAATGGACGACTGGGAAGGACTCGCCCATTCCCGGCGGAGCGATTGCCGTCGGTCGGCGGGGGAAGCTCGTTGAGCCGCGATATTTTGGGCAGCAAGGGCCGGAGGCGAATGCACCGCCGATTCGCCGCGACGGCATATTCCTGCTGGCCTCGCTCACCAAGCCGGTAGTTTATCTGGGGGCGATGATGCTGGTGGAACGGGGGCTCCTCAGCCTGTCGCGGCTTGTGACCGATTATCTGCCGGAATTTGCGGCGCATCATAAGGAAACGACGCTGGTGCAGCAGCTCTTCACGCATACTTCGGGTCTGCCGGACATGCTGAAGAACAACGAAGACCTGCGCCGTTCCCATGCGCCACTGGAGAAGTTCATTGCCTGCACCATGCACGAAGCGGCTCCGCTTTTTCCTCCAGGCACCAGTTACAGCTACCAGAGCATGGGAACGCTCATCGTCGCCGAACTGGTGCAGAAGCTCAGCGGCTTGACCATCCACGAATTCCTCCGCAAGGAAATCTTTGAGCCGCTCGGCCTGTCATCCTCATCGCTTGGGTCGCGAGGGTTACCCGCCGGAGCCGAGGAACGGATTGTGAGCGTGCAGACGCAGCCCTCGCATGACCCGAGCTTCCATTGGAACAGCCAATACTGGCGGGAACTCGGTTCGCCGTGGGGCGGGATGTTCAGCACGCCGGAAGACTTCGCGGTTCTCTGCCAGTTGATGCTCAGCGGCGGCAGATATGGGGACGTGCGACTGGTTTCGCCGCAAACGGTGGAATTGATGACGACGAATCGGCTGGATGACCATCCGGAGGTGCCCGAGTCGATTCGCCGCTCGCGTCCTTGGGGGCTGGGCTGGAGCCTCAATCATCGGCAGCACGAAGATGTCCTCTGCGACGCCCTTGGACCGCACATTTACGGCCATATCGGCGCAACAGGAACGCTCTTCTGGGTTGATCCCCAGACCGACGGATTCTGCATCATTTTCACCAGTGGCGAGCGGGCTCGCGCACCTTGGCGGCTCGTTGCGCTCTCCAGCGCCGTCGCTGCCGCATTCGTTGAACTCTAGAAACGAGAACCACCATGGCCAAGAAGACAACAAAAAAGCTCGCGAAGAAGGCGAAACCGCCAGCGAAGAAATCCGCGGGGAAGAAGTCCACCGCCAAGAAGGCCAAGCCCAAGGTGATTTCGCTGGGACGGCCGCTGGTGACGAACGAAGAGAAGCTGTACATGCTCTTCCACGAGGATTATGAAGCTCGCCAGGTTTTCGAATTCCTGCGGGTCGAAACGGTCAAGGATCTGGAGCAATTCAGCGCCGAGCAAATCGTGCGGCTGCTCTCCAAGCCGATTCGCACCACCGTGGACCACATTCGAAAAAGACTGGCCGAGAAGAACCGGCACTTGCTGGATGATGTGGAGTGGGCCGCGGAGTGGAAGAAGGAACACCCGCCCCAAGAATAGTCAGAGGCGATGCTTCTATCGTTTGTCCCGCTGCAAGCGAACGGTTTCTTCGCCGTTTCCGCAGCGGCGCGAACCTTCCCACTCCAGGTTCCCTCTTCCGCTCGTCCTCCCGGATTTTCCCTCTTCCCGCTATGCTGCAGGGTCCCATCTTGTGACGAGTCTGGTAATGACCGAAACAGCAGCGACCGAGGAGCGCGGAAACTGGTGGTCGCGCCCCTGCGGCGGGCGCGAAGTGCTGGCGCTTGCGCTGCCGCTGGTCGTCTCGACCATGTTTTGGTCCATCCAGTGGTTCGTGGACCGGATGTTCCTCATGTGGCATTCGTCGGCGGAGATGACGGCCGCCCTCCCCGCGGGGATGGCCCACTGGACGATGATCTGCTTTCCCGCCGGGATTGCCTCGTTCGTCAACACGTTCGTGGCCCAGTATCACGGTGCCGGCAGGCCAGAAAAAATTGGCCTGGCCGTGGCCCAAGGGGTGCGCCTCGGATGGTTTTGCACACCGCTGTTCCTACTTTCTATTCCGCTCGCCCCTTTTCTGTTCGGCAGTGCGGCTGATTCTGAAGTGGCCAGGCTGGAAACCGAATACTTTCAGTATCTGACACTCGGAGCCGGCGGGATGGTGCTGGGGAATGCCCTCTCCTCCTTCTACACCGGCCGAGGCATGACCCGAGTCGTGATGTTAGTGCAGGTGGCCAGCACACTGGTGAATGTCGTGCTGGACTACGTTCTGATTTTCGGCAAGTTCGGCTTTCCGGAGATGGGCATCAAGGGAGCCGCTCTCGGCACTGCGGCGAGCAACTGGTTCAACGTCCTGACATTCACGATCCTGATCCGACTGTCGAGTGATCGGGACAAGTTCGGCCTCACTTCGGGCAATCGCTTCGATGCTCCCCTCTTCTGGCGACTTCTGCGGTTTGGGGCTCCCGGCGGAATCCCGATCCTGGTCGAAGGTGCATCCTTCACGCTGCTGACGCATTTCGTCACGGAAATCGGCAAGGCGGCCGGCTCGGCGACCGGACTGGCCTTTAACGTCAACTCCATCGCTTTCGTGCCAATCATCGGCATGAGCATCGCCGCCTCCACGCTCGTCGGCCAAAAACTGGGGGAGAACCGGCCCGACCTGGCCGCCCGCGCGACCTGGACGTCGCTGATCATTTCGCTGGCCTACACCAGTCTGTTCGGACTGGCCTACGTCGCGGTGCCGGACTTCTTTCTGCTTGCCCACGGTGCCTTTGCCGACAAAGCAGACTTCGGTCACATTCGCGACTTAACCGTTATCTTGCTTCGGTTTGTCACCGCGTACTGCATCTTCGATGCGATGCAACTCATCTTCGTAGGTGCGCTCAAAGGGGCGGGGGACACGGTCTTCATCCTCATCGCCACCACGACCATCTCCGTGGTCTACGTCACCATCGGTCGGCTGGGGCAAGTTTACGGCGACTGGGGGCTCTTTGGCTGGTGGTGGGTGCTGACCGCCTGGCTCTGCACACTGGCGGTGGTCTATCTGGGCCGCTTCTTGCAAGGAAGCTGGAAGTCAATGCGGGTAATTGAGCATAGTAGTCCGCTCACTCCGTGAGCGGACATGCCTGCACACGGAGTGTGCAGGCTACTGATTTGCGAGCTCTACCACCACCTCAAACTCCTCCTTCGTCACCGGCTGGACGGAAAGACGCGAACCTTTGCGGAGCAGTTCCATCTTCTTCAGAGCTGAAACCTTTCGCAGGGACTCCAGAGCGAGCGGCTGCTTGAAAATCTTTTCCAGCTTAATATCCACCATGCTCCATCGCGGATTCTCCGGCGAGGCGGCTGGGTCGAAGTGATGGTCATTCTTGTCCCAGGCAGTTGGGTCGGGATACCCTGCCTTGACCACCTTGGCAGTCCCCACCACGGCCGGCGGGTCGGCACTGCTGTGATAGAAGAGGACGCCATCGCCGACCTGCATCTCGTCCCGCATGTAGTTGCGGGCTTGGTAGTTACGCACGCCATCCCAGCAGGTCGTCTTTTTCGGCGCTTTCGCCAAATCCTGGATGGAAAATGATTCAGGCTCGGTTTTCAGAAGCCAG
Source organism: uncultured Pirellulaceae bacterium (assembly GCA_964444865.1). Lineage (GTDB taxonomy): Bacteria > Planctomycetota > Planctomycetia > Pirellulales > Pirellulaceae > SXOA01. The sequence goes on along the minus strand of CAYUJE010000150.1, from coordinate 10,248 downwards.
TATTTGGGCATCGCGGCTGGATTGTTTGGGGATGCGAAAGCGGCTTAAAATCTAATTCCCAGAAAATCATCGTACTCTCCCCGTCAAGAATCGAAAGGTAGCCGCCATGCCCCTGATGCTGATGTTTGGAATTGGAATATGGGAGATTATCATCCTTTTGGGATGCTTCGCGGTCTTCATCGCGATTATCGTCGGTGTGGTTGTCGCCATCACTGCCGCCAATCGAGGCAAGGATGACCGGCGGGAGTGAGGTTAGCTCTGCAACGTCAAAAGAACGTATGCACCCCGCCGGTGATGTTGTAGTCATCATCCACCGTCGCCAACAGCCGCCATTTGTCGAACGTGGTGCAGGGGTGCGAGATGCCGCAGGCGACGAGGTCGCCGATTTGCAGCTGCGAGTCGGCGGGAATGTTGAGCAGCGCGTGCTGATCGTGGAGCTTGAACGTCGTGTGTCCCGGCGGCAGCGGCTGGGGAACAGTGTGCAGACCCGGACGGTACCACAGCATGGGGAGCGGCAGCCGGGCGTCGTGGCTGGCGTCCCGTTTGCCGACTCCGAGGATGGCCCGCGTCGGCTCGGGGCGGGATAGGACGTGCGTCCAGATTTCCAGGGCCCCTCGCGGCGGATCCCCCAACCCTTTCACGGTTGGCGTTCGCTCCTCCAACTTCCGGTGCAACTCCACAAACAGGTCGCTGTCGTGCGTCAGGTAGCAGCCGCTGCGGATGATGATGTTTGTTTCGCGGGTCAGGCCGCTCTTCGGCAGGATGTCGGCGACGAGGTCAAAAAACTCGCTGCCACCGGCACTGATGACGACTTTCCCCGCAGCAAACAGCCCTTCCTCCTCGCACCAGCACGCGATTTCCAATAGGAAGCCGAGAAACTCCCGCACCTTGGCCGCGGACGCCTGCGGCGTGGCTTCGGCGATGATTCCCTCGAATCCTTCCACGCCGCGGAGTGCTAAGAGCGGTGCATTTCGATGAACAGCCAGGGCGACATCGTGAGCCTCCGACAAACTTCGGCAGCCGGTCCTTCCCCCGGCGAGTCCTCCTTCGAGCAGGACCTCCAGCGGTCGCTTCAATCCGTTTTCCTTGACTGCCGCGGCTAGTCTCTCCACACCGACGACGGAATCGACCAGGCAGAGAAACTCAAACTGCTCGTCGCGGGCAAGTTCGGAGATAATGTAATCGATGGCCCTCGGGTCAACCACTTCATTCGCCAGCAGAATCCGCGAGCAGCCGAACCGCCGGGCGACCTGCACTTGCTGCATTGTCGCCAGCGTGATTCCCCAAGCACCATCCTCGAGTTGCATCTGAAAGAGTTGCGGGGCCATCGTCGTCTTGCCATGCGGCGCGAACTGAGCCCCCGACAGAGCCAGAAATCGCTGCATCCACTGCCGATTATGAGCCAGCGCCGACTCCTTCAGCACCGCCAGCGGCAGCGGGACATCTCCCCGCAACACATTCCAGCCGCGATTGCCCAGTTCTTTCAACGGAAACGCTGCCGTTCCGCCTGGGATTCCCTTGTAACGGTCGTCGAGAGAGAGTTCGTCGATGGCAGACAGATTCAACATGGCGGTGAGCATTTGCGGGTAACTCGAAGCCGAATCAATTTCCTGCCGCCCAATCGGCAGGAACGCACCGGATTAACTTTGTCGAATCCCAATTTACGGCCGAAGCACAATCTTTCCCGCCAAAGTCCCCGTTTTTTGCAGCGTGTTCTCTTCCTGCAACTTGTGGGCGGCACCGGACTCGGAGAGCGGAAACACCTGTGAGATATGCGGCTTCAGTTGGCCGGTGACGAGCCAGCGATTGATGTCTTCAGCACAGGCCCGCATTTCGTCGGTGGTTGCCTTGAACATCACAAAGCCGTGCAGGGAGCAGCCTTTGACATAAAACGGCCCGACGGGGAACGGCGGACGGGCGTCCCGCCCCGCCATCAGAATCACGCGGCCACGCTCCGCCATATAGGAGACGATCTTATCGAAATCGGGATCGCGAGTTGTCTCCCAATAAAGGTTCACGCCATTCGGGCTGAACTCCTTCACCGCGGCCAGGATGTCATCGGTCTTATAATTCACCGCCACATCGGCACCAAGAGACTTGAGTGCCACACATTTTTCCGCAGAGCCGGCCGTGGCAATAATTCTGGCCCCGGCCGCCTTGGCCATCTGCACGACCATCGAGCCAACACCCCCCGTACCGCCGTTGACGAACAGGGTCTGGCCCTCCTTCAATTGGGCTTCGCGAAAAAGGCCCAAGTGCGCGGTGATGCCAACCAGAGCCGAGGCGGCGACGGCGTCGTCGCTTACGCTGGCGGGGGTGGGATAGAGCCAGCTTTCGTCGACGGCGCAGTACTCAGCAAACGTCCCTTGCCGTCCTTGCAGCCCCTGGCTGGAGCACCAAACCCGATCCCCTTTTTTGAAGCGCTGGGCCTTCAGCCCCACTTCCTCGACGGTCCCTGCCAGGTCGCACCCAATGATGAACGGCACCGGCAATTGCCAGTAAGGAGCCCCGCCACGGATATACGTATCAATCGGGTTCACCGCCACCGCCCCGGTCTTCACCAGCACTTGCGTGCCGCTGATTGTGGGCGTCGGCAAGTCGCCAAATTGAATGACATCCGAAGGGCCAGTCTTCTCGATGTAAGCAGCTTTCATGGCAGTTGCCGGAAGTGATGGCTTCCGGTAATAGAGTTTCAGTCGTCGAATACGAAACGGGTATTCTACCGACTTTTGTACGGAATACAGACGGCGAGCCTCCGTGGGATGGGCTACGAAGCAAACTTGCAGGCCCCGCAACTAATCCACATCCAGCATCCGCAGGTTCGGTGCAATGCGGGCCAGTTGTTCGGCCATATAGCGTTTGACCCCCGACGTTGTGCGGAGGGTCATGGCTTTGCGGAGGACCTGACGGGCGGTTTCCAGCGTAAGGTGGGTGGCCAGTTCCTTCATCGAAGGAATGAAGGCCGGGCTCATGCTAAAGCTGCGCAGGCCCATCGCAAACAGCAAGACGAAGGCCCGCGGCTGGCCGGCCATTTCGCCGCAGAGGGTGACCGACGTTTTGGCGTGGTTGCAAGCCTTGATGACGTGGGAAAGAACCTTCAGCACCGGTGGGGCGAGGGGCTGGCAGAGGTGGCTGACTTTGGGGTTGTCGCGGTCGGCGGCCATCAGGTACTGCACCAGATCGTTGGAGCCGATGGAGACGAAATCCACTTCCGGCAGCATGTCCTTGATGGAGATGGCGGCAGCGGGGACTTCCAGCATCATGCCGAGCTTGACGTCGCTCCCGAAGGGCTTTTGTTCCTGCCGCAATTGCTGAGCGGCCTTATTGACCATCGATTTGACTTTGCGAATCTCCTCGAGCGTGGTGATCATCGGAAACATTAGGCGGACGCGGCTGCCGACGGACTCGGCATGGGCGGCGGCCCGGAGAACGGCCCGAAGCTGGGTGGCGAAGAATTCGGGATGCTCAAACGAGAGACGAATGCTGCGCCAGCCCATGAAGGGGTTGGCTTCCTGATGAGTGTGGCCGAGGTAAGGGACCGTTTTGTCGCCGCCGATATCGAGCGTGCGAATCGTGATGGTCCGCTCGGGGCTGGCATCGACGACTTCCTTGTAGGCGATGTACTGCTCTTCCTCATCGGGAACATCGGGATGCGTGAGGTAAAGGTACTCCGTGCGAAACAAGCCGACGCCGCTGGCTCCCATGGCGACTGCCGCCCGTGCGTCAATGCCGCCGTTGATGTTGGCCAGCAATTCCAGATCAATTCCGTCCTGCGTGAGGGCCGGCTGGTCACGATTGGTGGCAAGCTGATCCTTGAGGAGGAAGAATTCGCGTTCCAGCTTGAGGTAGGCGCTCCGTTGTTCGGCGTCGGGATTGACCAAGACGTGCCCGCCGCGAGCGTCGACGACGATGGTGTCCCCGGTCTTCACATGGCGAAGGATGTTCCGCATGCCCGAGATTGCCGGAATGCCGCGGCTGCGGGCGATGATGGCGGCGTGGCTGGTCTGACTGCCAGCCTGCGTGACAATACCTCGAACGTCCAGCCCGCCCAGGGTGACGACCTGTGACGGAAGGAGCTCATCGGCAATGACGATGACCGGGCCGCTGAGGACGCTGTCCGCTTCGGGCTTCACATCGGACAGGTGGGCCGAAATGCGAATGACCACATCGCGCACATCGTTGACCCGCTCCTTGATGTACTCGTCGTTGGTCTTGGAAAAGAGGACGGTGTATTCGTCGAGCAGGCGATGCAGGGCGGCCTGGGCGGTGAGGCGGTCGTTCACCACCCAGGTGCGAACTTTGTTGGTGAAGGCGGCATCCCGCAGGATGGACTCGTGGGCGGCAAAGATGGCCGCTTCGGCGGCGCCGACCTGGGCGGCAACCTTGTGGTGCAGGGCGCGCAGCTCCGCCGCGGTCTTGTCCCGAGCGGTTTCGTAGTTGGCCAGTTCGGCCGTAACTTCGTTGTCTTCCAGACGTTTGGTATCGGGGTCCACGAAAATCTCGTGGATACAAAACGCGGTTCCAACGGCTACGCCGGGCGATACGGAAATGCCTTTACGCATACGGAGGAAAATGTAACAGTAAATGCCGGCCCTGACAAAGGGCGAAGGCTCAGTTTGTTTGCGCAACAGGTTAAGCCAAAAGGACTTGGAGATTGTCCGAGAGCGCGGCAGCGGCTGAACTGGGGCCGATTTTGCCCCACAGAGGCGTCGCCTTGCGCGTCATCCATTCAGGTGCGGGTTGTGGCAAATCCCGCCGAGAGATATACTTACGCACTTTGCCAGTAGTCGTTGGACAGTTGTATTTGGCCACCAGGAAAAATATCCAGGGCTGGAGAGATTTGGTTACATGCAGTTCAGCCAACTCGACCAGGTATTGGAGCTTGAGCCCAGCGTGCGAATCAGGGCGGTAAAGCGTCTATCCCCCGATGAGCAATACTTGAAGGACCATTTTCCTCGGTTCCCGGTTATGCCCGGCGTGATCATGCTGGAGGCCCTTTACCAAGCGAGTAGCTGGCTGGTGCGGCAAAGCGAGGGTTTTGCTCATTCGATCGTGCTGCTCAAGGAAGCAAGAAACGTCAAATACTCAGACTTTGTGGCTCCTGGACAAACGCTGGAAGTGACTGCGGAGATCCTCAAACAGGATGATGTGCTCACGACCCTCAAGGCCCAGGGGACCGTGAATGGCAACATTGCGGTAACTGGCCGACTGGTGCTCGAACGGTTCAATCTGGCCGACCGCTACCCGTTGAGAAAAGATGCTGACCCTTATACTCGAAACGAAACCCGAAACACGCTGGCAAAACTAATGTCGCCCTCCCTGGGCGAACCGGGATAGACCTCCCTTTGCCGCGCATTGATTAACTGGACTGGAGTACCTTGGATATGCCTACCAAAGACGAGATTTTCAAGAAGGTTCAAACGGCCCTGGTGGACGCTTTAGGAGTCGATGAAGAAGAGGTAACTCCCCCGGCCACCCTCGTAGGTGACTTAGGAGCGGAATCGATTGACTTTTTGGACATCGTTTTCAAGCTGGAAAAGGCGTTCGGGGTGGAAATCCCTCGGAAAGACTTGTCTCCGGAAGACATTCTGACGAATGCCGCCTATGTGCAGGACGGCAAGGTGACCGCCGAGGGGATTACCGAACTCAAAAAGCGGATGCCGTTCGCGGACTTTACCAAGTTCGAAGCCAGCCCGCAGATTCGTGAGTTCAGCAATTTGATTACGGTCGGCGCGCTCTGCAAATACATCGAGTCCAAAGTGGGCGCTTAGCCCCCTGGCGAATTCCGAATGATAAATGGCGATCGAGGTCGCCTTTTGACATTCTTTCGTCCTTCTCATTTCGACATTCTGCCATTGGTGTGGTTGCCATGCGCTGGTTTTGGATCGATAAATTCGTGGAATTCGAGCGAGGCAAACGGGCAGTCGCGGTCAAGAATGTCAGCATGGTGGAAGAGGAATTGGACGGTTACCTTCCTGGATTTCCAATCTATCCCAATTCGCTGGTCATTGAGGGGATGGCGCAGACTGCCGGTCTGCTGATTGGCGAAGTCAATGGATTTGAAGACCGTGTGGTCCTGGCAAAAGTCGGCAAGGCTGTTTTCCATCGGCCGGCAACACCCGGCGATCAACTCCGCTACACCGCAATGATCCAGGACGTTCAGAAGGACGGTGCGATTGCCACCCTTACCAGCCACATTGGTACGGAGTTGCAGGCCGAGGTGGAGATGATGTTCGCCTTTCTGGACGAGCGATTCCCTAGTGGCCCCTTGTTTGACCCCGTCGAGTTCCTGGTGATGGTGCGAACCTTCGGCTTATACGATGTCGGTCAGGAAGAGGGCCAGCCGCTCACGCCCCCTCCTTTCTATGCCGAGGCAGAACGAGCGGCTCAGGCGGCTTATCCGACGGGTCCCGTCAGCCCGTCTCGATAAGTCTCTCTACGGAATTCGGTTTGTTCAGGGCAAGATACAGATCGATGCCCAGCGACTCTGCGCCGGACGTCCTGCGGTCGCCAGGTATCCCCGCCGCATGAGCAATTGCCTTAAGCTCTGCTTCGCTTCGATAGAGTAGATACCAGTTTCCCAGCCACTCCATATAGGCGCGCGTCGGATTGTGGGGAGCAAAGTTGAAGACGTAGGCCGTTCCGCCGGGTGCCAGCCTATTCCAAAATTCACTCAGCATCTCGGCCGCGGTAGTGTCGGCGAGATAGTCAAACAAGCCAGTACACAGAATGACTTTAGACCCTTGCAAATGTTCCGCCAACGTCGGCCGTTGAGCAAGGCGAAAGACGTTGCACTGGACGAGCGTCATCTGGTTTGCCGTCAGATGACGCGAAAGCCGCTCCGCCGCCGAGTCCAGAGCCTCGCCATCCACGTCCAGCAGCGTCACTTGCAAGCGGCTTCGCTGCTCGAGCGGCAACCGGCTGCATGCCAGGGAAATATCGATGGCCGGGCCTGAACCCACACTGGAGATACGACAAATCGCGGCGTTGGTTCGATGGACGGCGTCCACGATCCAGCCAGCGGCAAGTTCAAACCGGTTGCGGACGGCTTGCGGAGCGGCTTGGGCTTGGAAGTAACGGTCGAAACACCTGCCGAGAGGATGTTCGCACAATTCCCGATCAACAATGCGTCGCAGGAGTTCATGGTCACCGGCATATCCGCGCGGCTTGAGCCGTGCGCGGGCTTGCAGCCAACCCTTCTCCAGCCGGTCGCCAACGGCATTCCAAAGCGTCGACGACAAAAGTCGATTCTCTTCGCCCCAGAAGCCAGTTTTCGATAAAGTGCCCAGGCAGTCTTCAAGCGCCTCGTTAATCAGAATTTGCCGCTTTTCCAGATCGACGGTTACCTCGGCAACTTCGAGCCGCTGCCGCAGCAGCTCCGCCGCTGCTTGAACAAAAGCCAAAACTTCAGCATCCTGTGCCATAAGAAAAAAGCCGCGGCACAAGGCCGCGGCTTGAGAGTTCACTGCATTTTGACTTTACGGCGATTAGAACAACCCACCACCACCACCGGCACCGCCACCGAAGCCGCCGCCGCCACCGCCTTGGCCACCACCTTGCTGACCGCCCTGACCCGATACAAAGTTAAACGTGGAGACTTCGGTAACCAAGGAGAACGTCGGAGCCGGCGAGACACGAACATAACGCCGATCCGCGGATATTACGGCCGTCGTGCTGAAGTTGGCACCTTCCGGCAAAGAAATGATCACGGGACGATAACCGACCGCTCCGCGTCCAAAGAACCCGAGGCCGTTGGCGGCCATGAGACGCTGCATGCCGTTGAAGTTCTGGGCAGCTCCGGAATTGCTGAACTGACCCATCTGCTGGGCGAGAATGGCCCGATTAAAGGCATTCTGCACCTTCGCTACCTGAGCCACCTGGGCATCCGGCAGAGCTTCCTTGCGACGCCCATCCTTCAGTTCAAACAGCACAAGCGCGTCCTTGTCGCCCAGATCAACTTGCTGCTGTTCGAAGGTTTGTTTGTCGGTACCGAAGTGCTTATAGACGGTAACCGTGACCTTCTTGGAGGTGGGGACGCCCCAGGCATTGCGGAGCAAGACCCGAAACTGGCCATCAAAGGATGCACCGCAAGCATACATCTCGGTGTAGCCTTCGGCAGAAGTCCCTTGATCGGCAGCGGAAGCGTCACCAAAAAAGACGCCGCCAGAAATCGTCCGCGGGCTCCGCATCGAACACATGGTTCCCGAGGGTTCCACGACCATCATGTCCACGTCGGCATCGCCGGTCCAATTGACCTTGACCACCACATCTCGAACCATGGCGGCTTGCACGGCCTTGTTAAAGGCGACTGCCTCCGACTTGCGATTTTCCTTGAGCAGCGATTCATAGGTCGATTTGGCGATGCGATAAGCATCTTCGCCAATCTTCTGTTCTTCCTGGGGCCACGACTGGCTAAGAATGCCGACGCATGCCCACTTGATGCCGGAAATATCATTCATCGACTTGGCCAAAGTCAGTCCTTGCAGATACGGTTCGGTCCGCCCTGGGCTGAGTTTGGCAACCTGCTGATAGAGTTTAAGGGACCGAGCCTTGAGCCCGCAGCGGGCCATATACTCGGCAACGTATAAGACTTGCTCTTCATTACCAGCCAGGTCGATCGCGGACATCAGCGCCCGCTCCAATTCATCCGCGGGGGCGGCTGGATCGGCCTGAATCGCGAGCCCCATGGCTTCGTACATCCAGGATTCCACCATTCCGTACTTCAGGGAAGACTGAATCATGGTGCGGACTTCGCCGAACTTCTTTTCAGCAACCAGTTCCCGCGTCGTCTGGCGCACGTCAGCCAGGACTTGCCGGAGCTGTTTTTCGTCTTGGGATTTTGTCAGCTCTTCCTTTTTGGTTTCAAAAAACTTGTCCCACGAATCCTTCGTGGTCAACCGCTTGCCGGTCACGTTGGGAACGGACGTGCGAACAGCGGGGGCGGGAGCTTCCACCTTTGCTGGTTCCTTCTTGGTACCAAGCGACAGGTCTTCTTCCACGGCGAACATGCCACCACCCATGCCACCACCCATGCCACCGCCACCCATGCCACCACCCATGCCACCGCCACCCATGCCACCGCCACCCATGCCACCGCCAAAGCCGCCATTCATACCACCGCCGCCATTCATGCCGCCCATGCCACCGAGGCCAAACAAACTGGAATTCGGGGCGATTGGCACAACCAGGTCACCGACGCGATATACCTTGGTGATGAGTTGGCTGCCGGCGTCTTCAGGCGTGGTGATCTGCATGACTTCATCCTTGATGAGATAGGTCAGTCCCAACTCACCGAGCATGTTTCGCAGACCGGCTCGCAAGCTGATTTGCTTGAAGTTCACGGTAACCGGGGTTTCCAGATTGATGGCTGCTTCTTCCAACTTCTTGGTCGCCAGCACAATCGGAATATTGAATCGCTCTTTGAGATCCTCGATCACTTCCTTGAGCGGGGTTTCGGGATAGTCAAGGTCCACGTCGGCTTCCAGTGCATCCAGAATCCGCTGTTCCTTGCTCTTTCCCTTGCCGGCGATATCGACGGCACTGGACCGGAAGCTCCGCCAGGGGCTGCGGGAAATCTCTTCCCACTTCTCGGCCGAGGGATAAACAATCGGCGGTTCGTCGGGGAATGGAACCAAGGACACTTCCACCTGATGCAAGGCCGCCAGGTAATTGCGGTGACGCAAGAGGCGAATCTGCTCGATTTCTGCATTGTAACGCTGCATCTGGCCGGAAGCATTCGCAACCGCGGCAATGTTGGAGTCGGGTGCAATTTTCTCGATTTCCGGTCGAACGAGTTCGTCTGCTTCCTGATAATTCCCCTCTTCCATCAGAGCGTCAAAGCGGTCCATCACCTGCTTGAGGCGCTGGGTCTTCAGATCCAGGTCTCGCAGAATACGCTGCTGTTCGCGGGCTTGTGCTTCCCGTTCCCGTTCGCGGGCAATCTTGTCCTTCACCACGCCACTTTGACGTTGGGATTCGCGAATTGCGTTTCCGATCTGACTGAGCAATTGATTGCGGACCTCGGCGCTCAACGCCGGAGAGAGCTTGACAGCTTCGGCTGTTGCCTTGAGCTGTTGGCCAGCACCATCGGGATCACTCCCCATCTGCTCGCGGGCGTCGCTCAATTCCTTCTCCACCCGAGCCTTGATTAGTCCTTCCTGAACTTTGCGATCCTTGTCCGTGGAATCCAGAATTCCGGCGGGCTGTGCCAAAACTTCGTCGATCAGGGCCGAACTCTCGGCTCCCTCG
>CAYUJE010000149.1:0-15751 GCA_964444865.1 uncultured Pirellulaceae bacterium | reverse complement strand
CGCTTCATCCGCTCGGGGTGGCGATAGTCCTTGATGTGCATCCAGCCCATCCCCTTTTTCATCTTCTCATATTGCTCGTAAGTTTCCGTCGGGCTGTAACCCTGCGTGCTGATGTTGGCGGCATCAAAGATCAGGACCATGGCCGGGTGATCGACCTGCTTGTGCAATTCCGCCAGCAGCTCGCCGTTCTGGCCGACGAGGTTTGCCTCCACCTCCAGGCCGAAGGTCAGGTCGCTGCGATGCACGGTCTCGGCAATCTGCCCGAGTTGGTCCGCCGCCTGCTTCACATGCTTCCACGGATCTTCCCCCTTGGGGTGATAAAACGAGAAGCCGCGGATAAGCTTGGTCTCGAAGGCGTGGGCCAACTCGCAGGCCTTCTTCACCTCGTCATTCAGATATTTTTTGAACGGCACAAAGCGGTTCTTCGTCCCGTCCTCTTTGTCCAGAAGCTTCACTTTCCCGATAGGGGAGCCGAGCGTCGCCACGTTCAGGTCATATTCCCCTTCCAGATGGCGAATGTGGTTAATCTCCTGCTTCGTGAGTTGCATCACGTTTTTAATGCCCTGGCCGGCATCGATAAAACGGATGGAGTAATACTGCAGTCCCAGCGCAGCAAACGCACAAAACTGCTGCTCGGCGGTTTTCTGATTCGCCGCTTCATCACCAAAGCCGGAGAGGATGACGGAAGGTTGGTCAGGCATGTTTGTTTCCGAAATTCGAGGTTCAAAGGTCCAAATTCAATGGTGGGGGGCGAGAAGAAGATACTAGCCCGAAGTCCGAAGAAGCGAAAGCAGTCTTCCTTCGGCGATGGTGATGAAAATCGAATGAGTGAAGGAAGCGTACCCGACGTATCTGCAAGGATGGCACGGTTGGAGTGAACGTAATGACTGCGGTGGAATACGAACAGAAATTCGAGAGCAACTTCCCGCACTGATGACTACATCCCTTCCTAGGCCGCATTATGATCTCGTGAGGAGGTTTGGCGATACGGAAGGGGCCGGCGTGTGATACGATGGCACGGTCCGAATCACGCGCTGCCGAAGGGGGAAAGTGGAATGCTTCGTCGGATTGTCGGCACAGTTTTCTGGTTGAAAATGCTGCTCCTTGTGCCGGCGATGGCGCGCGCCGGAGAATCTCGGCCGGGAACAATTGAATTCAATCGTGACGTGCGTCCGATCCTGGCAAAACACTGTTTTGCTTGTCACGGTCCGGATGCCAATCAGCGTCAGGCGGGGTTGCGGCTGGATACCTATGAGGGAGCCACGGCGGATCGTGAAGCCTCTCGTGCCGTCGTCCCCCGCGACCTGGGCAAATCGGCACTTTGGCGGCGAGTCACCAGCACCGATCCCGATGAAGTCATGCCGCCGCCGAGTTCCCACAAGCCGCCACTGGGTTCAGCTCAGAAAGCCATTTTGAAAGCCTGGATTGAGCAAGGGGCCGGCTATCAGCGCCACTGGGCCTTCGAGCCGCTCAAAGCCGTCCAGATCCCGGATGCAGGCAAGGCAGACGCTGCCAATCCCATCGATGCTTTTGTCGCGGCAAAACTCAAGGAGCACGGGCTGACGTTTGCGCCCGAGGCTGATCCGGCCACGCTGATCCGCCGAGTCTCCTTCGACTTGACCGGACTGCCACCGAGTGCGGATCTGCTGGCGCTGCCTTACGAGGATGCGGTCGATCGGCTCTTGGCCTCTCCGCATTTTGGCGAGCACATGGCCGCAAGCTGGCTCGACGCCACCCGCTATGCCGACACCAACGGCTACTTCAGCGACAAGCCGCGGCAAATGTGGCTATGGCGGGACTGGGTGACGGGGGCGTTCAACGCCAACATGCCGTACGACCAATTCACCATGGAGCAAATTGCGGGCGACTTGCTGCCGCAGGCGACGATCCAGCAGCGGATCGCGACAGGCTTCAATCGCAACCACATGGCCAACAATGAGACGGGAAGCATCGATGAGGAATTTCGTGTGGAATACGTGGTGGATCGGGTGAGCACCACGATGGCGCTTTGGCAGGGGCTTACGGCGGGGTGCGCCCAATGCCACGATCACAAATTCGACCCGCTCTCGCAGCGCGAGTTTTACCAGCTCTTCGCCTTCTTCAACAACGTGCCGGAGAAAGGGGTGATCGTAGCCGACAACCCACCTCCGCTCATTTCCGTTCCTTCCCCCGGTCAGGCGCGGGCCTTGCAGGATGCGCTGGCCGAGATGCGCGCGGCAACCGAGTCCTTCGCACCGCTGCGAGAGCAGCTGGCAGCCCGCATGACCGAGTGGGAGAAGGAGGCCGCCCGCACGCTGCCACAGCCCCCCGAAGCAACGTTTCACGAGCCACTAAACGGTCGCCTCAGTAAAGATGCGAAGTCGCTCGGCACTTCTCTGGCCTTCGAGAAAGGGATTCGCCAGGAGGCGGCCAAGTTCGATGCCACCCAGCATGTCGAGGTCGCGGCGTCAAACTTGGATTTGGATCGGCCGTGGACGATCGGTTTGTGGGTTAATGCAGAGGGATCGCTGAGCTGCCCTTTGTCGATGATCGAGCCGGAAGGGAACCGCCAGGGCATCGAATTCATCTGGCAGAAGGGGCGACTGCAGGTGAACCTGGTCAACCGCTGGGGGGCCAGCGCCATCGAAGTTACCACGCTGGAAGCGCTGACCGCGAATAACTGGCATCAGATCGTCGTTGCTTACGATGGCACGCAAAAGGCGGCGGGGCTTCGCGTCTTTTTTAATGGGATCCCGACCAAGCTGGAGATAAAGCGAGACACCCTCGGCGGCTCACTGGCCATTCGCCAGCCGCTTCGCATCGGGAGGCGCGACTCAGGCTTGGGCTTTTACGGCGCGATCGACGAGGTGCGCCTCATTTCGAAGGCGCTCGAGGATCGTGAGGTCCGGGGCTGGTTTTGGGGGGAGCGCATCCGTGGCGTTGTCGAAACACCGGTAGAAAAACGCTCGTCGGCCGATTCCGATACGCTGCTGGATTACTACATCGACCACTTCGCCGATGCTGAAATCAAGCAGGCGAGGCAGCGTCTCCGGCGGGCGGTCGAGGAGGAAATGACAGTCCGCGCGTCGATCCCCACCGCACTCGTGATGCAAGAAATGGAGCAACCGCGAACGACGCACGTGCTCGAGCGCGGCCAATACGATAAGCCGGGCCAGGTTGTGACGCCCGATGTTCCCGCCGCCATCGCTCCCTGGCCCGCCGGTGCGCCGCGGAACCGGCTCGGCCTGGCGAAGTGGCTTGTTTCGCGGGAGAATCCGCTGACGCCGCGGGTGGCCGTCAATCGTTTGTGGCAGCAGTGCTTCGGCGAAGGGTTGGTGCGGACGGCGGGAGATTTTGGTGCCCAGGGGGAACCGCCGACCCACCCGGAACTGCTCGACTGGTTGGCGGCGACGTTTCAGGGTGGCGGCTGGGATACGAAGGACATGCTTAGGCTCATCGTCACTTCCAAAACCTACCGCCAAAAGTCGGCCACGCAGGGCGAGCACGATCCCGACAATTTTCTGCTGGCTCGCGGGCCCAGCGGCCGACTGTCAGCCGAGATGTTGCGCGACCAGGCGCTGGCGGTGTCCGGCCTGCTGGTCCCGGTGATCGGCGGACCCAGCGTCAAGCCCTATCAGCCGCCAGGACTTTGGGAAGCGGTCTCTTACAACGCGGAGGAAACCTACGTCGCGGATAACGGCGACGGCTTGTGGCGGCGCAGTCTTTACACGTATGTGAAACGCCAGGCTCCGCCGCCGATGCTCCTGATCTTCGACGGTCCAACGCGGGAAAAGTGCACCCTCCGCCGTCCGCGCACCAATACGCCGCTGCAGGCGCTGCTGCTCCTCAACGACCCCGTTTTCGTCGAGGCAGCGCGGATGCTGGCCGCCCGCTCGCTAACGTCTGAAGGCGACGATTTGGAAAAACTGCACGAGCTGTGGCAGCGGGTCCTGGTGCGGGATGCCAGCCAGGAGGAATTGTCGTTGCTCCACGGATTGCTTCTCCGGCAGCGGGAGCGGTTTAACAAGGCGCCCGATGGCGCGCGGCAGCTTCTGGCCGTGGAAGCGGCGAAGCACGATGCCCGGCTCGATGTTTGCGAACTTGCCGCTTGGACCGTGGTAGCCCAGGCCGTGTTCAACCTCGACGAGGCAATTACCAAGAGATGAACGAAATGTTCAACCGTCGTCAATTTCTAAATCACTCCAGTCTCGGACTCGGCAGTCTGGCCTTGCACTCGCTCTTGAACGAAGCAGACGCCGCCACGCATTTTGCCCCTCGTGCGAAGCGTGTCATCTACCTGTTCATGCACGGCGGTCCCTCTCAGCTCGACCTCTTCGACCACAAGCCGAAGCTCAAAGATCTGCATGGCCAGGAGCTTCCCGCATCGGTTCGAGGCGACCAGCGGCTCACCGGCATGACCAGCGGCCAAAAATCGCTGCCAGTTACGTCGTCGCGATTTCGTTTCGCTCGTCACGGCGAAAGCGGGGCGTGGATCAGCGAGCTGTTACCGCACACGGCACGGATCGTGGACGAGCTGTGCATCATTCGCTCCCTGCACACGGAGGCCATCAACCACGATCCGGCGGTTACCTATCTGCAAACCGGGCATCAGCAGCCGGGGAGGCCGAGCTTTGGCGCCTGGCTGAGCTACGGCTTGGGACCTGCAAGTAGCGATCTGCCAGCTTTTGTGGTGATGGTCTCGCGCGGCAGTGCGGCGCGTCCGGCTGACCCGCTCTATGCACGGCTGTGGGGATCCGGTTTCCTGCCGTCAAACCACCAAGGGGTAGCGTTGGCGGGCGCGGGCGACCCGGTGCTGTACCTGTCCAATCCCGCCGGCATCAACGAGGAGACACGCCGTGATCAGCTTGACGTGATCGCCAAGCTCAACCGGCAGCAGTTGGCAGTTCAGGGCGACGGGGAAATTGCCACCCGAATCGCGCAGTACGAGATGGCCTTCCGCATGCAGACTTCGGTCCCCGACCTGACCGATTTAAGCGGTGAAAGTGAGGCCACGCTCGACGCTTATGGGCCACAATCTCGCCAGCGAGGTACTTTTGCGGGCAACTGCTTGCTCGCGCGGCGTATGGTTGAGCGAGGCGTGCGATTCATCCAGCTCTACCACCGCGGCTGGGACCAACACTATAACCTCCCCAGTGACTTGGCGCTGCAATGTGGCGATGTGGATCAGCCGGCCGCGGCGCTGATTCGAGACCTCAAACAACGTGGCCTGCTGGAGGAGACGCTCGTCATCTGGGGAGGAGAGTTCGGCCGCACGACTTATTCTCAGGGCAAGCTCGAGCCCAACAACTACGGCCGTGATCACCATGGCCGCTGCTTTACGATGTGGCTGGCTGGCGGCGGAATTCGCGGAGGGCTCCAGTACGGCGAAACCGACGACTTCTGCTACAACGTCGTTAAGGATGGGGTCCACGTCCACGACCTCAATGCCACGCTGCTGAACCAACTTGGACTCGATCACACGCGGCTCACCTTCCGTTTTCAAGGGCGCGATTACCGGCTCACCGACGTGGAAGGAAAGGTCGTTCAGGGAATCTTGGCGTGAAAGAGCGAATCGCGGCCTAAAAGAATGGCCCGCAAGTTGGAGAGCAGGCGATGCGTTTGCTCGTATCAAACGTGGTATCAACGGCAAAGTTTTCGACCAGATGTGGCCCAAAGAAAAAGCCGCAACTCCTTTAAGATTTGCGGCTTATGTCGAGTCGGGGTGACAGGATTTGAACCTGCAACCTTCTGCACCCCATGCAGACGCGCTAGCCAAGTTACGCTACACCCCGCGGAGCTTTCCCAAAGACACTTCCGGCTTGGTTAGGGTTCGCTGGGGGAGCGAACGAAGCGGTCGATGATTGGTAAGCTGGATGGCAGTATGGCAAAAAATGGCCGTTCCCGCAATGCGGCGTTGGGGCGTCCTGCAGCCAGTTGTTGCCACGGTATTTCAGCCCAACTCCACCACCTCCTGATAACGCGGCACATGGACGGGCCAGCCGACGACCTTGTCGATGTGTTCCGCCAGGCTGAGGGCGACTTTTTCGTCGCCGTGCGTGAGAAAGACTTTATGGGGCCGTTGCTTGAAGCTGGTAAGCCATTTGAGCAGCCCCGCCTGGTCGGAATGTGCAGAGAAACCGAAGATCTGGGCAATATTTGCCCGCACGCGCAGCATTTGGTTGAAGATTCGCACCTCGCGGTCGCCGCGGAGAATCTGCGAACCAAGCGTGCCGTCCCCCTGGTAGCCGACGAAAAGAATCGTGCTATCCGGCCGTTCAAGATTGTTCTTGAGGTGATGCTTGATACGGCCCGCGTTGCACATCCCGCTACTCGACATAATGATGCACGGCTCTTTCAGGAAATTGATGGCCTTGGACTGGTCGGCAGTGCGGCACATGGCCAGGCCGGGAAATCGCAGCGGCGGAATATCGCTTTTGAGCATCCGCGTCATTTCCTCGTCAAAGTAGGATTGGAATTTGAGAAACACGCCCGTGATATCGACGGCCATGGGACTGTCGAGAAAGACCTTGGTGGGCGGCAAACGACCGGCATGGACAAGTTTGCCGAAATGGTACATGAGTTCCTGAGCACGCTCCGTGGCAAAGGTGGGGATCACCAGGTTACCACCCCGCTCCCGCGTCTCGTGGGCAATGGATTCGAGCTGCGAGTCGATATTCCCGGCTTGTTCGTGTAGCTTGTCTCCGTAGGTCGACTCCATGATGATGTAATCGGCGTGGTCGAGCAGACTGGGGTCCTCAATGATCGGCTTGTTCCACTGACCGATGTCGCCAGAAAAGACGATCCGTGTCTGCTTGCCGTTCTCTTTCACCAGGAGTTCAATCATTGCCGAGCCGAGGATGTGGCCGGCATCGTGGAACACGGCGGTGACGGCATCGGTCACTTGAATGGGCTGGTTGTAGCCCACACCTTCAAACAGTTTGAGGGCATCCACGGCATCCTGCTCGCTATAGAGAGCCTCTTCAGGGTATTTTCCTTTGCGCCCCTCGCGGGCATGCCGCTTCCTTTTGTATTCAGCATCCTCCGCCTGTATCTTGGCCGAGTCCCTGAGCATCACATCCGCCAAGGCGACGGTCGGCTCTGTGGTAATGATCTTGCCGCTGAACCCTTCCTTCACAAACCGGGGAATGAGACCGCTGTGGTCAATATGCGCATGCGTCAGCAGCATCACATCGATTTTGGATGCCCCCACCGGACACGGTGTCCAGTTACGCCCCAGGTAGGGCCGTTCCTGAAACAGCCCGCAGTCAATCATGATCTGCTTGCCGGCCACGTCGAGAACGTAACGCGAACCGGTGACTTGGCGGTTCGCTCCGAGAAAGTGAAGTTTCATGGGAATGGAAAGGGGCTGGTTTGGGTTTTCAGGTCTCAGTATTCAGTGGGTAGTATGTCCCAGCGGGGCCGTTAAATACAAAGTCCACTTCTAAGCCAAAATGGCACCGCTGAAAAACCCCCCTGGTTTTTCAGCACCGACCCGGGGTATGGGGGCCCCATATTCGCTGAAAAACCCCGAGGGTTTTTCAGCACCCCTACTGCCAATACCCCTCGGAAGAATGGCTCGCTTGTGCCGGGTCCCAATTGCAAGCTCGCTACTTCTGCTCCCACCAGCTCCACCCAAAAACATATACTGTACTAAAGTGTATGCACGCGGCTTGGCACATTCAAGAGGACGACCGAAATATTTCTCGACTTTTTTCGTAGCCGTACGCGCCCCGAGAACCGGCTTTTTCCTGGCGAATCGCCGCACCCAGCAGAAGCCGGCACGCGGACCGCGTGCGGCTACGTGAGCTCACGAACCGGTTCGCGGTCGTCGAGCAGATGGACCGGACGCTTACTGTAGTCGGGGATTGTTGTGGCAGGGTCAAGGCCCAAGTGGCGATAGAGAGTGGCCAGGATATTGGCGGGGGTATAGGGCTTTGCCTTGTTGCTGCCGCCGTCGGTGGTTGTTTCGCCGATGGTCTGTCCAGTTTTGAACCCACCGCCGGCCAGGATGGCCGCACCGGCTTCCGGCCAGTGGTCGCGGCCATCGCCGCGGCTGATGCGGGGAGCCCGGCCAAATTCACCCCAGACGACGATGGCGACGTCGTTTTCCAGGCCCCGGTCATAAAGGTCTTCGACGAGGGCGGCGATTCCCTGATCGAGTTGCGGAAGCTGGTCGCGAAGGTCGATGAAGTTTTTCTCGTGGGTGTCGTAGTCGCCGAGTTTGAGCGTGACGACGCTGACCCCCGCTTCCACCAGGCGGCGGGCCATCAGCAGGTTTTCGCAGTATTTGCCATAACGCTCCCGCTGGTCGTCCCCTTCCCTTTTCAGATCAAAAGCCTCGCGGACTTTGGGGGAGGCGATCATCCGCATCGCCCGGGCCGTGTGCTCGTCGATGCCATCGAAGGAGTGCGAATCTACATCGCGGCGGATGCGATCGAACTGACTGAGAAGCTGGCGGCGGTCACCCAGCCTGCCAGACTCGATACCACGGGCCAGGCTGAGATTGTCGAGCCCTTCCGACCGAGGAACGAACGGACGATGAGCGTGGCCGGTGTAGAGCGGGCCTTCGTTGTCATAGAGCTTGGGGGGATCGTACATCAGACTGACGTACGGCGGCAGGCCGTCTTCTCGCCGCGGCTGAAGATAGCTGACCACGCTGCCGAACGCCGGATGCTTACCCCGGTCGGGAGAGCCGGTGATGATGTAGTGCGGCGTGTGGTCCCCCAGATCATTGCTCTTGATGCCGCGGATAATGGCGAGCCGGTCCATCATCTTCGCCTGCCGCGGCATCAGGTCGCAGATCTGAATGCCAGGGACGTTCGTCGCCGTGGGGCGGAATTCCCCTCGAATTTCCGGCGGCGCATCCGGCTTCATGTCGTAGCTGTCGATATGGCTCGGCCCGCCGCGAAGCCAGACCATGATGACGGATTTGTTACGCTTGTTCGTCTCGGAACCGATGGCGGCTTGTCCCCGCAGCACATCCGCTAGAGTCAGGCCGCCAAGGACAAGTCCCCCGACTCGCAACATTTCGCGGCGGGTGATGCCGCCGCAGAGCTTAGTGCTGCGTCCTAGGAGACTGAGCATGGCGATCCTCCTTGTAAACTCCCAAGGCAGATGGCCACGAAAAACGCAAAGAGACACAAAAACGGACTTAGCTGCTTGAAAAACTCATCTCAATTGCCTCGTCCTTTTGTGCCTTTTCGTGTTTTTCGTGGCCATCCCATTCGCTATTTTTTTAGGCCCGGTGCGGCCAGGATGGTGATCACGTCCTTTCCATCCTCGGCATTCCAAATCTTCACTTCACCATCAAACGTCCCGCCGGCGATTCGTTTCGTCGGGGCGTTGAAGGCGGCGGAGAGGACCCAGTCTTTGGCACCGGGGTATTCGCGGACGGCGGCTTGTTCCTTGGCTTTGAACTGGCGGACTTTTTGCTCGGCGGAGGAGGTGAGGAAGAATTCACCGGCGGGGGTGATTTTGTAGACTTCGCCGCCGAAGGCGAGTTCGCTGGTTTTGGCAGCGTCGGCGATTTTCCAGCGGTGGATTTTGTTGTCACTGCCGGAGGAGTAGACTTCCGCTCCGTCGGGATGGAACATCACGCCGCGAACCGCTTGCTGGTGGCCGGAGTAGGTGATGAGGAGTTCCCCCGTTTTGGCGTCGAAGACCTTGGCTGTCTTGTCGCGGCTGGCGGAGGCGAGCTTGCTGGCGTCGGCATTCCAGGCGATGGCGAAAACCCAGTCGCTATGGCTGGTGATGTTGAGAATTTCCTTGCCGTCCGCGATTTGAAAGACGCGGATGGAGCCGTCAGCGGCGGCAACTGCGATCTTGTCCCCTTGAGGGCTGAAGACGCAGTCGAAAACGACGTCGCTGGTGGTGCCGAGAACCTGCTGCAATTCGCCACTGGCGGCGTTGAAGATGCGAACTTCACCGAGTCGGCCCGGCGTACCGCAGCCGGCGGCGAGCAGGTTGCCGTCAGGACTGAGGGCCAGAGCGAAGGTCCGCTGGCCGACGTTGCCGATGCGGCGGATGAGCATGCCGTCCGCCGGATTCCAGACCGTCACTTCGTGGTAACCGCCAACAAAAAGTTGCGTCCCATCGTTGCTGAAAGTGAGCGCGGTAATCGGCAGCGTGGCGGCATAGGCCATCGGTGCGGCGGGATGTGTCGGCGGGGGAATGTAGCTGGCGAGCGGGGCTTTCGGATCCGGCCCGTCGAATACGGCACCTTCCTCAACCCATTTCTTAATCAGCGCGACCGTCTCGGCCGGCAGTGGATCGCCGTCGAGAGGCATCCGTTCCGACACATCACCGGACAAGATGCGGCGGAGCCCTTCGCTGCCTTCCACATTCTTGGCGACGAAAGCCGCGGTCGCCGATTCGCCGGCAGCGACGGCCCGCTCGAAGGAATCGATGCGATACGCCCCTTCCGCCTTTTTCGGCCCGTGGCAGGCCAGGCAGTTGTTGAGCAGGACGGGAGCGATGTCCTTCTTGAAGCTGACCTGGGCGGAGGCTTCGGATACGAAGAAAGTGGAAATCGCAAAAATCAAAATGCTGAGAGTTCGCATTGGACTATTTAGTTGAGTAAAGGTCGCTCAGATTATTTTCTTGCCACCCATCTTCTTGCCAAAACCTGCTTCTTGAATATGGCAAGAAGATGGGTGGCAAGAAAATAGGAGGGAAGAATTATGTTGTTTAGTGTTGGAACAAGAACTCGTTGGTATTAAGGATTGCCCAGCAGATATCCTCCAGGGCGATGATTTTGTCACCCTTGGCGGCGATGTGGCTGAGGCTGGCTTGCAACTCTTTCTCCGTCGGCTTGCGGCAGACGGCGGAGAGGTACAGTTCGGTGATGATTTCGTTGTCCGGCTTGTTGGCGGCCAGTAGTTTGCGGAAGCGGTTATTCTGGTCGCGGAGCTTGTTGTAAATCAGCGGGCCGTTGAAGAACTGGATTGCCATGCCGAGGTTGGAGTCGGTCGTCCGCTCGCACTGGCACACCGTCTGCCGTTCGGGCTGG
This sequence comes from uncultured Pirellulaceae bacterium, assembly GCA_964444865.1. Lineage (GTDB taxonomy): Bacteria > Planctomycetota > Planctomycetia > Pirellulales > Pirellulaceae > SXOA01. The sequence goes on along the minus strand of CAYUJE010000149.1, from coordinate 4,764 downwards.
CCGAAGATTTTCAAAAACTCGTTCTTCACGAGGTCTGGCGCGGGAATCTGCGTCGCCTTGGTCCCGGCGGGGAGGCCGGCAAAGGTTTCCGGCAGTGCGGTGACCGAGCAGATGGCGTCGAGAAGCTGTTCCGCGCTCATCAGACGCGGCTGGTAATGGGAGCAGTACTTGACGTCGTCCTTGTTGAAATCGTTGGGGCGGAAATCTGCCTGGTAGGTGCGGCTGTTGAGAATCGTCCGCAGCAGGTGCTTGCGGTCAAAGCCGTGGTCGGCGAAATCCTTCGCGAGAGCGTCGAGCAAGGCCGCGTTGGCAGGCGGGTTCGATTCGCGGAAGTCGTCGTTGGGTTCCACGATGCCGCGGCCCAGGAGCTGGCTCCAGATGCGGTTGGCTTCGATCTTGCCGAAGAATACGTTGTCCTTCTTTGTCAGCCAGGCAGTAAACGTGTTGCGACGGTCGGTATCCGCTGGCGGGTCCACCTCACCCTGGAGGGGCAGCCAGGGCTTCATCTGTTTGCCGGTGCGGGGCTGGGTCACTTCGCCGGCTTTGGCGGAGTAGATGAAAAACTCGTCGGGCCGCAGAGATTTTTTCCGCTGCACGCGGGTGAAGAACGCGGCCATGCCGTAATAGTTGTCCTGCGTCCAGCGTTCGAACGGATGGTTATGGCACTTGGCACACTGCAGCCGCGAGCCGAGGAAGACCTGGGAGATGCTTTCCACGGCGTCGTTGGTATCGGTGGCCGTGCGGTAGAAGTTGGCGGCAGCGTTTTCGAGCGTGCTTCCCTGGGCACCGAGCAGTTCGCGGGCGAACTGGTCGTAGGGCATGTTCGTTTCAAACGAATGCTGCAACCAGCGATGATACTTATAAACTCCTTCGCCGCCGATCTGGGCGCTGGTCATTTTCAGCAGATCACCCCACTTGAGGGCCCAGAAGCGGGCGTACTCGGGACGGTCGAGGAGCGCGTTAATGAGTTTGGCCCGTTTGTCGGGGGCGGTGTCCGCCAGGAAGGCTTGTGTCTCTTCCACGGTGGGGAGGATGCCGATGACGTCGGCGTGAATGCGGCGGAGGAATTCTTCGTCGCTGCAGGTCCCCGAGGGAAGATACTGCAATTGCTTGAGCTTGGCGTAGACGAGGTCGTCGATGTAGTTGTTTGACGGCGGGTTGGTCCAGGCGTAGTTGGGAATATCCTTGACGAAGGTCAGGAAGCAGGACTCGATGAATTCCATGTAGCGAACGACAATGGCCGCCTCACCCCGGTTATGGCCGACCACGAGGCCGTCGACGTTCACATCCGCCACTTCCGTATCGGAACTGCTGTAGCAGGCCAGGTCCGTCACGTCACGCACGGTACCGTCGGCAAAATGGGCCAGCACGCAAATCTGCTGCGTGTGGGCCGGTCGCTTCAGCAGCCGGCCGGTCGGGGGATAGACTTCGATTTTCACGCACCGCGCCGAGCCTTCGGCATCCTGCTGGCAGCCTTGGGCAATCCAGTCATGCATCACGGTATAGGCCGGGTCGGCCTTCTTGAGTTTCATGCCGCCGCCATGCGGAACTTTCATGAGCGGCTTAGCAAGGAGCAGGCTTTCGTCGGGAGTCAGAACGTTGGTGCGGCGGCCGAGGTCTTCGCGAATGAGCGTGAGCTTGTCGACCGTGGGATCAAATGCCCGCAGCGACAGGCGGAAGCCCCCCTTGCCGCTCGGTGAGCCGTGGCAGGCCCCCGCGTTGCAACCCTGCTTCGACAGGGCCGCCAGCATGTCGTATTCAAAGGAAACTGCCTGCGGAGCAGCATGGGCACTGACTTCCACGGTGGACTTCACGGTCTGCCCGCCGACGGTAATGGTGATTTCGGCATTGCCGTCCTTGTGCGGATGGGCGACCGTCCCATCGACCGAGACAATGGCAGCGTCGCTCGATGCAAACTGGGCGGCGCGCGTCAGATCCTGCACCTGGCCATCCGCATAGAAGCCGGTAACCACGAGCTGCATCTGACGGCGCGGGCCGGCGAGCTTGAAGGCGGGAGGGAAGACCTCGATCTTGGTTGGAGTCCCGACGTTGATCGGCTCAAGGGCTTCCTCGGCGGCCAATTTCTGGCACGCGAGCGCAAGTCCGCAGATGAGGAGTGCAACGAGTGTGACAGGGAGTGTTCGCGTCATGCCGGATTCCTTTTTATTAAGCTTGTTCCCAAGCTCTGCTTGGGAACACACATCCTCGAAGCTCTGCTTCGCGTCCCGAAGTTCGAGAAGCGGAGCTTCCGATCTTGCGTTCCCATGCGGAGCTTGGGAACGAGGTAACAACTACTTGGTTTCAATCGCCACATTCGGGCTGTCTGCCGTCACATCGACTCCCGCGTACTTGGTGGTCGCGGTGACGGCTAGTTCGGTGAAATTCCCCTTGACAGCGTCAGCGGCGGCGGAGAGTTCAATTTCGACTTCATTCTGGTCGGGTGCCAACGTCGTTTTTTCGGGAGCAGTGACGCCCGCAGGAAGTTTCTTGAACTTCACATCCACGGGCTGCTTGTCGTCCCCCCGGCGGGTAAGCGTGACTTTAACCTTCTGTTTATCACCGGCGGTGATGGGCCCGGCAGGAGCAGCAACCGCGGCGAGCGGCGTGATGACATTGATGCCAATCTCGCCCGAGACAATCGCCCGGCCATTGCCGGCCATTTCAGCGTAAGCCAAATAGCGGAAAACGTGCCGGCCTTCCGCCATGTCCTTGGGGCCTTTGAGGATGATGTCGTAGGTCTCTTTGGGACCATTGCCATTCCGTTTGATTTCCGCCGTGATGCCAGCGGGAAGCCCCAGGGGCATGACAGTGAGAGGAACGTCTTTGAAGTTGGCGTCGGTGCGATCGAAAGTGAGAACCATTTGCGTCTGGCCGACCTGACGGGCGAAATTGAGTTCCGTCTTGTCCGGCGTGACGTTGTAAAACATGGGGGATTCAGGGAGCGCGGAGACCGCCACCATGCCATCGAGCCAAGTCGGCGGCAGGGGACTCTGCGGCTTGGCGGCCCGAAGCTTCAACGTGCTGTTGGCCGAGGTAGCGAACTTGCGGCCGTCGACCGTCGCCGTGCCGACAACGCGGAGCGGCAGGAATTCAGCATCGGCCAGGGTTCGGGGGGCAACGACGTACATCTTTACTTCCGCTGCTTTCTCCGCAATCACATTGTTAAAGACCTGCCAGCCGGGGTGCGCGGAGTCGATGCCGAGCGTGATGGGGCCGTCGTAGCCGTTGCGGGCAACCTGCACATCCAGCGTGAAGGCTCCGCCGTTGCGAGGCACGGAAATTTTGGTGCGGGTCGCCGGTTCGTTCTTGAGATTGAGGGCAAAGAAATTGCCGGTGCGGGCTTCCACGCGATAGGTATACTCCGGTCCGCCGCGACCGAGCAGGTCTTCCACTTTCAGCGTCAGCAGAGCCGTTTCCGTCGCAACAAACGAAAGCGTCTCTTCTTCCCCTTCACTGACGGCTGTCTCTGCCAGTTGAGCGCCGGCGGCGTTAAGAAGCTTCATCGTGAGGATGGCGGGGGAATGCAGGCTGCGGGTGTAGGCTCGGAAAGTAAGTTTGGTCCCCTTCACGGCTGGAAACTGAAACAGGTCAAAATCCTTGGCCGTTTCGAGTTTGCCGCTGAGGGCACTGGGGACAACGACGGATGTGACCGCGGCCGGATTGTCCGGCGGGGCGTTTTCCACCATTTCGGCCAATTCCGTCACCGCCAACGGAGCAAAACCGCTCGACTGGCCACCGGGGAGTTTGGCGCTGAAGAAGGTCCGGTTGCCGAGCGCCGCGAACGGGCCGGAAATAATCGTGGCGGGAACGCCATCCACCACAGGCCCAGCGGCACCTACTTGTCCTGCTCCGCCCGCTTGAACGCCAAGGGGGAACGGCGTGGAGACGAGCGGAAAATCACCAACCCGCAGCCGGTATTTGCCGCCGGCTTTGTAGCGGTTGTCGCGCAGTTCGAGGACGTAAACGCCGTCGGCCGGAAAAGTCTGGCTGATGCGGCAGTCGGCACCGAGGGACAGGTCGTCGTCAATCAAGGCGATTTCCTGGCCGGCTGCATTGAGGATGCGGAGCACGGGATCGAAGTCCGAGCCAAGCCGCGTCGCCACAACTTCCAGCGACAGGCGCTGGCCGGCTTTGGCGGTGAATTTGTAGAAGTCGAAAACCGGGCCGTCGGCAGTGCCATCGACGGCCGCCTGGGGAGGAATTTCCTGGGCGGTGGGGAGCGTATGGTTGTTGCCGTTGTCCGCCACGCTCGGCAGATCGTCGATCATCAGAAACAGCGGGTCGCTCTGGCCGGCGTTCGTTGTGACGATGATGGCCCCCACTCCACAGGCGGCGTCAGGAGGAAGCGTGACTTTGCAAACGAGCGAAGTCTTCCCCTTGGCGTTGGGATCCCCCGGCACCGGCTCAATCGTCGCCGGAAAGCTGCTCCAAACCTTGAGCGGCTGGTCGAGGTTGCTTCCCGTGATGGTGATGTCCGTCGTCTTCCCCGGAGCCGCGGCCGCGGGAACAGCCGTGGCGAGACCGGGCTGAGCAAAAGCACTGGGCCCGGCAGCGAGTAACGTCACCAAGGCCAACAAACTCAAGTGGCGCAGCATGAGCGGCTGGAAATGCATATCAGGCTCGGCGAAAAGGCGGGATGACTAAGGTGGGAGCAGTGCCGCGGGTTCAGCGGCAGTGCCATAGTCCTAAAACATACCCTAGCGGCAAGGGGATTGCCACTAGCGGACCGCTTCCTGCGGCAATTGTCTATTGTGCGCAAGGACG
>CAYUJE010000148.1:5190-15808 GCA_964444865.1 uncultured Pirellulaceae bacterium | reverse complement strand
TGTGGCCAGCCGTTTTAGCCTCAAATCTACCCACGGAAAAGCCGGAAGGACCGAAGAAGTTAGCTCCTTCGGCAAAGTGCGGCCCCAGATTTGTCTGAAGGTGGACAAAGCTGAAGGACTGGAAAGCACCCAGGAAAAACGATCCCACCGCCAGAACCAGCACCGCGAGAATGGCGTACTGCACTTTGATGGTCCAGCCCGCGCCAACATAAACGCACAAGAACGTCGCGACATTGACTACCGTCGCAATAAGCATGAAATGCGAGGAGAGTTCAGGAAATGTGCCTGTCACGGCCTCGGTGAATCCGATGATGTACATCGCCACCGAGATTGCCTGAGCCAGAAAAAACACCACGCCGATTGCTCCGCCGAACTCCACCCCCAGGCTGCGGCTGATGAGATAGTAGGCTCCGCCTCCTTTGACGCGCGTGTTGGTCGCGATTGCCGCCAAAGACAGAGTAGTCAGCGTGGTGATCGATTTGGCCAGCAAGACAATCAGCAGGCCATAGATAATCCCCGCCTGCCCGACCACCTGGCCGAACCGCAGGAACATGATCACACCCAGGATGGTGAGCGTGCAGGGGGTGAATACACCGCCAAAAGTGCCGAATTTACTGCTCTGGTTCTCGCGGTCGGTAGCCAATCAATCCCTCGATGGAGCAAACCACGGAAGTGCGAAACAGTTGATAAGATACACGCTCCTCGCCAGGCAGGGAATGAGAACGCAGCAGGCAAAACAGTATGAAAACAGACAATCTTCAGCCTTGGAAAAAAGTTATCGAACTGGCCGATCAGGGTCGGCAGTCCGAGTTGGAAGAATTTCTAGCCAATCTCCCCAGCGGAGACTTGGCACTCGCCCTTTCTCGCCTGAGTGACGAACAGCAATCGCGACTTTTGACACTCCTTCCCCCTGATCAAGCCGCCGATGTGCTTGAACGGTTGCCCGACGTTCAGGCGGTGGAACTGATCGAAAATCTCGACCCGCCGGCCGCATCCGCAATTCTGGATGAACTTCCCAGCGACGAGCAGGCGGACCTTCTGGGGGACCTTAGTCCCGGCGATGCCGAGGCCATTCTCAGTGGCATGGCTCCTGCAGAAGCGGCGGATGCCCGCGTACTCAGTAGATATGCCGACGACGTGGCTGGCGGCCTGATGATCACCGAGTATGTTCGCTATCGGGAGGATCAGACCGTCGCCGACGTAGTGCACGATATGCGGTCCCGGGCGGCAGAATACCGCGATTACGACGTGCAATATGCTTATGTTTGCGATGCCCAGGGACGGCTCACCGGCATTCTGCGACTGCGGGATCTGCTCCTGGCAGAGGATACGCAGAAGCTTACCGAACTGATGATTCGCAAGCCGATTTCAGTTCAATTTGATGCCACGCTTGACGAACTGGCCGATTTCTTCGATCGACATCACTTTCTCGGCGTGCCCGTTACCGATTCCGACGGCAATCTGCTAGGAATCGTCCAGGAATCGGCGGTCGCAGAAGCCTGGGGGGACCGCCAAAATACTGATTTCCTCAAAACTCAAGGAATTATGGGGGGTGAGGAGATCCGCACCCTGCCGGTGCTCATCCGTACCTCCCGTCGGCTCTCCTGGCTCAGCATTAACATCCTGCTCAACGTGCTGGCGGCCAGCGTGATTGCCGTCTATCAAGACACGCTCGCCGCAGTCATCGCCCTGGCTGTCTTTCTCCCTATCATTTCCGACATGAGCGGCTGCAGTGGCAATCAGGCGGTGGCAGTGAGCTTGCGAGAACTCTCGCTGGGCCTCATCCGCCCCCATGAATTGCTCCGCGTCTGGCTGGGTGAGATCGTGGTCGGTCTGCTCAACGGAATTGCTCTGGGGCTGCTCATTGGCGTGGTGGCATTTCTTTGGAAAGGAAATCCCTTCCTGGGGATGGTCGTCGGCGTGGCACTGTTCCTGAACACGCTGGTCGCTGTTTCGGTGGGAGGGCTGGTCCCTCTGGTCCTAAAGCGGTGCGGCGCGGATCCCGCCATTGCCTCCGGCCCCATCCTGACGACTGTCACCGATATGTGCGGATTTTTCCTCGTTCTCAGCATTGCCTCGCTGACTCGCGATTATCTGTAACCCAACGGACATCATCGGCAATGCCAAGTCTTTAATTCCCAAAGGGTTGCGAATTCCTCTTTGAATTGGGCAGCTCCCCGCAATCTGCGATTGACACCCCGCTCCGCATCCTTGAAACTCCGCCGCGCCAGCCCCCGCGGAGCAAAAGTCTTCGGGAGAGTGTCTGGATTTATCGAGGAACAGCATCGCTCCGAGGGAGTCCCCGTGAATCGCTTTGTCCGCCGGTCGTTGGTCTATTGTTTCGTCGTCTCGTTTTATTCGACCGCGGCCATGGCGGCCGACCCGCCTCCATCGCCTGCTAGCGACTTTCTACAGCTCGCCGTTGATGACAGTTCGGCCGCCAAGACGCCGACGGAGACGGCTCCTCCAGCGGTTTCCGATGCGGAAAAGATTGCTCGTTTACAGCGGGCCATCGAAATCGATGATGCCCGGCTCAAAAGCCTGTCCGAAGCGATCTCCGATCCCACAAGCACTTATGCCAAAGCAGAGTCGGACTTTCAAAAGCTCGACGACGAACTTTCCACCGCCAAACAGTTGCAGCAGAAGGCTGTCGAGAAAGGTGATTCCGATGCGGCCAAGGTGCTGGAGTTGCAAAACGCAGATCTCACGAAGCGCTGGAATCTTGCCAAGGAGCGCTTCCAACTGGAGATCGAGCAGCGCAAAACCCAGCAGGCCGTGATTGCCACGCTGGACACAAAAATCAAAAAGGACCGTGAGGCACTCGCGAAGCTCAAGGGAACGGAACCGGTCAAAACAACGGACGACCCCGCGCCGGTTCCGCCGGGAACGGTTCCCACGGTATCCGCTCCCGTTCCTCCCAACTCCTCAGTTCCTGGCACGGTCGCTCCGACTGCTGTTAATCCGGCTCCTGCTGGGGTTGGCCCGGCAACTCCCCCCACGGCTGCCCCCTCAGCACCAGCGGTGGTCGCAGAAACGCCAGCCGGCCCTACGGTTCCTGCTGCAACTTCTCCGGCAACCCTGCCGTCCGCGGGCGATAAGGCTTCGACCTCGCAGCTTCCAGTAACGGATCCCAAGCTAGCCTCGGTAACGGGCAACCTGCTCAAGCCTAAGCCCGATCCCAAGGCCTTGTCGGAAGCGACCCAAACCGCCACGAAAACAGCTGAAGAAGCTGCCAAGGCCGAGAGCGAAGCCGCATCCGTCACCGAGCGTTTGGACCTTTTTAAATCCAGCATTGCCCTGCAGCGGCAATTGAAAGAATTTGGCCGCAAGAAGGTAGATACCGCCGAGGACGCCCTACGCGAACTGAACGACGAATTGACCCGCCGCTTGGCGGCTGGCAAAAGCATCGAGGATCTTGCCGACCAGATCGGCGAGGCGCAAGACCGGCTGCGGGAAGCGAAAGTGGAATCTCGCGGCTATTCGACTCGCCTCGATGAGTTGCAAACCGAGTTGTCAGGACTTCAGGACGAGCAGATGTCTGCCTGGAACGCGGCCGAAGTGAAACGCAAAGAGGCGGAAAAGGCCCAGTCGGCGGTGGACCAACTCAACAATCCGTTCAGTACTCGAAATCTCCTGTGGTGGTTTGGCCGGCACGGAACAGCCGTTCTGATCATTATTTCGGTCGTCACTTTGATTTTGCACCTGTCGCGCAAACTGGAGGGCCGCTTCATTAGCCTGCTGGCCGGTCGCAGCCGACGCGGAGGTTACGACGAACGGACCAACCGTGCCCGAACAATCGTCACTGTGCTACAGAATCTTGTGCGAACGGTGGCCGTCGCCGTGGGGCTCTTCATGGCCCTGGATGAAATTGGTCTGCCGATTGGCCCGCTGCTAGGCGGTGCCGCCGTCATTGGTTTGGCGGTCGCCTTTGGCGCCCAAAGCCTGATCAAGGATTATTTCACCGGATTCATGGTGCTGATGGAACAGCAGTACGTCATCAACGACGTCATCAAAATCGGCGATGTCACGGCTCAAGTAGAACGGATCACCCTCCGCATGACGGTGCTTCGCGACCTGGAGGGGCGAGTGCATTTCATCCCGCACGGACAAATCGATAAAGTGACCAATTTGACGCACGGCTGGTCGCGGGCTGTTTTCGACATCAGCGTAGCCTACAAGGAGGACATTGACCGAGTTATTGAGGAATTGACTACTTTGGCGGGGGAACTGGCCCGGGATCCGCACTTCGGTCCAATGATTCTCGACGAACCGCAGATGCTGGGTGTCGATTCCCTGGGAGATTCCAGCGTGGTCGTGAGATTCGCCATCAAAACTCGCCCCCTCCGTCAGTGGGACATCAAGCGGGAGATGCTTCGGCGGGTCAAAAGGCGGTTCGACGACCTCAAGATCGAGATCCCCTTCCCCCATCAAACCCTCTACCTGCGGACGGACGACGTCACCCAGGAACAAGCCAAAATCTTCCGCCCGCCGCACAGCAAAAGTGCTTGATGGAGCAGGCAGCCGACCGCCTCCTATAGCATGACCAGACACTTCCTGCTCCCATTGTGGCAACAGCGAATTCCGTCAGAATCAGTCAACTGTATTCCGACTTCTCCAATTCGATCTGGTGAATCCAAATGCTTGCCGATGCCAATGTTCTGCTGGTTCTGGCGATCATATTGGTTGCTGGCACGCTATTCGGCGTGCTGGCGAAACTGTTCCATTTGCCATCGGTGACCGGCCAGATTCTGGCGGGAATTCTGATCGGCAGTTCGGTACTGGGAATCCTCACGAGTGAAAGCATTCATTCGCTCCAGCCGCTGGTGGACTTTGCGCTGGGGCTGATGGCTGTTTCCGTCGGCAGTCACCTGAATTTTCGGCGGCTAAAGGTTGCCAGCAAGAGACTGGCGCTGCTGTTGCTGTTTGAAGCAACGCTAACGCCGCTCCTGGTCTACGGCGGGCTCATGCTGTTTACGAATGCCGAATGGTATACGGCCCTGCTGCTCGCCACGATTGCGATTTCCACCGCACCCGCCACGGTGCTGGCGCTCGTCAAAGAAACAGCTTCCCGAGGTGCATTCGTGACGACCTTGATTGCTGGTGTGGCTCTCAACAATCTGGTTTGCATCATCTTCTTTGAAGTGGCCCGCACCCTCGCTCGCTCTGCGCTGTCGCCCTCAACCACCACCTTGGTCGAAAGCCTGGCACCTCCCCTTCGACAGATCGGCCTCAGTCTGTTGCTGGGCGTTGGCATTGGAGCCTTGCTGATTGCAGTCACTTGGCGAGTAGTCCGCTCCGATCGTTTGGCCGTCTTCTCGCTGATTGCCATTCTGCTGACGACTGGCCTCACTGCCTACCTCGGACTATCCGTGCTGCTGGCCTGCCTGGCGTTGGGAGTCGCGCTCGCCAACCTCACACCGGATCGTGAAGAGATCGGCCACAAAGTCTTTGACCGTTTTGAGTCCGCGATTTTTACCGTGTTTTTCACGGTCGCGGGCATGGAACTCCGCTTCGAAACCCTTGCCATCGGCGGCGCTCTGGCAGTGATTGTGTTTGTGGGGCGACTGGGAGGAAAAGTGGCGGCCGGCTATCTGGGAATGAAAATCGCCGGATCAACCGACCGCTTTCGCCGCTGGCTCGGCATGGCATTGGTTCCGCAGGCCGGCCTGGCAGTCGGCCTGATGCTGCTGGTAACGGATGATATCGTATTCAAAAGCATTCACGAACTCTTTCTCGCAGTGGTGCTCGCTGCTGTTCTGCTCAACGAGTCGATTGGCCCGATTCTGACGCGAACCTCGCTGACAAGATCCGGCGACTTTGGGCGCGACCGCGCAAGAATGTTGGATTTCCTTTCCGAACACAATATTACCACGGAATTAGCCGGCCCAGATAAGGAATCGGCCATTCGGCAACTCGTGGACCTGACGGTTCAGGTTCATCACCTGCCGATGGACGCCGAAACCCTGTTCCAAGCCGTCATGAAAGGGGAAACCGAATCCAACAATTGCGTGGGGGAAGGCCTGGCACTTCCGCACGCGCGCCTGGAAGTTGGGGACAAAATCATCGGTGCCATGGGAATCAGCCGCGAAGGACTCTCCCTCGAAACTCCGGACTCTCGCCCCGTGCATTGCATGGTGCTCATCCTGACCCCCATCTCCATGCCGGAACGCCATCTGGAAGTTCTCTCTGCTCTCACGTCCTCTATCGGCCGTGATCGCTCCATCCAGCGCAAACTTTATCACATCGACTCCCCCGCCCACGCGGACGAGTTAATCCATCTCCACGAAGAATTCGAGGATTGGAATTACTATCTCGAGGACGATGCGGATGACAAATGATCCGGGCAGGGACTCCTGGTCTGAGCCCTCTGCTACCACCGCTGCTGGAAAATGAAGTACAGCGATTCTGCGTTGACGGCCCGCCCAGGGCCCGCGGTCGCTTCCATGAAGCTGCCGCCATAAAACTTGTTGTAACTCACCAGAATGTCGGAGTATCGTGTCAGGTGAAAGTTCATGACCAGATCGATCTCGTCGCCCACGTTGGTCCCCGCAAGGCCGGTGGAATCGCGCCGATAGGCACCGCCGGCGACGTTGTAGAGCGCATCGCGGCTTTCGGCAAGCATGAAGTGATGGTACTGCAGCCAGGTCGTGACCCACGGCTGGGGGTAAAGATAGAGATGGGCGCTGATGTCGTGAACATTCTGCCGCCCCACTAAATCCATCCACCCCAAATAGTAATGGCCGAAGGGGAAAAGTTGGTTGAAGGTGTGGGCTCCGCCGGCGTTGGGATCGCTATCACCGCTGGCGTAGTCGTAGTAGATCCAGGCGGTGGGAGTCAGGGGCGCTTCTTTCCAACTCTTGCCAAGACCGGCCGTCGCAGAGCCGGCAAACAGATTGCTATGGTTCTGCTCGCCGAATTGCAGCATCCCTTCAAAATCCCATAACCAGCCTTCCTTGTCCCCCGTCCAGCGGCTGCCAACGGTGTGAATGTGTGAGGGCGAGCGGACAATTCCTTGCTGGGTGACGGGGTTGCTGTTGTTGAACGCTAGATAATAGAAGTCAACAAACTCTCCTTTCTTCGGCCGATAGGTCAGCCAGGTGCCGACGAAATTTTGATTCTCGTCGGGAGAGTCGGTTCGGTTGGCAAGCGGCGGCACAAACTGCATCCAAAAGGCATCGAAGTCCCACTTCTCCCCTTGGCGAAACACCTTCACGCCGTCGAACGAGTTGCGTTTGTTGGCCCACGGCAGGGGCGAAATGAGCCGCTGTGAGCCGTAGAGCAATTCCTGCCGGCCACCGCGGACATAAACCGGATGGTCTTGATACTCAAACAGTTTCATGTCAACAAACAGGTCCTGAATGTCACCGCGGTCGATATCCGGAGGAACTGGGGGGAGCGAACCTCCGAATCGGTCGGCCCAGATGTATTCGCCGTAAAAGCGCAGCCAGTCGCTGTACCACAAATCCGTATAGAGCCGCACGTGATCGAGCGTGTAATCGTTGTTGGTGGTGGTCAGACGGCTATTGTGTTCGTTATGGTATTTGGCCCAGAATTCGCCACCGGTGCTCAGCGTCCAGCATTCATTCAGGTGAATCCGCTTAAGCCGTTCGACAAAGGTGCGATCGGAAGGGTCGATGGACTCGACGAATCGCCAGTCGGCATCAAAGAAAGGCCAGGCATTGATAGCGAACGGCGCGTATCCCGATTTTGGAGGCGCGGCCCGCAAATCATTGGTGATGCAGTCCCACATGGAGAAATACGCAGGCCCTGTCACGGGAGGAATGGCAAAAATACCGGGCCGCGGCGCGGGGTGAATCGTCTGCGGATACTTCGCCCAATTTAGTTCCTTGCATTTGCAGCAGCTCTTGCCTGGCGCGATTGGCACCGGTCCTTGGTTCACACAGGCCGCTGCTCGGCAGGCCGGGCAGTCGCACTGCGGAGTCGGTGCCGCCAATTCGGTCGTTTCGAGGGCGTCGGTGAGGGTCGCGGTCGTCGAGGTATCGACTACCAGCCCGTTTTGCCGCTGTGGGTCGCTGGGCAAATCGTCCGTGAAAACTGTCGGAGGAGAGGCCGGGGTAACGGAGTCTTCTTGCGCGAACGGAGATCCTGCAAAGGTCAGTGTGGCCCCAATCAGTACCAGAAAATATAAGTGCCGAGTTCGAATTTTTCGATCCATAAGTCACTGCGCAGTAAGAGTCAGAGACCGCCTTTCAAAGCTGTTATCGAGTCCTGACTTACCAATCCTGCCGGTTTTCTGGATTTTCGCGTTCAAGGAAGGTGGGCAGACTTTGCCGACACTTGAAGGCGATGGAAAATGAGGGTTGGACGACTGAAAGAGGGAATTCTACGTCCTCTTGGGCCGCTAGCACCCTTCTCTTCCCCGATTCGCCGCTTCACCTGGCATGAACAACGGTGCGATCTACGGCGCGTCGGAGAAGAAACTCGACGGCACCACCCGCCTCAAGAACCTGTTCCTCTGCGGCACCGACCAAGGCTACGTCGGCATCATCGGCGGCATCAGCATGGCGAACATGCACTGCTTGCGGGGGTTTTGATAGTCGCCTTTCGCTCCGCGAAAGTGACGCGACTTTCGCGGAGCGAAAGGCGACTATCTCTTCGCCATCTTTCTCAGCACCTCAATCCCCCGCTGAATCGTCTCCTCTGCTGCCGCGTAGCTAATCCGAAAGTGCGTGTCGCGACTTGAGAAGATGTTGCCAGGGATGATGAGCAAGTTGTGCTTGATCGCTTCGGCCACGAATTCGCCGCCGGTTCCCCAGGGAGCTTTGGGGAACACGTAAAACGCCCCACCCGGTTTGGTGATTTCGTACAGGTCCGAGAGGCCGTCGACGATGAGGTCGCGCTTCCGCTTGTACTCAGTCACGTAGTGGCTCATGTCGACGTCCATCGCCACGGCTCCCGCCCACTGCACCGGCTGCGGGGCGCAGACGAACGTGTATTGCTGCAGCTTGACCATCGTGTCGATCACTTCCGCCGGACCATGCACAAACCCCAGCCGCCAGCCGGTCATCCCGTGGCTCTTGCTAAAGCCGTCGATGACGAGGGTCTGGTCGTTGAACGTCGCGGGAGAGACAAACGGCTCGTCGTAGCAGAACGAGCGGTAGATTTCGTCCGAGAGCAGCACAATGTTCTTCTCTGCCGCCAGCTTCGCCAGGCCGCGAATCTCCGCTTCGCTGGCGATGACGCCAGTCGGATTCGCCGGGCTGTTGAGCAGGATCATCTTCGTTCGGGGCGTGATGGCGGCAGCGACCTTGGCCAGGTCAATCCGGAAATCCGGATAGGTGTCGATGATCACCGGCTTTCCACCGGCAAGCTGCGTCAGCGACGTGTACATCACGAAGTAGGGGTCGAAGACGATTACTTCGTCGCCCGGATTGACGAGCGACAGCATGGCCAGCGCCAGCCCGCCGCTGGTGCCGCTGGAAACGAAGACGCGCCGATTGCCGTGCCCATACTCGGCATCGATCCGCTTCTGCAGCTTCTCCCGCAGCACGGGCATTCCCTGCGTCAGGGCATACGAGTTCTTGCCCGACTTGATCGCGTCGATGCACGCCGTTTTGATCTCTTCCGGCACATCAAAGTCCGGCTGACCGATCGAGAGGTTAATCGGGTCCTTCATTTTCGCGGCCAGGTCAAACACCTTGCGAATGCCGCTGGAATCAAAAGCGCGGGTGCGGTCGGCGATCCAAGTCATGAGCGATGGAGAGGAAAGAGGGTGCAGGAGGTTAGGTCGGCCATTGCCCCGATGGAGGAGCAACCTGCATCGTCAGTTGATCGAGGCGAGTCGTCAAGGGAATGCCGAGAGCCTGCAATCGCTTTGCGAATCCAAGGACGCGGTGAGCCTGCAAGATTACGGCTCCCAGAATAACCAGCCCGCAAATATTCAGATTGATCAAGTTGCCAATCACGGACAAATAGCTGAGGCCCAGGCCCAAATAAACTGCCCACATCTGTTTGAAGCAAGAGGCGATTCCCACGGTCAGCCAAATCACGCCGGCTACTCCGGCGATCATGAGGAGCACAACATTCTCGGCTTGCAGTCCGAGAATCTCTCCTTGAGTCAGGAGCAAGCCGACACAAAGGGCGGTGGCGACGCTTCCGATAAAAATCCAAAAGCCCCCGAGAGCATGAATCTGTTGACGGAACTGTTTGAGCAGCGTGAGGTGCTCCAGGCTTCCCGCCTGAAACGTGGGAGCAAAGCCCTGCGCCGCCTCTCGCGGCGGCTCGTAGGGATTCAGCGGCTGCTGGCTTTGAGACATGAGGCTTACTCCGCACGCTTCTTCAGGCGAGCCAATCGTGACTTGGCGGCGGACTGAATGTTGTCCGGAACGCCGGCAAGGGTGAGGACCTTCTGCAAGTCGGCAGCGGCCTTGTCGTCATCGTCCATGGCAGAGTAAGCCATGGACCGATTGTAAAGCGCGCTCCCGCGCACCGAGGCACTGATCGTAGTACTCGCCAGCAACGTGTTGTAAATCTCGAGGGCCTTTTCCGGCCGTTTTGCCTTGGCGTGCTCAACCCCTTCAAGCAGCAGATTGTCTTCTCGCGAGCTGCGGCTGAACAGCCCAGCTATCTTACTGAAGAATCCCATAGATACCTCCCC
>CAYUJE010000148.1:0-5090 GCA_964444865.1 uncultured Pirellulaceae bacterium | reverse complement strand
ATGCATGACCTCCCCAAACTTCCCCCCGCTGGAGACAAGGTTCGCGAATGGCTCACCCGCGCGATTGCCGAAGGGGCTTCGGACCTGCACCTGGTTGCCGGCTATCCGCCGGTGCTCCGGCTGCACGGGGAATTGGTGGAGATGGCGGAGCCGGCACTTACGGGGGAGGAGACGCAGCACTTGGTCCGCTCGCTCTGCTCGACGGACGCCTTTGCCCGTTTGCAGGCCCAGAAGGATATTGACTTCTCCTTCGAACTTGCCGTGGACGGCCACTTTTGTCGCTTTCGTGCGAACCTGTTTCGCAGCGGAGGGCATCACGGTGCTTGCGTCCGTGTAGTCCCAGCCGCAATCCCACCCTTTGGCTGGGCTGGCTTTCCTGAGGACCTGGCGAAGCGATTGGCGTTTTTGCGGGATGGGCTGGTCATCGTCACCGGCGCGACAGGCAGCGGCAAGACAACCACGCTGGCGATGATCGTCAACCTGCTCAACCTGGCGGGCGGCTATCGGATCATCACCGTGGAAGAGCCGGTGGAGTATGTTTTTCCGCTGGTCTCCGGCTCCGTCGTCTCGCAGCGGGAAGTGGGGACCGACGTGCTCACGTTCGCCGATGGTCTTAAATACGGCTTGCGGCAAGACCCGGACGTGATTCTCGTCGGTGAAATACGCGACAAAGAGACTGCCCAGATGGCGCTCAGTGCCGCCGAAACCGGCCACCTCGTCTTCAGCACGCTACACACGCGGGACGCCAAAGGGGCCATCACCCGCTTCGCCGACGTCTTTCCGCAGGAAGCCCAGCGGGACGTCCGCTCGCTGCTCGCCCTCAGCCTACGGGCTGTCGTCAGCCAGCGGTTACTTCCTTCTTCGGAACCCGGCAGCAAGCGGCATCTGGCTCTCGAGATTCTGTGGAACACCAACCCCATTGCTGTCGCCATCCGTACGGGCAAAGTCGAAAGCATCGACAACTACCTGATGACCAATCGAGACGACGGCATGCTGAGTTTTGACGAATCGATCCGCCAATTGTTACGGGCCGGTAAAATCACTCGCGAAGTCGCCGAACTGCATGTGCGAGAACCGTCCATTCTCAATCGGTAGCGGTAATTAGAGATAGTCCGCCAGAGAACCCACGGGGGACTTCTGTTGTCTGCGGTCGCTGCAACAACTACCATGCAGTTACCTACCGAACGCCGCGACACCTTTCCAACCCACCACCGGCATGCTTAACCTCATCGACAACTGCGGCACGCGGTTATGCGACGGGGTTTCGCGTCGCGACTGGTTGAAGGTCGGCAGTCTGGCCTTGGGTGGCCTGACTCTTCCGTCTCTCCTCGCCCAGCAAGCGGCCGCTTCAGCCGTGAAAGGGTCGCGAAGCAGTTCTTTCGGCAGGGCGAAATCGGTCATCATCTTTGGTCTGGTCGGCGGGCCGCCTCAGCATGAAACGTTCGATCCTAAGCCGGATGCGCCGGCCGAAATTCGCGGACAATTTGGCGTCATTCCCAGCAAGACCACGGGTCTACAGGTGGGCGAATTACTCCCCAAGGTCGCAGGCTTGACCGATAAGCTGGCTGTCTTGCGGGCCATCGTCACCGGAGACAACGCTCACTCTTCCAGCGGCTATCAGATGCTCACGGGAGTGCCGCACATTCCCTTGAACCAGGAGAGCGCGGTTCCGCGGCCCCCTAACGATTTGCCGAGTTTGGGAGGATTGGTTCGGGCGGTGCGGCGGCGGCCGGGAGAACTGCCGAGCGCGATTACGCTGCCGGAGCACATTTGGAATGACGGCAATTTTCCTTGGCCGGGACAGGACGGGGGAATTTTGGGAAAGGCCAACAATCCCTGGTTAATCCACTGCGATCCCTCAGCGGAAGATTTTTCCGTGCCGGGGCTATCGCTGCCGGCGGAAGTCAATTCTGTTCGCCTCGATTCTCGCCGCTCTCTGTTAACCCAAATGAATGAGCGGCTAGACTTGCTGGCCCAAAGCCCGAGTGCCCAGGGCTTTGGCATTCATGCCCAGAAGGCCTTGGAACTGCTGACCGCTTCAGCCACTCGCGATGCCTTCGATATTCGTCAGGAGCCTGCCGCCAACCGGGACCGCTACGGCCGCAGCCGCTTCGCCCAGAGCATTCTGCTCGCGCGGCGGCTGGTAGAAGCAGGCGTCTCCCTGGTGCAGGTCAATTGGACCCGTATCAAAGATCAGCCGAACCAAGGGGGCTGGGATACGCACGCGAAACATAACGAGTCTCTCAAGTCGCTACTGATGCCGATTGCCGATCAATGCTTTTCCGCCCTCATCGAGGATTTGGAACAGCGAGGCTTGCTGGAATCAACGCTCGTGGTTTGGTTTGGCGAATTTGGCCGGACTCCCAAGTTCAACGCCAATGCGGGGCGGGACCACTGGGGACGCTGCTTTTCGCTGGCCCTGGCCGGAGGTGGAATTCGCGGCGGCGTGGTCCACGGCCGCTCAGACAAGCAAGCCGCCGAGCCGGCCGATGGTCTCGTCCAGCCCAAGGACTTGATCGCTACAATCTTCCATTGCCTGGGCTACGCTCCCGATACCCAGCTTCATGATAGCCAGGGACGTCCCTTCCCCCTAACTCGCGGCAGGGTGATTGAAGAGATTCTCTGATTGGCGTTCCCAGAATTTCTGCTTAACTCTGGTCAAAATTAGACCGCGTCCCCGCGCTGCAGCTCCTGCCACACGGCGGCAAACCAGAGGAGCGCCGCTCGCCGCTGCCCCAGGCCGGTGAAGTGACGGCGAGTTTTGGGGCCACCCCGGTTTTCACCAGCGAGGATGTCGGTATCGGGGCCCGGGCGAAAGCCGGGCTGTTTGACGAGTAGGTCAATGGCGGCGCGGATTTGTCCTTCACCTTCCGGCTTGTTGTAAACCGTCGGGTGCAGCGTGGATTTGGCGAGCAGCCAAGGGGGTGAGAACTTCCACTCTTTGGCAAGTGCTTCACGGATAGCGGTTAGGTTGGCAAAATATTTCTCTGTGGAAATCCCTTCGATGACGTCGGACTCTCCCTGCTGCCACAAAACGGCTCGGAAGCGGCCCGTGGTTATGCCGGCCGTCGCCAGATTCTGATATAGCGCCTCTCCTGGCAACCATTGGCGAGAGGCAGTCCCTCCCACGGCCACATTCACAAAGCCGACCGGAACTTGAACAATCGGCAACAGCAGATCGCCGAGCGGAGGCCAAATGGTGCCGCCCGTCGCAATGTTCGGCTGAGGATCATGGGCCACCTGCCACGAGTTTTTGACACGATCAAACGCCGAAACTCGTCCCTGCACATCTTCCACTTTCATCAGTTCGTCATTCGCGCCGTCCGCGTAAGATTGCCCGGCGATGACCAGCACTTCGCCGACTCCAATCGGTTCGACGGTTGCCGTGGCGACCGACTTCTCTCCCAGCAGCGCGCGCATTTCCAGACGATACCATCCGCCGGCCGGAATGCGGACCGTCGCGGTGAGTTTCTTGCCTTGGATTATGGGCTCAAATTTGTTCCACTCCATGCCCGTGCCGAAGGCATCCTTCAGGGGGATAACGCGGTACTGCCAAGAGTCGGCCTTCACTTCTGCAAATTCTCCGATGATCGGAACATCGGCAAATCCGAGCTTCGGACCCCCTACTTCATGCGGCGAAGCGTGCAGCGGGTCGAATCCCTGTCGCTGAATCACGGCAAAGGGGACCGGCTGAGTCAGCTTGCCTGGCGCAGGCTCATCGCCAGCAGCCAGAACCGAAGGAGCGCTCGAGAGAACTCCCAAAGCGCAGCCCGCGCCGCCGATGCCGGCTGTTTGCATAAACTCCCTGCGGTCAATCATAGCGAACCTTTCGTCAGGCCAGAATTTCTTTGACCACCGTGCCATGCACGTCGGTCAGCCGATAATCCCGCCCTTGTTGTCGGAACGTCAGCCGCTCGTGATCAATTCCAAGGCAATGCAGCAGCGTGGCGTTGAGGTCATGAACATGAACCGGCTTTTCCGTGATGTTGTAGCTGAAGTCGTCGGTCATGCCATGGACGAGGCCGGGCTTGATTCCGCCGCCGGCCATCCAAACGCTGAAACAGCGGCCGTGGTGATCGCGACCGTAACTTTCCTTCACGCCCCCCTGGCCATAGACCGTGCGACCGAATTCCCCGCCCCAAATGACCAGCGTCTCATCCAGCAGCCCCCGCTGCTTCAAATCCTGGATCAGCGCCGCCTGCGGCTGATCGACGTCGCGGCACTGGAGCGGCATGTTGTCCGGCAGGTTGTTGTGCTGGTCCCAACCGCGGTGATAAAGCTGCACGAAGCGGACGCCCCGTTCCACGAGCCGGCGGGCGAGCAGGCAGTTGGCAGCGAATGTTCCCGGTTTCTTCACGTCCGGGCCATACAAATCGAAGATCGCCTGCGTTTCGCCGGAAAGGTCGGTGAGTTCTGGGACGGAAGCCTGCATCCGAAAGGCGAGTTCAAACTGAGCAATGCGAGTGGCGATTTCGGGATCGCCCGATTCCGACAGCTTTTGCTCGTTGAGTTTGGCCAGCCCATCGAGCATTTCACGCCGCAGGTCGCGATCGATGCCCGGAGGATCGGAGAGGTAAAGGACGGCGTCCCCTTGGCTGCGGAGCTTGACCCCTTGGTGGTTTGACGGCAGAAAGCCGCTCCCCCAAAGCCGGTCGAGCAGTCCCTGATTGCTATCCTTGCCACTGCCGTGCGAGATCATCACCACGAAGGCGGGCAAATCGGCAGCTTCGGTCCCCAACCCATACGCGGCCCAGGCCCCAAACGAAGGCCGCCCTGGCTGTTGAGAGCCGGTTTGAATGAAGGTAATGGCCGGGTCGTGGTTGATGGCTTCCGTGTGGAGCGACCGGACCAGACAAATGTCATCCGCGATTTTTCCGGTATGCGGCAGCAGTTCGCAAAGCTGCATCCCGCATTTGCCGTGGCGCACAAACTTGAACTTGGGAGCAATGACCGGAAAACTCTTCTGCCCGCTCGTCATTCCCGTCAGCCGTTGCCCCATTCGGACCGAATCCGGCAACTCGCTGCCGTGCTTTTCTTTCAAAAGTGGCTTTTCGTCAAACAGTTCGATCTGCGAAGGCCCGCCCGACTGA
>CAYUJE010000147.1:11106-15825 GCA_964444865.1 uncultured Pirellulaceae bacterium | reverse complement strand
CAGGGCTACTCAGTGTTTCAAGCGGCACAAATACTAGCCCGACGCGCAAGCGAGGGAATTCTACGTTGCACCGGTGCAATACGCTTTTCCCTCGCTTGCGCTTCGGGCTAGTGTCGGACTCTGCAACGCAGAGTGAAACACTGGAGAGCCCTGGATGTTTTGAAAGAGCTTTGAGGGTCAGGCCGCTGCACATCGCTTACTTGAGTATCACGAACGAATGACTGTTGCTGTCCCGGTTCAACCGTCGCAAAGCTTCGGGTGCAGGAAGAGCCTCTCTCGTTCCTCTGTCTGCTCCCTCAGCACTCCTGATTTGGCCAGTTGTTTCAAATGGCGTGAAGCCGCCTCGCAGTCGTGTCAGAACGGCAATTGTTTGCCAATCAAGGGAATGTTTCGGGTATAATCAAAGTTTGGGTTGTTCCCTTGCTATTTTCCCACCTCGAACGGCCCATGAATCTGGTCTGGCAAATTGCCAGCCAGGCCCCCGCCCGCCTAACCCGCCAATTATTCCCACCTAACAAAAGAGCTCTTGTCATGCGGTTTTGTCCGCCACGGCTATGCGGCCTTCGTTTCCTATTGCTCGTTAGCTGCGGGCTGACCGGGATGTCGCACGCCGCACGCTCCTTCAGTGCCGAGCCAAGTCCTTCTGCGGAATTGCAGCGCGTGTTGACGTTTGTGGAGAAGAATTGCACCGCTTGCCATAACGATAAGGATAAGAAGGCCGATCTTTCCCTCACTGGTTTTCGGGACGAAGGGTCGATTTTCAAGGGGCGGAAAATCTGGGGACAGGTGATCGAAATGGTGGAGGCGGGCGAAATGCCCCCCAAGGATAAACCCCGACCCACCGCGGATGAGACGGCCTCGTTTCTCGCGGATGTGAAGGGGGTCTTCAAGCAAGCGGCAGCACATGCCAGGCCCGATCCGGGGCGAGTCACCGTCCGGCGTCTCAATCGGTTTGAATACAACAACACCATTCGCGATTTGATCGGGGTCGATTTCAATGCCGCCGAGGATTTTCCCGCGGATGACATTGGGCATGGATTTGACAACATTGGCGACGTGCTGACCCTCTCCCCGGTCCTCATGGAACGCTACCTGGCGGCTGCCGAGACAATCATGAATCGGGCGATTACGCCCAATCCGCCTAAGCCGCCGAATCGGGGCGTCAGTACCCAGTACACAGAACCTGCCGGGCCCAATGTGCCGATGAAAGACGGCCACCGCGTGGTGCTCTTCAAGCCCGAGGGAATGCCAATTGAAACGGGGCCCATTTTCACGCGTTACAAGGTGCCTGCGGACGGCCAGTACATTGGCCAGACACAGGTCTATGTCGAGACGACCGGCACCAAGCCAGTGATGGTCGCCCTGCTGGCCGGCTGCAATGCGTCTGCCAAGACGGCGGCGACCGATGCCGAGGCGGAGAAGATCGCTGGTGCCGCCGCCAAAAATCTGCGGCCGTTCATGATTCTGAAAACCTTTGAAATCACCGCCCGCGAAGCCAAAGCCGGTCAAATCCTGAAAGCCGACATTCCCGCCGACATTGGGCTGGATAAGTTGGCGGTAGCGCTTCTCAAGCCGGAAGAAGGGGAGCCGGCCCCCACGCTCTATGTACGGTACATGTCACTCGATGGCCCGCTCGACACGCGCCCGGCCAGCCACAAGAAACTGCTGGCCAGCGACGAATCGCAGCCCCCCGCAGCCCGCACCCGAGAAGTTCTCGCCCGCTTTCTCCCCCGTTGTTATCGCCGAGCCATTACCCACGAGGAAATTGAACGGCTGGCAAAAATTGCCGACGCCTCTGTGGCGGGGGGAGCCAAATGGGAAGAAGGGATGCAATTCGCCTTGATGGCGGCGCTCTGTTCGCCCAAGTTTTTGTTTCGCCTGGAATTGGATGACCACCCCGAATCGGCCGAGCCCCGCGCACTCGATGAATACCAGTTGGCCTCGCGGCTATCCTATTTTCTGTGGGGAAGTATGCCCGACGACGAGTTGCTCGCGCTCGCGGGAAAAAAGGAATTGGCGGCCAATCTCGAATCGCAAGTGCGCCGCATGCTGAAGGACGAGCGGTCACAGGCGCTCTTCGAAAGCTTTGCCATGCAGTGGCTGCAGCTCCAGCGGATCAGCGCTTTCTCGCCCGACAAGCAACTCTTTCCTGAATACAACGAAGAATTGCGGGCCGACATGCTGGCCGAGACTCGCGAGCTGTTCCTGCATGTGATGCGCGAGGACAAGAGCGTGGTGGAACTGCTCGACTGCGACTATACGTTTCTCAATCGGCGTCTCGCCCAGCATTACGGCATTGCCGACACCGCGGGAAACATGCCGGGCAAGCCGCCCGTCGCAGGAGGACAGCCGTTCAAGGATGACGCGTTTGTGCGAGTAAGCCTGCAGGACCGGACACGAGGGGGCCTTTTGACCATGGCCAGCGTGCTGACGGTCACTTCGAATCCCACGCGAACTTCACCGGTCAAGCGAGGCAAATGGGTGCTGGAGCAGATTTTGGGTGCGCCGCCTCCGCCGCCTCCCGCGAATGTTCCCGATCTGGCGGAGCAGAAAGCGGGAGAACTGACTGGCACCTTGCGCCAAAGGATGGAGCAGCACCGGGCCAATCCGGCATGTGCCAACTGCCATGCCAAGATGGACCCGCTCGGCTTTGCGTTTGAGAACTTCAATGCCATTGGCAAGTTTCGCACCCAAGAAGACAAATTTCCGATTGAGGCCGCGGGCGTGCTTCCCGACGGCCGCAAGTTCAGCGGGCCGGGCGAACTCAAGGAAATCCTGAAAGGGAAGAAAGACCAGTTCGTGCGGTGTTTGGCGGAAAAACTGCTGATTTATGCTCTGGGTCGCGGTCTGGAGTATTATGATGAGCCGGCCATCGACAAGATCGAAGCCTCCACAGCCGCGGATGATTACAGATTTTCGCGGCTCGTGGTCGAAATTGTGAAGAGTGATCCATTTCGGATGCGCAGAGGAAAGGAACCGTTGCCATGACCAATCGCATTTCTCGCCGAACCGTACTTCGTGGGCTGGGGGTCTCGCTCGCACTCCCCTGGTTCGAAGCGATGGGCTCCACAACTTCTTGGGCCGCTGCCGAGCCGGGGCGTTCGTCGCCGAACCGCCTGGCCATTCTCTATGTGCCCAACGGCAAGAACATGGCCGACTGGACCCCCAAGCAGGAAGGGAAAGATTTTGAACTGCCGGCCATTCTGGAGGCTCTGGCTCCGGTCAAGGACGAATTGCTGGTGCTAACGGGGCTCACCGCCGATAAGGCCCGCGCCCATGGCGACGGCGGCGGAGACCATGCCCGCGCCCTGGCGGCGTTTCTCACCGGCGCTCAGCCTCGCAAGACCGACGGCACCGATATTCGGGCGGGAGTCTCGGTGGATCAGGTCGTGGCCGGACGCATCGGCGATCAGACTCGCCTCTCCTCTCTCGAAATTGGCGGCGAAGCGGGAGCGATGGCGGGAAATTGTGACTCGGGTTATAGCTGCGTCTACAGCTCCACCATGTCCTGGAAGTCCGCCACGCAGCCGCTCCCCAAGGAAGTGAATCCCAAGCTGGTTTTTGAAAGACTCTTTTCCACCGCTTCCGCCGCCGAACGAGCCGCTCGCGATACCCGCCGCAAAAGCATTCTCGATTTCATCCGCGACGATGCCCAGGATTTGACGAGCAAGTTGTCCGCCAACGACAATCGCAAGCTCGAAGAATACTTCGGCGCGATTCGCGACATCGAGCAGCGCATGGAGCGTGCCGCCCGCCTGCCGGAGGCGAAGGCTCCTGATTTCAAGACTCCCACCGGTGTGCCGCAAGATTATCAAGAGCACCTGCGGCTGCTGTGCGACTTGTTGGTGCTGGCGTTTCAGGCGGACATCACGCGGGTCTCCACGTTTGTGCTGGCCAATGAAGGGAGCAACAAACCTTACCCCAACATCGGCGTCTCCGAAGGGCACCACGATTTGTCGCACCACGGCAACGATGCGAAGAAAAAGGAAAAGATCCGCGAGATCAACAAATTCCACATCTCGCAGTTGTCTTATCTGCTGCAAAAGCTCAAGTCCATCAACGAGGGGGATGGCACGCTCCTCGATCATTGCCAGGTGGTTTACGGCAGCGGCAACTCCGACGGCAACGCCCACAACCATAATGACTTGCCGATTCTCCTGGCCGGCCGAGGCGGAGGAACGCTCGCTACCGGTCGCCACATTCGCTTCCCCGACGAAACGCCCCTGGCCAACCTGTGGCTGTCGCTGCTGGAACGGATGGATGTGAAACTGCCGTTCCTGGGAGACAGCACCGCTGCGCTCCAAGGACTGAATGGGTGAGTCTTCCCTCCTTCGGTCCAAACAATGCGGGTTTTCCTGTGTTTTTGGATGGAATTAGGGAAACGTCGCTTCACGCCAAGAACCGTTGCTTTCCTTTCCCCTACTCGCGTACAATAATCTCATGCAGCGAAAGCTGGCGGATAAATTCGCGGGGGAGTAAACTGCAAACAGTTCGAGCGGCTGGCCAGGGAATGGGGCCGGCAAGGGCGGCGAGGAATCTTTCGGGTGCGACGGTCATGGACCATTGGCAATTGATATCGGTGGTTTGCGGCGCGGTACTTCTCGCTGCCGTGGCCCTTACTTTTGCGTGGATTCGTCGTCGCCGACCCAAAACAATTAATTTGGAACGAGCCCGCAAACTCTTTCACCTTCGCCGCGAATGGCTGGAAGCCCGCTTCTT
>CAYUJE010000147.1:0-11006 GCA_964444865.1 uncultured Pirellulaceae bacterium | reverse complement strand
TTGGAAGTGGTTGAATAGCGCGGCATCTAGTTGCGATTCGCTGCACGCTCTCTAAAATCAGGCGAGTCTCTTCTTCACCTCTCTGCCCGCTCGGTGCAATTTGTCCGCTGCCGCTGTACTTGCTCCCACCACAGTGACACTGGAAGACTTCGTGGCTCTCAATCACGAGATCGCGGCGCTCGCGCGCGCCGGCGTGCCGCTGGGACCGGGGCTGACTGCCTTCGGACGAGACCTTCCCGGCCGACTCGGAAAAATCGCCGCCGAAGTGGGAGAGCGGCTGGAGCGGGGAGAGCCGCTGGACAGAATCGTCGCCGAAAATCCAAACTTTCCGCCGGCTTACAAAGCCGTGGTGCAAGCCGGCGTGCGCGTCGGCAGATTGCCGGCCGCACTGGAGGGAATATCGCAGTCCGCCCGCCGCACGGCGCAGCTTCGCTGGACCATCAGCATGGCCATCATCTATCCACTCACCGTGATGTGCCTCGGCTACTGCCTGTTTGTGTTCACGCTTTCGCATATTTCACCCGTCATGGCGGAGATGCTGGCGGATCACGGCGTGGAAGACACGCTCGTTCATCAGGCAATCATCTGGCTTGGAAAATACACGCTGCTGTGGGGGTTCGCGCTGCCGGCGTTGGTGCTGGCGTGGCTCGCCTGGCTCTGGTGGCGAGCGGGGCGAGTCGCCGCGGGCGTGGAACTGCATCCGTTTCTATCGTTCGGTGCGGTTTCCACGATGCTGAAAATGCGTCAGGCCGGCCGTCTGGCCGCCATGTGCGATTCGCTGGCCCTGCTCACGGAATACGGCGTATCGCTCCCCGAAGCAGTCCCGCTGGCGGCTCAAACAACCGGTGCCAGAAAACTGGAAAGGGCGGCTCAGCAATTGGCCGAGCAGATGACTCGCGGCGAAAAGTCGTCGGCACCTCCGCGGAACTTCCCCCCGCTCCTCGCCTGGATGCTGACGAGCGGCCAGTTGCAACAGGATTTGCCCCTCGCGCTCCGCCGGGCGGCGGAAGTTTATCGCGATGAAGCCAATCGCCGGGCTCAGTGGTTGCGGCTGTATGTTCCGCTGATTCTGACGCTGTTCTTCGGCGGCGGAACGGTGGCGATTTATGCAGCCGTGACGCTCGGTCCCTTTCTGCTCATTCTCTACAAACTCGCGGGAGCGGATTTTCAGGCATGAATGATCCCTCTCCTCCTCGCTTGACCTCCCAGGAAGCGGAATCGCTGGTCCGCTCCGTGGCCCAAATCGCCGGGGCCGATTTGCCGCTCGCGGCTGGGCTGCGGGCCGCCGCGGAAGAAGCCGCGTCACCAAGGATGCGCCGGGCACTCCGGCACATCGCCGGCAAAATCAAAAACGGCAGCAGCCTGAACCAGGCGCTTGCCGCCTGCGGACCCAGGGTGCCGGCGTATCTGGGCGGCTTTCTCCACGCGGCGGAAACGACGGGCAAGCTGGGAGTCGTGCTGACGGAATGGGTGGAGAACCAATGGGCCGCGCGGACTCGCTGGCGGGAAATTGTCGCCGCCCTGGCCTACCCCTTGATTTCCTTGGCGCTCGCGGCGGGCGTTTTCCTGCTGTTAACACTGATCGTCATTCCCCCTTTCAAGACAATGATGACAGAATTCGGGCTCAAACTTCCATCGGCGACGATCGCCGTATTCTTGATGAGCGATGTCGTCATGCCCCAGGTGCTGGTGGTGTGTGCCCTTGCCGGGTTGGGGTTGGGCGGGGTTCGTCTGTTGGGAGGGCGTAGAGGATTTTCACAGCTCCTGGGCGCACTGCCGCTGGTCGGCAAATTGTGGTACTGGTCCGGATCCGCGGAAGGTCTGCGCGCCGTGGGAATGCTGGTCGAAAATCAGGTTCCGCTCCCCAAAGCCCTGAATCTGGCAGCCAGCGGAATCTCTGACGAATATATTGGGCACGCTTGCCGGCAACTTGGCCAGCGGACGGAAGCCGGCCAGTCCTTGTGGGAAGCCTTAGTCCGCACACGCCTCCTCCCGATGTCCATCATTCCCGTCATCCGGCAAGGGGAGCAGCAGGGGACTCTCGATTCTGCCTTACGCACGGCGGCAAGAATGCTGGAAGACCGGGTCAATAACCGTTCGTTGCTGGTGATTCAAATCCTGCCGCCGATGATTTTCATCGCCGTCGCCTTGCTGGTCGGAGTGACGGTTCTCGCCCTCTTTTTGCCGCTGATCGGCTTGATCCAGGGGTTGGCCTAACAAACAGCGCGACGATGAACGAACCCTTTCGACTCTACAATCTGGTGCTGCTGGCCATCCCAGGCTTGGCGTTGCTCCTTTGCGTGCGGCTGCTTTATGGCCGTAAATCATCGGCAGCCCCGGATTCGTCGCTTCTAGCACTCCGAATCGCAGGGCGCGTGATGCTGCTCGCAGCGCTGGGGGGCGTAATCTTTTCCATGACGGGCTTGGTCCTTGGGATCATCGTGACGCTGATGACTTGCATCATTTGGTTCATGACCTTGGACCGGCGAATGCGGCTAGACCATCAAGCACTGCTGGCTTCGATCGGCGTCGCCGCAGAAAAGGGGATTCCCCTTCCGGAAGTGGTTTTGGCCTTTGCCGACGAGATGAATTCCGGCGGCGCACGGCGGGCACTGTGGCTGGCTCAAGCGCTGCAGCAAGGAGTTCCTCTGGATCAAGCTCTCTCGTATGCCTGGATCAAGTGCTCCACAGCCAGTCGCATGGCCGTTCGCGTCGGCCTTTCGCTCGGCGCGCTTGCCCCCGCACTTCGCAGCCAATTACGAACTTCAGATGAGCTTGAAGACCTGCTGCGACCCATGTTGTCCCGCTGGGTCTATCTGGTGAATCTGCTTTTTGCGGGGGAGGTCATTGTCACCTTCATCATGATTTGGATCGTGCCGGTCTTCGACAAGATGTACTCGGAATTCGGTCTGAAGCTTCCCGTAATGACCGTGCTGCTCATTAACTTTTCCCGCTGGGTGGTGGACTATGGCTGGCCGATCCTTTTTCTGCTGACGATGGGGGCCTTTCTGGTCTGTCTGGCGAGCATTTTTTCTTTCATCGGCTGGTTGCCCCGCAGCATGCCGATTTTGAATCGACTGTTTCGTCGCTATGACGGGGCGATTGTGCTCCGTTCACTCGCCTTGGCGATTCGCCGCGGTCAATCGGTGCATACATCGCTGCGGCTGATGGCCGATATCTACCCCCTGGGGACGGTTCGCAACTGGCTCAGCAAAGCTGCGGAACGAGTGGAACGCGGGGAAGACTGGTGCGCCGCACTCCGCAAAGTACGGCTGATCGACCGGACCGATGAAGTGGTGCTCCGCTCGGCACAAGGGGCGGGAAACTTGCCGTGGGCCCTGGAAGAGATGGCAGAGAGTCTGCTGCGGCGGGAAATGTATCGCTGGCAGGCGTGGTATAACATTATTTCCCCCCTCCTGATTCTCGCGTTGGGAGCCTGTGTCGCCTTTGTCTGCGTAGCCTTATTCCTTCCACTGGTTGGTTTGATCCAAGGATTATCGTAGGTCATGAGATGAGCGCAGCCAGGCGAACAAATCGAGGTTTCACGGTGCTGGAAGTCACCCTCGCGCTGACCGTGCTTCTCGCCGCTTCCGTTTTACTGTCGCAATTCTTGATCGCCGCGAAGCTGCAGCGGCGCGTCGGCGACCAGCGACGGCTGGCGTTGGAAGAACTTTCCAATCGGATGGAGCGCGTGCTGGCCGCGAAATGGGAAAACGTGACCGCGGAAGCCATCGAGAAGCAAGCCATTTCCCCGCAGATTCTGGAGGCATTGCCGAACGCCAAACTCACCGCGCACGTCAAAGACGAGCCGGCCCCGCCCTTGGGCAAAAGAATTCGCTTGGAAATCTCCTGGGAGCAAGGAGAGGGCCGCATTTCCCCTATTGGGTTGACCGCCTGGCGATTCCGCGAGCAGGAGGCCAGGCCATGAGAATCGCGGTCAAACGAATGCGAGCAGGCTGGACGCTCATCGAACTGCTGGTGGTCTTTCCCCTGCTGGTGATTCTGCTTTCGGGGTCCGCCATCCTGCTGACCGCGCTATTCCGCTCGCAAGGATCCCTGTCGAGCGATCTCCAATCGCAAACATCCCGCGCTCGGCTGGCGGTGCAGTTGCGAAACGACGCACATGCCGCATCGAGAGTCCAGTGTGAATCGCCGAAAAGTTGCGGCTTCACGCTGCCGGGAGAAGAGACTGTGCGTTATGAGATCCAAGAGACAGCGCTGCACCGCGAATTGCGCCGCGGAGATGTCGTGCTGGAGCGAGAAAAGTTCCCGCTCATGGGACTGGAGGGGACTTTTTCGCTGGACAAATCCTTGGAGCGGCCGCTCATTTGCCTGAGCCTGGTTTCAACTCCGGAGGTGCGAAAGTATTCTGTGGTCGCTCGTCCTTCCCTGCTGGAGGCAGCCGTCGGAATCTCTCGCACTTTAAGCAGCGAGCAGGGAGAGAAACCATGACCGCCAAACTTTACCTGCGTTCAAAAGGGAGCCGCCGGGCAGCCGCGATGGCGATGGCACTGGTGGTGCTGCTGGTGGTGGGGATGGTTTCGGGGATGACGCTGCAGGCCATCCTGCGTTCGCATCGCCAGGTCCGGGAAGAGGAGCAGCGAGTGCAGGCGGAACTGCTGGCGGATTCCGCAGTGAGCCGCGCGGCGGCAATGCTAAGGTCGGATGCTGCTTGGAGTGGAGAAACTTGGAAGGTTTCGCTAACTGATTCTGAGGAGCCTGCTACCTCCGGAATTGCGGTGATTCGCGTCGAAAGAGGGGCGTCGGCCGGCCGCCGGCAGATTTTTGTCACGGCGATCTATCCCGACGATCCCGTGCATCACGCCCAGGCGGTTCGCGAGCAAGCGTACTCCCTTCCCCAGCCGGGAGAGAGCAAGTGATGCATCGTTTGATTCCAATTCGACTTGTCTCTCGCCGCACCCCCAGCGGATTCACGCTGCTTGAGTTGTTGGTGGTGATTGCCATCATCGGAGTGCTGGTGGCGTTGCTCCTGCCGGCGATCCAATACGCCCGGGAAGCGGCCCGGCGAATGAACTGTGGCAGTCATTTGAGCCAGCTCATCCTGGCGGTAAATCACTATGAGATGACGCACGGCGTCTATCCAGCCGGCACGATGGACGCGAAGGGGCCCATTTTGAACGCCCGCATTGGCTATCACCACAATTGGCTGGTGCAAACGCTTCCCTATCTGGAGCAGGAAAGCATCTGGAATGCGGTGGACAGGAAGCAGAGCATCTATCATCCCAAGAATGCGGCGGTCGCCAACATTGCCGGAGGTGTTATCTGGCATTGTCCGTCGCAGCCGCCGAGCGGCCCAATCAGCCACTACGCCGCCTGCCACCACGATACCGAATCACCTATCGACACCAAAAATAATGGTGTCTTCTTCCTCAACAGCCGCGTGCGGTACAAAGACGTGCAGGACGGCACTTCGAGTACGATTTTTCTGGGAGAGAAGCTGGCCGATTCCTGGGACTTTGAATGGTGCAGCGGGACTCGCGGAACTTTGCGCAACACGGGATCGGCGATTAACCTGTTGACGTTCAGCAACGGCGGGCTTCCAGGGGGTCGCGCCACTCGTCCGTATGACGGTGTTTCTGGTTTGCCCGCAATGCCCCCCGGCGCGATGCCGGATCCTCTGGATGTCCCCGGCCTGGAATCCGACAAACAACCGGAAGAATCTGCGGACGGACCTCCTCGCGGTGCTTCCCCCGCGACAGGAAAGGGGAAGGCGGGAGTGCCCTCCATTTCCATCGGCAATCCGCTCTACGTCGGCGGGTTTTCCTCGGAACATCCCAACGGGGCGCAGTTTGCATTTGGTGACGGCAGCGTACGATTCCTCAATCAGATGACCACCGGTCCCGTCTTGCAGCAATTGGGGCATCGGGCCGATGGCAAACTTCCCGTGGATTACTAGAAAGCTAAAGCCTTTTTATGTCGCTCATTTCGCGAGAATCCCTTATGGCGTCCTACCAACACTTTCCAGCAATAACATTTCCCAGCAAATCCCACCGCCGAAGTGGTTTCACCCTGGTGGAGCTCCTGGTGGTGATTGCCATCATCGGAGTGCTGGTGGCGTTGCTCCTTCCTGCGGTGCAGCAAGCTCGGGAGGCCGCCCGGCGGATGCAATGCGCCAACAACCTGGGGCAACTCATCGTGGCCGTCAATCACTACGAAATGGCGCACAGTGTTTATCCGGCGGGAACGATTGACACCAAAGGGCCCGTGCTGAATGCCCGCCTGGGATACCATCACAACTGGCTGGTGCAATCGCTTCCCTACCTGGAACAGCGAAATGTCTGGGACGCCGTGGATAATAACCAAAGCATCTATCACCCCAAAAATGGGCCCATTCAAAAGCTCAATGTTCCTGGCCTCCTTTGTCCATCGTCGATTACAGGAGGTCCGATGACCAGTTATGCCGCCTGCCATCACGACGTTGAAGCTCCGATTGACGTCAACAACAACGGCGTCTTCTTCCTCAACAGCCGCGTCAGGTATCGGGACATCAAAGACGGCTCGTCAAACACGATTTTTCTGGGTGAGAAAATTACCGATGCCTGGGACATGGAGTGGTGCAGCGGAACGCGGGGGACGCTCCGCAACACGGGCTGGGGAATCAACCAGTTCACCTTGCGCGGGGGCGGAATTCCTGGCGGAAATTCAGGGTCTCCTTTCGACGGGAAGAACGGCCCCGATCCGCTGGATGTACCTGGTTTGGAGTCCGACCGTGTCCCTGGTGAGCCCGCCGGTTCGATGCCGGGAAGTGGAGCCAAGGGGGGCAAGGTTGTGATCGCGAATTTCGGCAGCCCGAGCTTTGTCGGCGGCTTTGGGTCGGCGCATCCGCAAGTAGGTGTCTTTGCCTTCGGCGACGGCAGCGTTCATGCCCTTAGTCAATCCATCAGCACCACTGCCCTTCAGCAGCTTGGGCATCGGGCGGATGGCAAGCTGCCGGTGGAATACTAACGCATGGACTCGCCAACACCCTCTGAAGTGCCCAGTCGCCGCGGTTATCCGCTCGGGACGCTGTTCGTGCTCATCGCCATCAGCGCGGTGCTCGCCGCGGGTCTTTCCCCCATCTTTCGCGCCATCAGCGCGGAAAAAATCGATGGGTTGCAGCCGCTGTTTGCCGCGGGGGTAGGTTCCGCGGTTCTGGGAATGATCGGCTTTTGCGCTGGCGGACTCTATTATCCTCACTGGCGGGGATTGCTCTGGGGAGGTATTTCTGGCGTGATCTTAGGGCTGGTGGCCGGTCCGCTGGTGTTCATCGAACCGGCTGATTTACTGTCGGTCACGGTGGCAATGTCGGTCGGTTCGATCATTGCCATCGCAATTGCGGCGGTGATGCGGCGCAAGGGAGACTAACCTCGCCCTTATTTCACCCGCACCAGCTTGATGATTCGTCCCGCCACGTTCCAGTCCTGCACATAGAGGTTCCCCTCTTTGTCCCAGTACGAACCGTGCG
The DNA here is from genome assembly GCA_964444865.1 of uncultured Pirellulaceae bacterium. Lineage (GTDB taxonomy): Bacteria > Planctomycetota > Planctomycetia > Pirellulales > Pirellulaceae > SXOA01. The sequence goes on along the minus strand of CAYUJE010000147.1, from coordinate 3,541 downwards.
TGCCGCTGAAGGCTCCCTCGACCCAGTCCTTTTGAGCAATGCCGAAACTCGCCCCCTTCGCGGGATCCGAATTGTTGCCCAGCACGGCAATAATCGTGTTGTTCTTATTGAGAATGACCACTCGGCCGTGCAAATCGGGCACGGAAACAAAGTCTCCCTGCACCGATGCGGATGTCGGCATGCCCAGACCGGTCACCACTTCGTCGATGTAATTGCCGTCGAGATCATAGTGCAACAACCGCCCCTTGGGCTGGTGATTGCGATCGCAAATCAGCAAACGAGGGGGATCGTAGCGCGTGTCGAGCGTCATGCCGTGGGCGGCGTTGAATTGTTTGAGTTCGTTCCCTTTGGTCCCAAAATGCATCAAGTACTTGCCCGTCTTGTCGAACTTGAAAATGTGATTGCTGGCATAGCCGTCGGAAAGAATAATATCGCCATTGGGAGCAACCGTGATTGCGGTGGGGCTGAACTGCTTGAGCTTCAATCCCGATTCCTCGGGAAAGGGGAGCTTGAGGACGATCTCGCCGCTGTGAGCATTGAACTTGATCCCTTCGGCATTGGCGTTCCGTGCCCCGTAAATGAACTCGGCGTCCCCTTCCTTGCGGATTTCCATGTCATGAATGCGTGAGTACTTGTCTCCCAGATATTCTTGAATCACTTTGCCATCGGGAGAAAAGACCACCACCCCCTTGTCGGCACTGGTGTAAATGTTGCCCGCCTCATCAATCACCACCGCCCCGTGCGTCGGCCCCAGCGCCGAGGTTCCATCCGGGCGAAGCCCCCAACCGGGGACGGTTTCGAAAGTCATGCTCCCGTTTCCCATCCGCACGGGCTGGACTTTTTCTTCGGCAAAGGCGGGAAGGGCGAGCAGGAGAGCAACGGCGGAAGCGAAAAAAGTCGAACAAATCTTCATCGAGAGGGCTCCAAGGTGAAGTGTCGCGCGGGAATGTTTCCGAATATTCCAGATCGCGGCACAGGAGAGTGAGTTAGCAACTTCGCGGTGCAAGTCACCCAGTATCCGGCTATTCGTGCTACATTTCAACTATCCAGGTCGCCAAATAGAATTCTCCGAGATGCAATTATGCCAGAGCCCACTGAGAACCCAGCACCTTTGACTCCTTCCGCGCCTTCCAAAGAGGAGTTGAAGCTCGCCCTCAAGGCATTCCGCAAGCGCCTGAAACTAATGCGGCTGGATGACGAGTCGCGGCTCGGCTACGGCCCCATGTCTTCTGGTGGCCGATCAGGAGTCGTGGCGATCACGCCCCCCAACCAATATCCGCAAGCAGTTTGGGAAGAACTGGCCCGACAGGGAAAGCTCAAGCATGCCGGCGGTTCGCTTTATGAACTGGTCGGCCCTTAAGGCGAGCCATGAGTTTAGGCTTTGTAGAAGTTAATCGTCTTGCGAATCCCCTCGTCCAGCGGCGTGGCTTTCCAGTCCGGTAATAAAGATGCGATGTAATTCGGCTGGGGCGGAATGTTCCGGGGGATTTCCGGTCCGCTTACCGAGATCAGCGACGACGCCCCCGGTACGACCCGGTTGATGGCCGCTGCGAACTCCTCCGTCGTTGCCAATTCGCTGGGCAGATCGACCACGGTCGAGCCGCGCGGCGGGTTGAGCGCAGCCTCCACAAAGGCGCTCGCCACGTCTTCGACATAGTCGTAGCCAACCGAGCCGGTGTAGTTGATGGTGTAAGGTTCCCCTTGGGCCACCGCGCGGCAGGCGAGCGACGGGCCGGCTGTCAGTCCCAGCGTGCGTTCCGGACCGTAAACGACATGCGGCCGAATGCCGACGGAGGCGATCTCAAAGTGCTGCCAATACTGCTGGGCGATCTGGTCCACCGCCAATTTGTAAACGCCGTAAAAGGTGGGTGGACCACTTTCGCCGTTGGGCATTCCGGTCGTGGAATCATCAGCCTCCGGTCCGTACACCGCATAGGAACTGGCGTAAGAGATCCCCTTGATTTGGCCCCCCAAACTCCTAGCCATTTCAAACAGATGGACGCTTCCCAGCACGTTGATTTCGCAGCCGGCAACGGGATCCAGTTGGCATTGCGGAGTCAGCAGCGCCGCCAGATGAATGATGCGGGATACGCTCTCTGCGCGGGCCGTTTGATCCAAGAGCTTTCGGTCCAGCAAACTGCCGGCGACAAAGGGAACCCCGGCTGCCTCGGCTCCCAGCACCTTCTCCCAGCGCTCGGAATTCCGTTGCAAATCAAACACGACTGGGCGGAGTCCACGGGAAACCAGTTCCCGCAACACCCAGGTGCCGATGAATCCGCCGCCACCAGTCACCAGGACCGAATCATGTAGCGTCACGAAGTTCTCCAGACGCGGCAAGTGACCGGCGAGCGGCCTGCGTAAGCGGGCCGGTCACGTTGCCATGGCAAAAAGGGGCCCATTCGAGGTGCATTCTCACCGGCCAGCTTACGCAGGCCGCTCGCCAGTGAGAAGGACGGGGTCGGGAGGGGTTTCGCGTCCCAGAGTTCGCGGCACCGAAAAGTCGCTCATGCGAAACTCCTCCCGACCCCTTTGACACACCGAGCCACCCTGTTGGAACTACGGCTGCTCTTGAATCCGAATCCGGCGATATTCCATCTGGCCGCGGTCCCCTTCCAGGCCAATCGGGCCGGTTTCCGGCAGCTTGTACTCGGCTTCCAGAACCTCGCCGTTGCAGGTGCAGTGAGCGACGCCCCCCTTCACGACGACGACCATCTCATTCCAGCCCTGCGGCTTGTACTTCTTCAGTTCCTTATAAGGCCCGGCCAGCGGATAATCCCGGCACTGGAGCTGCGGCTTGCGGAGGAAGACGCCGCTGTCGGCGTTGGGGGTGGCGCGAAACTCCAGCTTGAGCGTGAAGTTCTTGGGAAACTCGCGGGTGGTCCAAAGCTGGGCAATTTTGCGCCCTTCCGGCGGAGTGCTCACGATCAGCCGGCCGTTCTTGGCGATGTAACGCTGGTCGCTACTGATTGGCTTTCCGTCGAAAGTCTCCTTGATGTCCAGCGTCTTGGGGTCTCGAAATCCCCAGCCGGTCAAATCCTTGCCATTAAAGAGACTTTCAAAGCCCGGCTCCAGCTTGAAATCATCCAGCTCCGTCTCCACAAAGCCGAGCGTCGCCAGAATGGGGCGGATCGCGGCAGCCCATTTGTCGTAGCCGAGTTTGTTCGGATGCAATAGATCGGGGAACTCGTCCTTCTTGGCGTCTCCTTGCGGATCAGCGAACAGCGTCCAGGTCTCGACGAGCGTCACCTGGCCATCCCCCTTCACGGCAGCGGCATAAAGCTCGTTGATTTGCTTGATCTTTTCCGCGGCCCGCTGCTTGCTCGCGGAACTGGGGAACACCTGGCAGAGCACGACCGGCAGTTTGGCGTTGTGCTTCTTGATTTCCGCCAGGATTAACTTGACGTTATCGGCAATGACTTTCGGCTCCGCCTTTTCCTCCAGGTCGTTGGTCCCGATGAGCAGCACGATGCCGGCCGGCTTGAGCGACAGCACGTCCTCCTTCAACCGGCGCAGCACGCCGCGCGTCGTGTCGCCACTGCTC
>CAYUJE010000146.1:0-15837 GCA_964444865.1 uncultured Pirellulaceae bacterium | reverse complement strand
GGCCATCCGCACGCTGACGCGAATTTGCTCCTCACGCATCGGACTTGAGTCCCTAAGCAGCACTATGGGCGGCGGTGAAGAATCGGTTTCCAGCGTCAGCGTGCCCATGCATGCCTCCATCCCAGCAGAAACGGCGAATTGAAGAAAAAGCGAACCCTAACCCCCCGGAGTCCGGCAAGAATGAAATGCCGGGCGGAAGTCGAGTTCGTGGAAGGAGCCCCAGTCGTCGCGAGTGCGACATTCCAGGGCCAAAGGTTATCTACGTTAGAAAATGGGGAGTGTCAAATGACAATTTTCCGCCGCGGTTTTACCGGGGAAACCGATCTATCAGGCATGTCCGATACCTGGATCGTCTGCTGCCACTTGCCGTTGGTTGCTCAATCTCATGGACAGCCCCACAGGTCGGCTGCGACAATGCATCACCAAAGAATCGTTCCTCCGCTTTCAGCTTTCCGCTCTCGGCTTTCCTCATGCTTCCCTCCTTCTCCTTCCAACGAACCGTCTCGGTCGCCCGCAAGGAGCTGCTGCATATCTTTCGTGATCCGCAAACGCTGTTCTTCACGCTGATTATTCCTATCGTCGAACTGTTCATGCTCGGCTATGCGATTGATACCAACGTGCGGCATATTCGGACGGTGGTAGTGGATCATGCCGGCACGCAGGAGAGCCGGCGGCTGCTCGAGCAGTTCGAGAATAGCCAGGATGTGAGGATTGTGCGGCAGGTCTATTCCCAGGTGGAAGCGAGTCAGCTGATCGTGGCGGGCGAGGCCCGGATCGGCATCGTCATTCCGCAGAACTATTCCGAACGGCTGCAAGCGGGAGAGACGGCCCAGGTGCTGGTGCTGGTGGATGGAACAGAATCGAGCATCGCCGGGGAGGCGGTGAACGTGAGCAACGCGATCACGCTTCGCGAATCGCTGATACGGGTGCTGGGGGACCGGCAGCAATTGCCCATCGAGGCCCGGCCGCGGATTCTGTTCAATCCGGACACGCGAAGCGCCAACTTTTTCATCCCCGGATTGATGGTCGTGATGTGCCAGATGATGGCGACGATGCTTTCCGCCAACGCCATCGTTCGCGAGAAACAGAACGGCACGCTGGAACAGCTCTTTATGACGCCGGTCCGCCGGGGGGAACTGATTATTGGCAAGATGGTTCCGTACGTCGTGCTGACGAACCTGGAATTCTGCATGATTGCTTTCTTGATGCGGATTTTCTTCTTTGTACCAATACGTGGGGCGTTCATCACTCTGCTGATGATCACCTTTCCGTTCGTGCTGACGATGCTCGGTGTCGGCCTGTGGATTTCCACCCGGGCCAGTAGCGTGGATGCTGCCGGACAGTTAGCGATGGGGACGTTCCTCCCTTCGGTGTTTCTTTCCGGCTATGTCTTTCCGCTCGATTCGATGCCCTGGCTTTTGCGGCAGGTCTCCGTTTGCATCCCCGCCACCTGGCTGATTGACGCCAGCCGCAGCGTGATCTTGCGTGGCGGGGGATGGCAGGAGTTATGGCATCACGCCGTTGTCTTATGGGGGATGGCGATTGGCATGTTGATTTTCAGTTCCCTGCGGCTGCAGAAGAAATTGACCTAGCAAAGGTGTGGGGTGCCCCTGGACGCGCAAGAGATTGGCCCCCGATAATGTGTCATCGCCACCGAACTGGATTCACCACTTGCACCCGGAGCTTCTCCATGTCCCTCTCCCAATTCCGGCCCCTGAGTCTGGCGGCATTGCTCGCTGGTATGTTCCTCGCCTCATCGGGTCAAGCCGCTCCCAAAACCGACTCTCCCAAATCTTCAGCCCCCAAATCCGCCATGAGCATCAGCAAAACCCCCTTTGGTAAAACCAAAGACGGCACCGAGGTCTCCCTGTTCACCTGCACCAACAAAAACGGCCTGGTGATGAAGGTGATGACCTATGGTGCGACCGTCGTTTCGATGGAAACCCCCGACAAAGCGGGCAAGCTGGCCAATATCCAGCTTGGCTTTCCAACGCTGGAAGGCTACTTGCAGCGGCACCCGTACTTCGGTTCGACGGTGGGGCGATACGGCAACCGGATTGCCAAGGGGAAGTTTTCCATTGACGGCAAGGAATATTCGCTGGCGACGAACAACGGACCCAACCACTTGCATGGCGGCCTGAAGGGTTTTGATGCCGTCGTTTGGAATGCCGAGGAAGTGAAGACGGCGGACAGTGTTGGTGTGAAGTTCACGTACATGAGCAAAGACGGCGAGGAAGGGTATCCCGGCAATCTGGCGGTCACCGTGGTCTATTCACTGACGAACGACAACGAGATGAAGATTGACTACTCGGCCACCACGGACAAGGCGACCGTCGTTAATCTCACCAACCATTGCTACTGGAACCTCGGCGGCGCGGGGAGCGGCGATATCCTCAAGACGCAGCTCACGTTGACAGCCGACAAGTATCTGCCGATTGACGAAGGCTCCATTCCCACCGGCGAACTGGCCCCGGTGAAAGGGACCGCAATGGACTTCACCGCTCCCCACGCCATCGGCGAGCGGATTGGAGAGCTGAAGAAAGAGCCGCATCAGACGAAGGGATATGACCACTGCTACGTCCTGCGAAATCAAGAGGGGAAGCTGGCCCTGGCCGCTCGGGCGAAAGACCCCGCCAGCGGCCGGGTGATAGAGATCTCCACCACCGAACCCGCCATCCAGCTCTACTGCGGCAACTTCCTCGACGGCTCTGCCGGCGGCAATGGCTACAAACAGCACGAAGCCTTCTGTCTGGAAACCCAGCACTTCCCCGATTCACCGAACCAAGCGAAGTTCCCGAGCACGCTGCTCAAGCCGGGGGAGACTTATCGGTCGACGACGGTGCATAAATTATCGGTGGAGTAGAGATATCAAGCAGGCGTGGAGGTATACATTGCTTGCATCTGGCGTTCAACAAAGATCCTCTAGGTTGACGCCACTGGAACAGGTCCTATTTCTGGTAGTATTCGCAAAGTGGTTCTGAAAACCTCATTCGTGACCAGAACAGGTCAAGAAACGCGTCAGCGTCGACTTTTTTGGCGACAGCAATCGATCTGACACCGGCTGTCGATGACCAACTGAGTTTGCCAAGTTCCGCCGTCCTGCTCGTTTCGACAACGACGCGTCCATGTTTGAATTCAAAGAGCGATGGCCGAATCATTCCTGCGACGGGATGGACGTCGTGCATGTAACAGCCGTCAAACTGGCGCGTCTGAAAATGGAATCCCGCATAAACTCGCGTAATGTCTCGAAGCAGGGCGAGTCTGGCTGGCGACAAATGGCGATTCTCATTCAAATCGGCGTGGAGGATTTTTACGCTTTCCGTTACATCCAACGGAAAGAGCGTGACAGGAATCTCTGATTTCAGTACCAAATCGTATGCCGCGGGATCGCAAAAAGCATTGAATTCGGCGCTTGGCGAGATATTTCCTTTCACGTCCAGCGCGCCTCCCATAATGTACAAACCATCGACTTGCTCCATCGTCTCCCGATCGGATTGCAGGGCGCGTGCGATATTGGTTAACGGTCCGGTCGCAATGATCCGCAGCTTGCCGCGCAGAGCGCGAGCTTGGTCAAGAATCAATTGAACGCCTTTGCTTTTGCCAGGCAAGGTTGTTTCACCTCGGACATCTTTGTCTCCGGACGCAGAGCGAATCCCTCCCAAACCATCAATTCCGTGGATGTTTGGAATCGGTTGGGGCTGCCTTCCGCCAAGAGATTCGTGTTCCCCAGCGGCGATTGTCCATTTCCCCGATTGTCCAAACTGGCGAGCTAGAAAGTTGGTGTTCAGCCGCGCCTGCTCTGCGGAGATATTTCCAGAAACCGTTGAAATCCCTACGATCTCCAGTTCGGGAGAATTGAATGCGAGCATTAGAGCCAGCGCATCATCTACTCCGGTATCCACGTCGAACAGAACTTTGGTTTTTGACATTTCCATTTCCGGTGACTGCACAGAAGCGATGCCTGGAACGACATCCGTCTTCCGGTGGTTAGTGGATGGAGATACTTGGAGAGGAGGAGTCTTACGAACTTGATTCTCTACATCGAGGCGACTCAGGTAAAGCCCGCCCAAAGAAGCTAAGACAAAACTCAGCAGGCTTCCCAGAAGATACGTTTCCTTCTCAAAAAAGCTCATATCGAGGGGGGCGTACTTGGAAGAAACAACCTGTGCAGGTATCGCGGTCGTCGCAGGCACCTCCGCTTCCGTCGTGGCTCCCGCAAAAGCCCCCTCTGTTGTTCCGCGAGTCCCAGCAGCAGCCCGATTGGCCGCTGCCACCTGAGCAACCAAATTTCCTCCGAGAAGTTGCACGATCAATCCCTTAGACGCCAATACAAGTGCAACTGCGTCGAGGCGTTGGTAAAAGGCCATTGTGAACACAAGTGTACGCTCGACAATTCCCATCGTCGGTCCAAATGTGACTACATCGTTATAAGCCGTAGCTAGCCTTGCCACGACATCAGTACCGGGTTGACCTCCGATGAGCTCGCCTGCGGGGACATGCGAAGTATATTCCCGTGCGGCATTATCATCGATGAAGATTCGGGTAAAGATAGATTCCAGCTTTGTTTTCCGCATGAACACGACAAACTCAATGGTTGCCCACCAGCATTCGCGGGTGTCATTGGCGATATTCCAGAATCCATTTCGGTAGGCTGCGTTGTTCTCAAACTCCTGGCTTCGGTCCCCATTCTTGGAATATTTCCTCACGGCTGCTCGCACCATGACATAAAATATCACGCAACGAATAAATGGATTCGCGAGAAACCAAACCAAAAGTACGACCACGATGGACGTTAGAAGGGACTCCTGAAATATTCGAAACAAATCGGGATTTGTAACAGCGTTCATAGTCGATGCCAAAGTGAAGAATCAATTCCGCATAATCCAATTCGGTGCAACAGCAATCGAATTCGCCGGGGCACCCGGCGGCCAAAGAATGAATGATGGTCTGTCACATTGATAAGTTCAAGTTTGAAGGCACCTGGAGGAGCGAAATTTCCTTCGAAGTCGTTTTCCCAGAGATTGACAGTAAATCCTTGGGACTGGCCAAAGGCATAAACGAATGCCGATATTTGACATTGGGCTGATTTTTCATAGGATGGAAAGCGTAAATACTACCCGACATTGAGGTTCCGTCATGGCTCATGCCGCCAAGCACGTCGTTGCTTCCCTGACTTCCCCGTTCATGCCGGCGCGGGACTTGATTTGCCATCGATCGCGGCGGTGGTTCTTGCAGACAGGCTTGAGCGGAGTGGCGGGGCTGTCGCTACCGGCGCTGTTGGCCCGGCAGAGCCAGGCGAGTGCGGAGGGAAGCTCGCACGGCAAGAAGTCGGTCATTCTGTTCTGGCTCTCCGGCGGGCCAAGCCATATTGATATGTGGGATCCCAAGCCGGATGCCCCGCAGGAGATTCGCAGCCCCTTCGGCACAATTCAAACGAAGCTGCCGGGGGTGCAGTTCACCGAGCATTTGCCGCTGCAAGCTTCGATTGCGGACAAGCTCTCGATCATTCGGAGCGTCGATTGCAGTGCCAGCAACCACACGCCGATTACGATGCAGGCGGGCAATCCGCTGGCTCGCCGCACCGACGACGGGCGGGACGGCGGCGGCTATCCGTCGATGGGAAGCGTGGTGGCGAAGTATCGCGGACCCAATGTGGCCGATATGCCGGCGTTCATTGGCTTGGCCCCAAGTTGGGTCGCCGATGTCTACGGCTCGGGTTATCTGGGAGCCAAGTACGAACCGGTGAAGGGACTGGAACTGACCGGAAAGTTCGCACTTCCCGCTGGCGTGGAACTCAGCCGGATGTCGGGCCGCCAGGAACTGCGGACGCAGTTCGACAGAATTCGGCAGGAAGTGGACCGCAAGGACACGATGGAGCAGTTCGACCGCTTCACTCGGCAGGCCTATGACATGGTCCTCTCGGGAAAGGTGCAAAAGGCCTTCAACCTGGACGAGGAAAAGGAAACCACCCGCCGCGACTACGGCGGCAGCCGGGTGGGGGACAAAGCAATTATGGCTCGCCGATTGGTAGAGGCCGGCGTTACCTTTGTGCTCGTCAGCGGAGCCTGGGGCTACTGGGATCATCACGGGGATCAGGTGCAGTGGGGTGGCATCGAAAAAGGTCTCAAGCCCATCCTGCCGGAGGTGGATCGGGCCCTTTTCGCCCTTGTCAACGATTTGGAGCAGCGCGGACTGCTCGACAGTACGCTCGTTCTGATGCTCGGCGAATTCGGCCGTAGCCCGGTGATTAACAAAGAAGCCGGCCGAGATCACTGGACAGCCGTCATGTCGATGCTCATGGCCGGCGGCGGGCTCAAGCACGGCCAGGTCATCGGTGCCACGGATACTCGCGGCGGCGGGCCCATCAGCAGCGTCGTTCGTCCGCAAGACCTGGCCGCCACGGTCTATCGCCACATGGGAATCGACCAGAAGACTCATTGGATCAACCCCCAAGGCCGCCCAATCCCGATTGTGGCCGAAGGGGGAAGGCCGATTCCGGAACTGTTTTAGTCGGGTCAGTGATTACGAAAAAGGCCGCGCGAGTGAACTCGCGCGGCCTTTTTATGTTTTCGTGCCATGAAGGACGATGCTGCTTATTTCTTGACCTCAAACTCCCCTTCAATCACATCGTCATCTGGCTTCGCCTGGGCGGACGCTCCGTCACCACCGGCTGCTTCGGCTCCGGCGGACTCTCCCCCAGCGGCACCTTTCTCGTAGAGGACTTTGCTGAAGGCGTGTGAAGCGGCTTCGAGGTTCTCGACAGCCGATTTGATGGCGGCCACGTCGGTTCCCTTGGCGACTTCCCGAGTCTTCTCGACCGCAGCCTGGAGCGGCTGCTTGTCGGCATCGGTCAGCTTGTCGGCATGCTCCTTCATGGTCTTTTCGATCTGCCAGGCCAGGTTTTCGGCATGGTTGCGGGACGTCGCCAGTTCGAACTTCTGCTTGTCCTCATCAGCGTGGGATTCGGCGTCCCGTCGCATCTTTTCAATTTCCTCTTTGGAGAGGCCGGAGGACTGCTGAATCTTGACATTCGCTTCCTTGCCGGTGCCGAGATCCTTGGCCGAGACATTGAGAATGCCGTTGGCGTCGATGTCGAATTTGACCTCGATTTTTGGCATGCCACGCGGCGCGGGAGGCAGGTTCGTCAGGTCGAACTTGTCCAGCAGTCGGTTGTCGGCCGCCATTTTCCGTTCGCCCTGATAGATCATGACCGTGACCGCCGTTTGGTTGTCGGCAGCGGTGCTGAAGGTCTGTTTCTTCTCGGTGGGGATGGTGGTGTTCTTCTCAACGAGCGGCGTCATCACGCCACCTTCGGTCTCGATGCCGAGCGTGAGCGGCGTCACATCGAGCAGCAATACATCCTTCCGTTCGCCAGCCAGCACGGAGCCCTGAATAGCCGCGCCCACGGCAACGACTTCGTCGGGATTCACACCTTTGTGCGGATCCTTGCCAAAGATGTCCTTGACCAGTTTCTGCACCTTAGGAATGCGGGTGCTACCACCCACGAGCACGACTTCGTCGATATCACTGGCGGAATACTTGGAATCTTTGAGTGCCTGCAGTAGAGGCTTGCGGCAACGCTCAATCAAATGGTCGGTCAGTTCTTCGAACTTTGCCCGTGTGATCGTCACCTGCAGGTGCTTGGGCACACCGCCCGCGATCGTGATGAACGGCAGGTTGATGTCCGTCTGCGGGAGAGTGGAGAGTTCCTTCTTGGCCTTCTCGCAGGCTTCCTGCAAACGCTGCAAGGCCATCGGATCCTTGCGCAGATCGACCCCTTGTTCTTTCTGAAAATTAGTCGCCACAAAGTTGATGAGGACTTCATCGAAGTCGTCACCACCGAGGTGCGTATCGCCGTTGGTGCTGATAACCTCAAAGACCTTAGTTTCGGCACTATCCGGACCGCCGCCAGCAACAGCCAGCACGGAGACGTCGAACGTACCGCCGCCCAGATCGAAGACGACGATTTTTTCGTCCTTCTTCTTGTCCAAGCCGTAAGCGAGTGCAGCCGCGGTCGGTTCGTTAATGATTCGGGCGACTTCCAGGCCGGCGATTTGCCCGGCGTCTTTGGTTGCCTGCCGCTGCGCGTCGTTGAAGTAAGCAGGGACGGTGATGACCGCCTTGTTCACTTTGTGGCCCAGATAGGACTCGGCGGCTTCCTTGAGTTTGCGGAGGATTTTGCCGGAGATTTCTTGCGGAGTGAATTCCTGGTCGCCCGACTTGATTTTGACGTAGTCGCTCGAGCCTCCGGTCACTTTATAGGGGACCATCTTCTCTTCGGTTTCGACTTCGTTGTGCCGACGCCCCATGAACCGCTTGACCGAATAGACTGTCCGGGTGGGGTTCGTAACGGCTTGACGCTTGGCGGGTTCGCCGACCAAGACTTCTCCCTTGTCGGTGAAAGCAACCACGCTGGGGGTCAGGCGATTGCCTTCCGCGTTGGCGATAACCTTTGGCTCGTTTCCTTCCATCACGGAGACCACGCTATTGGTCGTTCCCAGGTCAATTCCGATAATCTTTTCTCCAGCAGCCATGTTGAGTTTCCTCGTCTCGTTTCGTTGGGTTTTGTTGTTTTGGTTAGGTTCTGATCGCCAGCGACTGGTCGCCAGCACTTATGGACTCGATTCGCACTGATTTCCTGGTTTTTGCAAAGGCCGTACCGGAATTATTCTGAACCGAATCAGTATGCGCAAGTCTATGCAGCACAATGATTTGCAGCGACAGCCACAAAGGCGTCTTGCATGTTCAGCGGATGCGAACATTCGTTCGCTGCCATTTTGACTCGCCATTGCAAATGGTTTCCGCACAGGTGCCAAAATGGCATTTGCGCTCTGGCTGTTGTCTTTTCCCTTTGGACTTCCCCTTAACTACCCCGGTTGTGGCCAGCCCCGCTATCGTTGAAACTCCCTCTACTGCCGCTTCGTTGGCGAAGTGTTGTCATTGGAGGACCCCTTCCCGCAGCGGCTAATTAAACTGGAGAGAATCTTTCGCCCCGCCTGTCCTGAAACTTCCCTACGAGCGGCTATCCATGAGCAAGCAGAAGAAATCCGGCGGTTCCATCAATTCAGTTCGCAAGGAGTTGGAGCGGCTGGACCGCGATCTGGTGAAAGTCCTTTCCGACCGAGCGCGGGCATCGCAGCGGCTGGCCAAAGCAAGGCAAACGGATCATCTGCCGCCGTATGACGCCTTGGAAGAGCAGGAGACTTTGCGGCGAGCCGCGGAACTGAACAAAGGGCCGCTGAGCGAAGATGCGATTCGCATGATTCTGCGGGATGTCCTGGGCACGGCCCGTTCGCTCGTCAAACCGGTGCGGATCGGTTATCTCGGCCCAAAGTACAGCTACAGCCACCTGGCGGCCATCGACCGTTTTGGGGATGGACCGGACCTTACTCCCCATGCCACCATCAAGGCGGTTTTTGAGGCACTTCATCTCAGTCAGATCGACTTCGGACTGGTGCCGCTGGAAAATTCCACCGACGGCCGCGTGGTGGATACGCTCGATATGTTCGCCCGCTTGCCGACGAAAATCACCGGCGAAGTAGAGATCAAGATTCACCATCACTTGCTGGGAAAGTGTGCTCGCTCCGAAGTCGTGGAGGTCTACAGCAAGCCGCAGGCGCTCTCTCAATGCCGCGACTGGTTGGCGAAGAACGTCCCGGGCGCGAAAACGATTGAAATGACCAGCACCGCCATTGCCGCGCAAATTGCCGCCGACAAGCCGGGCGCTGCGGCCGTGGCCAGCATTGAGGCGGGAATGCACTACGGCCTAAGCGTGATTGATTCCAACATCGAAGACAACAAAAACAACGTCACCCGCTTTGCCGTGATCGGCGGACCGGAAACGAAGCGAACCGGCAAGGACAAAACGGCCCTGATGCTGGAAATCCCGCACAAGCCCGGGGCACTGGCCGATGCGATGCTCGTCTTCAAGCGCGGCCGGCTGAACCTGACTTGGATCGAATCCTTTCCCATGTCCGGCAGCCGCAACGAGTATCTGTTCTTCATCGAGTTTGAAGGACACGCCGCCGACAGCAAGGCGAAAAACGCCCTTAACGCGCTCCGCCGCAAAACCGTGAGGCTGGAAGTGCTGGGAAGTTATGCGCGGAGCGAGCCGAAGGAGTGAGTGACGTCTTGAGCCCCATTTTTCACGGTTTCAAGACAGGAATTTGAAAATCGACCCCACCTGCGGTATCCTAAGAGTGGTTGAAATCACAAAGTCATCATAATTGACGAGCGATGTCCACTGCCCCTCCTTCCATTCCGACGATTCTTCCGCCATTCTTCGGCGATGGCGACGTGCCGCCGCGATTGACGGTCGCGCAGTACCACCAGCTGGCGGAAGACGGGATCTTGACTGACGATGGCGTGGAGTTATTGGAGGGACTTGTTGTCAAGAAAATGCCCAGGAATCCCCGCCATGTTTCCGTGGTCTATCGACTTCGGCAATTGCTAGAACATTTGCTGCCGCCGGATTTGCTACTGCGCATCCAAGACCCGGTGACGCTTTCGATCAGTGAACCGGAGCCAGATTTGGTGGTAGTCCGCGGCAGCCGGAAGCAGTTTGAAACAAGGCATCCCGGTCCTGCGGATGTGGCGATGGTCATCGAAGTGTCGGAGACAACGCTCCGCTTGGATCGCGGAACTAAGAAACGGGTGTATGCGGAAGCAAAATTGCCGATCTACTGGATCGTCAACCTTGTCGACAACCAGATTGAGATGCTGACCGAACCGAGCGGTCCTGCCGATAAGCCCGACTATGCGAAGCGAGAAGTTGCCGACATTGCTTCCACGCTGCCGTTGATGGTCGACCAGCAACAGTTGGGGACCGTGGCAGTCAAAGATATTCTCGGTTGACCCAGTCAAAGGACTGCGTTGCTCTTCTCTTCGTGGTCACTTTGCCCGTACAATTCTCCCATGACGACGGCGACCTTGCCGGAAGTGGCTGCAGCCGAAAGGATGCGGCGACTGCAAAGATCGTTGTGGAATAGTAAAGGCTTTAGCGAAGCGGCAGCGGCACTGGCCGCGGGGCACCCCGCCACATTCGACGGAGCCTGGGGCTCAAGCTGCGCGCTCTTGGCGGCTGCACTTGGGGGGCCCCCCAGCGGTATGGGTGCGGACTGCATCGTCGCCGTGCTTCCCACCCAGCGGGAAGCGGATGAATTCACCGCCGACTTGGAATTTTTCTCTCCCGACCGTCCGCTCCTCTATCCAGCCTGGGAACGGGATCCCGATGAGCAGGTGGTTCAGGAAGAGAGCTTCGGAGAACGGCTGCGGACGATTAAGAGGCTGATGGAACAAGGAAGAATTGGCCAAGGGAGCCAACTTCTTGTCACCTCCATTCAAGCCCTGCTGCAGCCAACGATCGAGCGTTCTACCCTCGATACCGGCACACGTCGACTGGCGGTGGGGGAGCGGATTGAAATGGAGCCGCTGCTCCGCTGGCTGACGGAGCGAGGCTTTCATCATACGACAGCCGTGGAACTCCCCGGCGAATTCTGCCACCGAGGGGGCATTCTCGACATCTTCGCGCCGGATTGGTATCAGCCGATTCGCATTGAGCTGTTCGACGACGAAATTGAATCCATTCGCCGATTTGATGTTTCGTCCCAGCGCAGCCTGGAAACACTGAACGAGGCCAACGTCACCGTCGTTGCCGCGGCGACCAGCGACCATGGACATTTGGCAGACTATTTGCCGCCGAACTCTTGGTTTCTGCTCATCGAGCCGAGCCGCATTCAAGAGGAAGGCCGCAATTATTTGCAGCGGGTCGAAAAGCACGAGCAGTTTCACTCCGTCGCGGGCGTCCTTTCCCAGTGCAGCCGCTTCGCGGTCGCCACCGCCGGGACCATTCTCGAAGGAACCGCCGGCCATACATGTCATTTACCGATTGAATCGGTCGAGCGATTCAGTGGTGACATTGGGAAGGTGAAGGACGAACTGGACCGACTTGCCGACGGACAGGAAGTCTTCGTCGTTGCTCAAACCGAAGCCGAAGTCGAACGGCTAAAAGAAATCTTGATGACGACTCGCCTGGCGGCAACCGGAAGGCTCAGCTTTCCGCTGGGGACGCTGCGTGAGGGGTTTAAGCTGCGTGGTAAGGAATGGAATGAAGAACAGGCTGGAAGCCTACCCCACCAAGGAATCGTCCTCATCACTGGCGGCGAACTGTTTCATCGCGGCGAGCTGCGCCGCCTGCCGAGACGACGATTGGGAAAAGCGATCGACAGCTTCCTTGATCTCCGCGAAGGGGATCTTGTCGTGCATCTCGCCCACGGCATTGGCCGGTATCGCGGGTTGCGACTCATTGAAAAGCAGGGACAGGCGGAAGAGCATCTGGAGATCGAGTTCGACGGCGGAACCAAGATCTTCGTCCCCGCGGTGAAAATCGATCTCGTCCAGAAGTATATCGGCGGCTCCAAAACCCGTCCGTCGCTGGCCAAAATCGGCGGCAAATCCTGGCTCAAGCAGAAACACGCCGCCGAAATCGCCGTGCGCGATTTGGCGGTCGAAATGCTCGACATGCAGGCCATTCGCGCCTCCCGCCCCGGCATCACTTTCGGTCCCGACACCGACTGGCAACGCGAGTTTGACCGCAGTTTTCCGTACACCGAAACTCCCGATCAGCTCACCGCCATCTCGGCCATCAAGCAGGACATGCATCGCCCCCGGCCGATGGACCGGCTGCTCTGCGGCGATGTCGGCTTCGGCAAAACCGAGGTCGCCATGCGGGCGGCATTCAAGGCGGTCGATAACGGCCATCAAGTTGCCGTTCTGGTGCCAACGACTATTCTGGCCGAGCAGCACTTCCACAGTTTCCGTGAGCGGATGGCGGAATTCCCCTTCGACATCGCCAAGCTCAGTCGCTTCTGCCAGCCGCAGGAAGAGCGGGAGGCGATTGCCGGCCTCAA
Organism: uncultured Pirellulaceae bacterium; assembly: GCA_964444865.1. Taxonomy (GTDB): domain Bacteria; phylum Planctomycetota; class Planctomycetia; order Pirellulales; family Pirellulaceae; genus SXOA01. Next base: position 2,929 of record CAYUJE010000146.1, on the reverse strand, counting down.
ATCCGGTCGGGTCGATATCGTCATCGGCACACATCGTCTTTCGTCGCAGGATGTGCAATTCGCCAACTTGGGTCTGGTAATCATCGACGAAGAACAGCGGTTTGGCGTGGACGTCAAGGAACGGCTGAAGATGTTGCGTGCGACGGTTGACGTACTCACGCTTTCCGCCACGCCAATTCCTCGCACGCTGCACATGTCGCTTGTCGGCGTACGGGATATTTCGAACCTGGAAACTCCCCCCGAAGACCGGCTGTCGGTGGAAACCAAGGTTACCCGCTGGAATAACGATTTGGTGCGGCACAGCATCCTGCGCGAACTGAGCCGTGGCGGGCAGATCTACTTCGTGCATAACCGCGTGAACGACATCGAGTTGCTGGCCAACAAGCTGCGGATGATCGTGCCCGAGGCCCGCATTCGCGTCGGCCACGCCCAAATGGCGGATGACGAGCTCGAACAGGTGATGATCGATTTTGTCGAACATAAGTTCGATGTGCTCTTGGCCACCACCATCATCGAAAGCGGCCTCGATATTCCCAACGCCAACACGATTTTTATCGACGAAGCGGATCGCTACGGCCTCGCCGATTTGCATCAATTGCGCGGGCGAGTGGGCCGCTATAAGAACCGAGCCTACTGCTACTTGCTGATTGATCCCCACAAGCACATCACCCCCAATGCCGCCCGCCGCCTGAAAGCCATCGAGGAATTTAGCGAGATGGGTGCTGGCTTTGCCATCTCGATGCGCGATCTGGAAATCCGCGGTGCGGGAAATTTGCTCGGCACCCAGCAGAGCGGCCACATCGCCACGGTCGGCTATGAGCTTTATTGCCAGCTCTTGGAAAACGCCGTTCGCACTTTGCAAAAGATGGCCCCCAAACTTTCGCTGGATGTGGACATCAACCTTCCCGGCGATGCTTTTCTTCCCACCGATTACGTGGACGACATGCGGCTGAAGATCGATCTCTATCGGCGTCTGACCCGTGTTAGCAGCTTCGATGAGTTGGCCGATTTTCGCAGTGAACTGGTGGACCGTTTTGGCGAACCTCCGCCCCCAACGGTCCGCTTGCTGGAGCTCGCCGAGCTGAAAATGGAGGCGGTCACCTGGCTCGTCACGGCCATCTTTATCGAGCAGCAGTACGTGGTGTTCCGCTACAACGACCGCCGCCGGATCGAGCAACTGGCCCGAATGCACAAGGGAAACCTGCGGGTGGTGGATGGCAAAAGTGCGTATCTGCCGATTCCCAAAGGACTTACAAAGCCGGAAGAAATCCTGCGGCTGGTCAAATCGGTCTTGCGGCGTGTGAAATAGGCTGGCTACAATCCCGCCCCCAACGTAATCCGCTCGCTTCGTGAACGGATAGGCCTGCGCACGGAGTGTGCTGGCTACTTTCCTCCGAGGGAAATCGTGCTCAATCGCGTGCTCATACTGGCGACGGTCGTTTTTTCTGCGCTCCTGTTACGCGCCGCTTGTGGCCAGCAATCGGACCCGTCCTTTCAACCTCCTCCCAGCCCGTTCAGTAGCGGACGGGAAGACCCTTATTTTCCTAAACCGAATCAACCCCAAAAATATCCGATCGTCAATCAGCCGGCCCCCCTTCCCAAATTTGGCAGCATCCCTGAAGAGCCCGTCGCCGAGCCGCCGGTGCCTGGAATCCGCACGCCGATCTTCCGCCCAAGCGAAGGACCCCAGGAAGATCCAAACACCAACGACTTTGGCGATGCGGGCGAAGAATTGGGAGACCGCTTTCGTCCCGGAGAAATAGTTGCCAGGGTCGGCGATCAGGTCATCCTTTATGGCGAAGTAGCTTCGCTGGTCGATCAGAGCATGAATGCGGACCGAGCCCGCATTACCAACAAATATCAAATGGCGGAGTACACCGCCCGCCGCGAGGCTGCTATTCGCAGCATCACCAAGCAACTGGCGGAGAAGAAGCTGCAGTATGTGGAATTTCGCCGAACTCTGGCAACCAAAGCCAAGGACAAAGCCAAGGAAGCCGAGAAAGACATCAACAAGAATGTGCGCAATGCCTTTGAAAACGGGCTCGATGAAATGCGTCAGAAGATGGAAAAGGTGACCACCCGCCAGGAGCTCGATGAACTGATGCGGACGGACATTGTCCTTCCTCGCTTGGCGCTCCTGATGAAAGAAAACAATTTGGAGACCCGTGCGCAACTTGACGACACGCTGCGCACCTTCGGCTCTTCGCTCGAGAAACAGATGGCGATGTTCAAAGAGCATAACCTGGGCCAGCAGGCAGTTATTGAAAAACTGAAAAAACAGCAGGAAGTGACGCACTATGACATGCTGGATTATTACCGCAAGAATGCCGACAAATTCGCCATTCCAGCCAGGGCCCGTTTTGAGCTCCTCTCGGTCTACTTTGGCCGCATGGAGGGCCGGACCGAAGCCGAACGAAAGATCGCAGCCGACATGCAAATCCGCAAAATGGGAGACTCTGTCTTTTTTGGTCGCCCGTTCCCCGAGGTCGCTAAGGAGTTTTCCCATGAGGCCAACGCACTACAAGGGGGCCGTTTTGATTGGATCAGCAAGGGCAGCCTGGCCTCCGAAGTCATCGATGCCGCCGTGTTTTCCCAGGAACTCAACAAGCTCGGCCGGATCTTAGAAGATGATCGGGGCTTCCACATCGTGCGAGTTTTGGAGCGGTCGGAAGCGAAGCAAACCCCCTTTGAAGACGCCCAGAAGGAAATCAAGGAAAAGATCCAACGGGAACGCCGGGAAGCGAAAATCAAGGAAGTGTTGGAGGATCTGAAAAAAGATACCAAGGTCTGGACCATTTACGACGAAGTGGAAGACCAGCAAGCCGCTGGCCAATCGCCAATCATGAGATAATCGCAGCCGCCCAATTTACTTCGGCAGCGGCCAGAGTCGGACCGAATGGTCCCAACTTCCCGAAGCGGCGTATTTGCC
>CAYUJE010000145.1:3361-15941 GCA_964444865.1 uncultured Pirellulaceae bacterium | reverse complement strand
GAATTCGGCGTTGCCGCCACCCCACATCCGGTGGCAGTGGGCACAGTTGGCGTGGAGGTAGGAGCGGGCGCGGAGGTGGAGGTCCTGCTTGGCGTCGTGGTAGTCGGCGAGGCGGGGGAGTTCGGCGGGGGGCTTCGGGAGCTTGTCTTTGAAGATGCCGAGGCGCTCGAAGGTGGTGAGTTGGTTGGCGGTGCTTCCCTCGCTTGCGCTTCGGGTTAGTGGGGGCTTTTCCTCGCTGGCGCTTCGGCCTCCCTCGCTGGCGCGTCGGGCTAGTGTCGGGGCGTAGTTGTGGTCTTTGTTCATTTGCAGCGTCGTGATGCCGAGGACGTACTTGGCGGCCATGGTGTGGCAGAGGGTGCATTCGGCTCGGCTGGGGAAGTGCCAGGTTTGCTCGCGCTTGCCGCCCGTGGCTTGGGGGTCGAGGATGGTCAGCTTGCGGTCGGCTCCTTCGGCGGGGGCGAGTTCGGCGTCGGTCTGGTCGTCGTTCCAGAGGTAGGTATAGCCGAACCAGAATTGGGCCCCGTACTCGTCGTCATTGCCGGGCATTTTGCGGTATTGCAGGATGCGGGTCTCCAGTCGGCGGGTCGATTCCGGCTTTCCCTTCTCCATCTCCATCGCGAACGTCTTGACGAGAACCGTCCCATCCGGGAACCGCCAGCCGAGGTCAGGGTAGGTCGGCCCGTGAGGATAGACGACGTCGTCCAGTTCAATCTGCGTATCGCCGGGGAGGGCGATGAACCGCTCCTTCTCCGCCCCGTCGGACCAGAGGGGTGCGTTGACCGAATAGGGAATCAGACCCTTCGCTGGCGCGTTGTCTTTCGTCGAAGCAAAGAGCCCCGTTTCACTGAGCTTCCTGGGGAAAGGCTTTGTCGCAACTTGCGGCGGAGCGGGGACGATTTTGTGCAGACCGCCGCCGGCGAAATCGACGAGATAGACTTCGCCTGCATTGTCCTGGGCGAATTCGACGATGCGGATTTGCGTGTCGGCAAGTTGCCAATTCTTGGTTACCTTGCCTCCTTCATATTTCAGCGCCCACAGCTTGCCTGTGTCGTAGTCGCCATAAACATAAGCTCCTTGCAACTCCGGCAGCCGCTTGGAGGTCCAGACATATCCACCGGTGACGGAGCGGAAGTCGCTGTGCGGATGCTCTACGAGGGGCGGAACGAATTCGCCGGGGCCTTTTTTCCGTTCGGGGCGGAAGGAATGTTTCCCTTCCATCACGCTCCAGCCGTAGTTGCCGCCACGCGTGACCAGGTAGATCATCTCCCACAAGTCCTGGCCGACTTCGCCGGCCCAAAGACGCTTCTGCCCGTCGAAGCTGAATTTCCAGACCTGGCGATGGCCGAAGGACCAGATTTCGCCCCGGGCGTCTTTCTGGCCGACGAACGGATTGTCCTTGGGGATGGCGTAATTCCGGCCGGCGTCGGCGTGATCGACGTCGATCCGCAAGATCGAGCCAAGCAGGTCGCTGATGTCCTGGCCGGTGATGTTTCCGTCCGCGATGCCGCTGCCGTCGCCGGTGGCCAGATAGAGATACCCATCCGGCCCGAATCGAAGGCAACCGCCGTTGTGACCGCCGGAAGGCCACTCGAGGATGATGGTCTCGCTCTTGGGATCGGCAGTGGGAGGATTGCCGGTCGCCTGGAACCGGGAGACGCGGCTTCCTTTTTCCTCGGTTTTGCCCGGTTCCAAGATATACATCACATAGAAGTAGCCGTTCTCGGAGAACTGGGGATGGAACGCGACGCCGTAGGTGGTCTTGCCGATGTCCACGAGCAGTTCCGACTTATCGACATCGGGCCGCACGTCGAACGTGTAGATTTTTCCCGGCCGCGTGGCGATTCCCATTCGCTTCGTCCCCGGCACCAGGCCCGCGGAGAGTGGCTCAAAGAATTTGAGCTTGGGGAAAGCGTCCTGCGTGGTGAACGGATCGGCGGGGTCGGGGGAACCGTGGATGTTGTTGGTGGTCCAGAGTTCGCGCTTTTCGAGGTTGAACGCGGATGCTTTCTTCGCGGCGGGGAGCTTGTCCGCGGAGAGGGCGGCACCAGCCGCAATTAGTAAGCAGGGAACGACACAGGCAAATTGTTTGGCAGTCATGCGGCACCTGGGAGAGGTTGGAATTCAGCCGACCATTCTACGTGAACGAGCGAGTAGATTCCACGCGGAACTCCCTCGCTGGCGCTTCGGGTTAGTGTTGGCGGGCCAACAGCTACGCCAGAATCCCCTTCACCACCTGGCCGTGCACGTCAGTCAGGCGATAGCGGCGGCCCTGGAACTTGTAGGTGAGCCGTTCGTGGTCGAAGCCGAGGAGGTGGAGCATCGTGGCGTGCAAATCGTGGATGTGGACCGGGTCTTTAACCACGTTGTAGCCGTATTCGCAGGTTTCGCCGTACGAGGTGCCGGCTTTGATGCCGCCGCCGGCCATCCAGATGGAGAAGCAACGGGGGTGATGGTCGCGGCCGAAATTGCCGGGTGTCATCAGCCCCTGGCAGTAGTTGGTCCGGCCGAATTCGCCGCCCCAGACGACCAGCGTGTCATCCAGCATGCCGCGCTCTTTCAGATCTGCCACCAGGGCGGCCGCGGGTTGGTCCGTCTGCTGACATTCGCCGCGGATAGCGCCGGGCAAGCCGCCGTGATGGTCCCAATCCTGATGATAAAGCTGAATGAACTTCACCCCGCGCTCCGCCAGTCGCCGCGCCAGGAGGCAATTGGCGGCGAAGGTGCCCGGGTTCTTGGAGTCGGGGCCATAGGCTTCCAACACGTGGGCCGGCTCCTGGCTGAGGTCGGTGACTTCAGGAACGCCGGATTGCATCTTGAACGCCATTTCGTAATTGGAGATGCGGGCCGTGATTTCGGCATCGGGCGTGCCGGCAAACTGGTGCTCGTGCAATTCACGGAGGCGATCCAGCACCAGCCGCCGATTTTCCGGCGTCACGCCGGCGGGATTACCGAGATAGAGGACCGGATCGCCGCCGGAGCGGAAGCGGACCCCCTGGTGCCTGGGGTCGAGAAAGCCCGCCCCCCACAGGTGGGCCATGAGCGGCTGGCCCCCTTTATTCTTGGTGATGAGGACGACGAACGAGGGAAGGTTTTCGTTGACGGTGCCGAGCCCGTAATCGAGCCAAGCCCCGATGCTAGGCCGGCCGGGAATTTGCGAGCCGGTTTGCATGAAGGTGGTCCCCGGTCCGTGATTGATCGACTCGGTGTACATCGAGCGGATCACACACAGCTCATCGGCAACCTTGGCCGTGTGTGGCAGCAGTTCGCTGAGCGACTGGCCCGACTTGCCGTGCTGCGTGAACTTGAACGGCGAGCCGGCAAGCGGAATGGAGCTTTGACTGGCGGACATGCCCGTCAGTCGCTGCGTGCCGCGAACCGTCTCGGGAAGCTGCTGGCCGTTGTCCTTCACCAGGCGCGGCTTGGCATCGTAAAGATCGAGCTGCGACGGAGCACCGGACTGGAACAGGTAGATCACCCGCTTGGCCTTCGGCGCGAAGTGAACGCGACCGAGTTCCCCCGAGCCGCTGGGAGCTTCTTCCGCTGACACCGATTTGCCCAATAGATCTGCCAGCGCGATGCCGCCGAGCCCCAGGCCAAGACGGTTCAGACATTCGCGGCGGCTGAGGGGGAGCCAGGGTTCGAGACCGGTGCACTTAGGATTGGAAGGATTCATGTTAGGTTGTTGGTTTTGACGAAGGCTCATCTCTTCACCATGCAGCCGTCGTAGTTCATCAAGGCATTGATCAAGATCGTGGCGGCGGCGATTTCCGCGGCAGGGAGTTTGTCGCCCCGTTTTTTGTCGCCGATGGCAAGTAAGGCGGCGGCCTGATCGGGATGTTTGCCGTAGTAGGCAAGCTGTTCGTCGTACAATCGCGACAGGATTTCTCGCTCTTTCGCGTCGGGCTGCCGGCTGGCGAATCGAACGAAGGCTTGCTCGATGAGGACGTCACGTTTCCCCTCGGTTTCCTCATGCAACTTCTCGGCCAGTACGCGGGCGGCTTCCACGAACTGCGGCCCGTTCAGCAGCACGATAGCGTGTAGCGGCGTGTTGGTGGTATCGCGCCGGGCGATGCAGACGACGCGCTTCGGCACGTCGAACGATTCGAGCACCGGTGCGGGGCCGGTCCGCCGCCAGAAGGTGTAGATGCTGCGGCGATAGAGATCGTCTCCCTTGCCGGCCGCGGCGGGCTTGAAGGATTCGGGCAGATCGTAAGTCTTCACGGGGGGGCCGCCGATTTTTTCGACCAAGAGGCCGCTGGCCGCGAGGACGTTATCGCGAACCATCTCCGCGGGGAGTCGATGCCGCGGGCCGCGGGCGAGCCAGACGTTTTCCGGGTCTTCGGCCATCACTTTGGGATCCGCCATGCTCCGCTGACGATAAGTGTGCGACATGACAATCGTCTTCAGCAGCTGTTTCGTATCCCAGCCGGTGGTGATGAATTCCCGCGAGAGCCAGTCGAGCAACTCGGGATGCTCGGGTCGCTCCGACTGACTACCGAAATCCTCGGACGTTTTTACGATTCCCCGTCCAAAAAATCCTTGCCAGAAGCGATTGACGGTCACCCGAGCGAGCAGCGGATGACGCGAGTCGGTGAGCCATTTTGCCAGCCCCAGGCGATTCCTCGGCTGATCGGCCGGAAAGGGGAGGAGCGAGACGGGAGTATTCGGCTCCACGGCTGCACCCCGCTGGTTGTATTCCCCCCGCTTGAGAACATAAGCCGTCTTCGGCGGGCTGAGTTCTTTCATCACCATGATTTCGCGGGCTGCGTCGGCCAGTTGCGATAGGCGCGTGCGGGCTTTTTGAATTTCGGCGAGCTGAGCACGAACGGGATCGCTGTGATTGGCGAGGTAGAAGTCGAGCAAGGATTTTCGCTCTTCCGCGGTCAGAGCGGCGGCGTCTTTTGCGAGCAAGGCCTGCAGCTTGCCGGCTTCATAGACGTCGGCCATTTCGAGGGCCGACAAGGAGCGATTGAAAACTCGCAGCTCATCGACCGTTCCGCCCGTAAAGCCGCGGTCGCGAAAACGCTCCCCCAGGGCAATCGTGTCACCACCGCCGCCGGTGATGTCTTTGGTCAGTCCGTCGCGAATGACGTCCACCTTTGCCGACTGGCCATTGACGAACATCGCCAATCCCGCGGCCCGGCTGGAACCGTCGCTGGACACTGTCACATGCACCCATTCACCCGGCGGCAGCGATTGTGCGGCGCGCATGGAGACCGCATTCCCCGGCCAGAAGTGAATCAGCGACCACTTCAGCTTTCCGTCCTCAATCAGCAATTCATAACCGCGGCTGGCGGCGTCGGTCCAGGCTCGCGACCTGTGGAGCACAACGGCCCGATCTTTGACATCCGGCGTTTTCAACCAGAGCGAGATCGAAAAAGGTTCGTAACGGTGAAAATTGCCGAGGTTCGTCGTCAGGGCGTGATCACCGGTGAATTGCACTGCTTTGCCAAACTTGCCATCGACGTGCTTGTTTTCCAGCGGTCCGCTGGCCGTCTGATCTTTGCCGACGGAACTGACGAACTTGCCAGCGGCATCACGCTCATCGAACGAGAATCGGGCCAACTCGCCGTGCAGCGACGCGGGAGCCGCCGGTCGATTCGCCAACCACTCTGCGAAGGCTTTGTCCTGCATGCCGCGCAATTCGGCCAGGCGTGATTCGGCCGACTTGATGGCCACATCCGCATCGCTCAGTTGCTTCTTCTGGCCGTCATCGAGCAGCCACATCGCCGGCGTGGGGGCGGACTGCGTGAAGTAGGAGTAGAGTCCCGCCTCGTCGATGTCGTCGAAGAAGGAAAAGAACTGGTAGTACTCCTTCTGCGTGATCGGATCGAACTTGTGATCGTGGCAGCGGCAACATTCGAGCGTCAGGCCCAAAAATGCGGTGCCGAAGGTCACCACGCGGTCGTTCACGTAATTGACGCGGTACTCTTCCTCAATCGAGCCTCCTTCCGCTTCTTGCGGATGCAGGCGGTTGAAAGCGGTCGCCAGAATTTGCTCGTCGGTCGCGTTGGGCAGCAGATCACCAGCGAGTTGCCAGGTGACGAACTGATCCCACGATAGATTTTCGTTGAAAGCCTTGATGACCCAGTCTCGCCACGGCCACATATCCCGCTCGCGGTCGACTTGAAAACCATAGCTGTCGGCATAGCGGGCCAAATCAAGCCAGTCCGCGGCCATCCGCTCGCCGTAGCGAGGTGACTTGAGCAGCCGGTCGACGAGATTCTCATACGCCTGGGGATCCTGGTCGCTCACGAATGCCTTGACTTCGGCTGGCGTCGGCGGCAGGCCGGTGAGGTCGAAGGTTACACGGCGAATCAAGGTCGCACGATCCGCCTCCGGCTGGGGAAGGAGTTTCCGCTGGGCGAGCTTTGCGAAGACCAACTTATCGATGGGATTTTGGCTCTGCACGCCGGCAGGCAGGGACTTCGGCGCTTCCGGCAGCGGAATTTCCGCCACGGGGAGGAACGCCCAATGCCCTTGATACTCAGCACCTTCGTCGATCCAGCGCCGAAGCGTGGCAATCTGAGCCGTGGTCAAATGGCCCAGCTTGGCCTCGGGGGGGGGCATGATTTCCGACTCGTCCTTCGCCGACACACGCCGCAGCAGTTCGCTCATGGCCGACTTGCCTGGGACGATGGCGGTCTCGCCCGATTCGGCCGGCTTGGTGGCGATATCCCGAACATCCAGCCGCAGGTTTGCCTGCCGTTTGTTGGCATCGGGTCCGTGGCAGGCGAAACACTTGTCCGAAAGAATCGGACGGATGTCATGGTTAAACGACAGCTTCGGCTCCGCCGCGGTTGCAGAGGCCGCGGCCAGCAGACTGGCAATGAGGACGATGGTGCGAGCAAGCGACATAGCGGATTGTTTCGGTCGAGGCCAGGTTGGATTCAACTCCCATTTTACCATCGTGACCTGCTGAAGTGGTAAGATGCCCTTGCCTGCGGTACTCAATTCCTGCTCTCCCGGAGAACCGTCCGATGTCCACGCCCATCTTTTCCGTCCGTGATTCCCGTCGCGACTTTCTCTTGCATTCGGGCGCATTGGCCCTCGCGGCTGCCAGCGGAACCATGATTGCTGCGGAGCCCGCGCAAGCCAAGAGCACGCCGGAGAGTTTCGTGAAGCAACTGTATCAATCGATGAGCGCCAAGCAAAAGAAGGACGTTTGCTTCGCCTGGGACTACGTCGAGAAAGAGCGCGGCCTCCTGCGGACGCGGCTGGAGAACAACTGGAAAATCACAACCCCTTCGATCAAAAGCAGCTATTACACAGCCGACCAGCAGCACTTGATTCGAAAAATCTTCGAGGGGATGACGAACCCCGAATGGCACGAGCGGTGGGACAAGCAACTCAAGGGGGATGTCGGCGGCTTCGGACAAAATCAATCACTCGCCATCTTCGGCGAGCCGGGGACCGACAAATTCGAATTCGTCCTCGCCAGCCGGCACATGACGCTGCGCTGCGACGGCAACAGCGCCGAGCACATCGCCTTCGGTGGGCCGATTCTCTATGCCCACGAAGGAGAAAATACCTTTGAGGAGCCGAATCATCCCAGCAACGTCTTCTGGCACCAGGCCCAGGCCGCGAACAAGCTTTACGGCATGTTCGATGGCAAGCAGCGCGAGAAGTCCTTGGTCCTCAAAGGAATGCCCAGCGAGGAACTCGTTGGCTTTCGTGGAGCCAAGGGGCGCTTCGACGGCATCGCGGTCACTGATCTCGCGGCGGATCAAAAGAAACATTTGCAAGAAGTTCTCAAGCTGCTCCTCGAACCGTTTCGCCAATCCGACCAGGATGAAGTAGTGCGTTGCCTGAAAGTGCAAGGAGGGCTCGATGCCTGCCACCTGGCGTTCTACAAGGAAGGAGACCTGGGGGACGACGGCATTTGGGACAACTGGCGGCTGGAAGGGCCGTCGTTTGTCTGGTACTTTCGCGGCCGGCCGCATGTGCATGTCTGGGTCCACGTCGCCGATTCGTCCGAAGTCAAACTGAACTCGTACCAAAACTCCGTCGGAGTGTAATGCCATGAAAACCTGCGCCCGGCTCATTGCCATCCCCTTGTTCCTTTCGATCTTCCCAGCCGTAGCGGTGGCTGAAGAAACGAACTGGCCGCAGTTTCGCGGCCCTTCAAGCGCCGGCATTGCCGCCGGGCCCGTGCCGGAGCGCTGGTCGACGACCGAACATGTGGCCTGGAAAGCCGATATTCCCGGCAAAGGCTGGTCCTCGCCGATTGTCTGGGGGGACCGCGTTTTCGTAACCACCGTCACCAGCGATGAGCCGGGGCGCGAGCCGCGGAAGGGACTTTACATTCAAGATCTGCAAGGGACCGTTCCCAAAGGGACGCATCACTGGATGGTACTTTGCCTCGACCTGAACACGGGGAAAGAGTTGTGGCGGCGCGAAGCCTTCGCGGGAAAACCATCGACCACCATTCACCTTAAAAACAGCTACGCTTCGGAAACTCCGGTGACCGACGGAAAGTATGTCTATGCCTGGTTCGGCAACGCCGGCCTGGTCTGCTATGACTTCGAGGGAGAGTTGAAATGGTCGCGCACCTTGGACCCCGTCGAAACACGGCTGGGGTGGGGGACGGCGGCTTCGCCCGCGCTACACGACGGTCGGCTCTATCTGGTGAACGACAACGAGAAAGATTCGTACCTCGTGGCGATTGACGCCGCGACGGGCAAAGACCTGTGGCGCGTGAAGCGGGAAGAGAAGAGCAATTGGTCCACGCCGCTGGTCTGGAAGAATGACCTGCGCACCGAAATCGTCACAGCCGGCACTCACAGAATTCGATCCTACGACTTGGAAGGGAAAGTCCTGTGGGAGCTCGGCCCCATGTCCGTCACGTCCATTCCTTCGCCGTTTGTCGCGCAGGGAATGCTCTACATCACTTCGGGCTATGTCATGGATAACGTCCGGCCGCTGTATGCCATTCGCCCCGGTGCCAAGGGGGACATCAGTTTGAAAGGGGAGCAAACCAGCAACGATTTCATCGCCTGGAGCCTCCCCCAAGCGGGACCCTACCATCCCACCCCGGTGGTTGTGGGCGAAACGCTGTATGTCCTGAACGACCGGGGATTGCTGGCCGGCTACGACGCCCAAACGGGCCGCGAAATCCTGCCGCGAACGCGACTGGGGGGAGCAACGGCTTTCACGGCCTCTCCTTGGACGGCTGGAGGCAAGCTGTTTTGTCTGAGCGAAGATGGCGACACGCTAGTGATTGAGCCCGGAAGCACGTTGCAAGTCATCGCCACCAATCGGCTGGACGAAATGGCCCTGGCGACACCGGCGGTCGCCGGAGGCCGGCTGCTGATTCGCACCCAGACGAAGGTCTACTGCGTGAAATAGTCCTATTTCAAAGTCTTCTCGGACACTAGCCCGACGCGCAAGCGAGGGATTTCCACGCGGCATCGGAGAAAACGCCCATTTTCTTGGGCGCTATGGAACCCCCTTGCTTGCGCATCGGGTAGTACTTGGCAGGGAGCATTGTTGAGAATCCCCCCCGGGGTTACGATGGAAACCAGCGTTGAGACTGCCGGGCGATTTGCCTTGCCGTTCCACCGCAAGAACTCAAGGATTTTCAAATGGCTGAAGGTACGATCAAGAAGCTGACGGACAAGGGATTTGGATTCATCAACATTGGGAGCAGCAAAGATCTGTTTTTCCACTCGTCGAGTCTGAACGGGGTAAGATTCGAAGAGCTGCGTGAAGGGCAGAAAGTGACCTACACGGAAGGTCGCGGCCCCAAGGGTCCCTGCGCCGAAAACGTCGCTCCTGCGTAGTTTTTCTCTGCAAACTCCAACTGCGGGCGGTACTCTTACCCCCGCACGTCGTAGCACATCAGCTTGTCCTGATCGCGCAGATAAAGCCTTCTGCCGATGACGACGGGATGTGCCCAGCACGGTTTGCTCCCCACAAAGTCAGGCTTGAAGCTTCCCTTGAGCTTGTAGCCGGAAGGGCTGGCTTCAATCAGGGCGACTTCGCCACTCTGATAGCGGAAGATCAGATTGCCGTCGGCATAAGTCACCGCTGCCGAACCACTGCCGGGGCCGCGCTCTTCGCCTCCCCACAAGATTTTTCCCGTGGCCAGTTCCACGCAAATCGGCAAGCCGTTGTTGTGTTTGTGGCCGCAATAGACATAGCCATCCTTGAGCACCATGCCGCCGTGGTGGTTTTGCATCTTCGTGCCGTCCAGAAAGTACTGTTCTTCCGCCTTCACGCCCTCCCCATCCTGGCTGAGTTTCAGCAGGGCGGAACCCGTTTGATAACCGGAGGAGCAAAAGACAAAATCGCCACTGACAATCGGCGTGGGAATGTTGGCGGTTTTGTTGGCCACGCCGTTGTAGCCCCACAAGTATTTGCCGTCGCTGGCTCGCACCCCAATCACGCCGTGGCCGACGAGTTGCACATATTGTTTCACCCCCGCGGCATTGGAAATGACAATTCCGGAGTAACCCGCGCCGTCCTTCCCCTTGGGGCCAATCTCCGCTTCGGGGACTTTGCTCCGCCAGACATCTTTTCCAGTCAGCTTATCCAGGGCGACGATCATCGCATCGGCTCCGCCGGGAGTGCAGAGAACCCGATCTCCATCGACGAGGGGCGATTCCGAAAATCCCCAGCCGGACATCATCTTCCCGCCAAAGTCCTTGAAGTCGCGGCTCCAGACTTCCTCTCCGTTTTCGGCTTTGAGGCAGACGATCTTGCCGCTGGAGGCAATGGCATACAGCAAATTGCCGTCAATACTCGGCGTGCAGCGTGAGCCGTCGTGGCCATGCTTCGGTGGCGATTCGGTGATCTTTTTGGTCCAGAGCACCTTGCCATCCAGGTTCAGTGCCACGACTCCCTGGCCGTCGGGAAAATTGCCCGTAGTAAAGATTTTTCCCCCCGCCAGCGAAACCCCTGCATAGCCGTTCCCCATCCCTTCCGCGGTCCAAACGAGTTGTGGAGGTTTCTCTTTCCAGTCCTTCAGCAAGCCAACATCGGGGGAAATGTCATCCCGATTCGGCCCTCGCCACTGCGGCCAGGAGGGGGAGAGCGAAGCGAGATTTGCCTTTTCGGTATCCGCGGCCAAACCAATTCGCAGCGCAAGCGAAGAAATAGCGGCCACACAAAAGCCGGTGGCAACGAGAAGAGTTATGCAATAAGTACGACGCATGATTACTCCAGGCAGGTGGAAGTTGGCGGGCGGGCGGGCGGATTTTCTCACAAGGAGGCACGAAGGCACAGAGGGAAGGAGAAGAAGAATGTTGAATTCCTGTGCCTGCTCTCTGTGCCTTCGTGTCTCTGTGTGAGAATTCTTCCGGAACATTGCAATGAATTACGATGCGCGACTCATTATACTTATTGTCTTCCCACCCAATAATCCCGGCACTCTGTTTCATGGCAGAAATACCGACAACCTTCTGTCTCGCCAGTGGCCGGTCGGGGACACACTTTCTGTACGAGATTTTGCGGCGGAACACACGCGGTGTTGTTTGCCGGCATGAGCCCTACTTGTGGAATCCGTCGATGTTCGGCCGGGCCATCTATGACCATGCAGTGGGAAACGAAGCCGCCGTGCGCAAGTTGGCGGAGCGGAAGCGGCAGGCCATTCAGGGATACTCGCGAGCCGCGGGGTATGCGGAGACGAGCCATGCCTTTTTGAAATCGTGGGCGGATATAGCCATCGAATTCTTTCCCAAGATGAAGCTCGTGCATTTGGTTCGCAATCCCTTGTCCGTCGCCAAGAGTGAAGCGAACCGCGAGAAACTCATCCACCGCTGGCGAATGCCACTGCGGAACTATCGCGGCGGGGATGGCCAGTTGTATTTTCGCTGGGCGCTGACAGGACTGGAGCCCATTTTTGCACCGCTCGCGGGCCAACCGCTGAGCCGCTTCCAGTGGTACGTGGTTCAATGGATCGAAATTGAAAACCGGGCCATGCTGTTCTTGACGAAGCACGGCAAGGAGATTGACTGCTTCACACTTCATGCACCGGTGGAGCTCAATGACGTAATCCAGGTTCGCTCGCTACTGAAATTCCTGGATCTTCCTCGGCAGGGGAAAGATGTCCATTTGGAAGGGAGTAAGAACCGCACTCCCGGCGTGAAGACGGAAATACTAGACCGCGACCGGGAAGAGTTCGCGGAAGTAATCCGCCTGCTGCCGGCGAAATTCCTGGAGATCTTCCGGCAGCCGCCGTATAGCCAGTGGGAATGGGCGAAAGAGCTGATTTCGTCTCGACCTATTACGCCACCAGCTCCTTAATCACCTTCCCCTCGGCAATCTTGATGGGCCGGCCGACGTCCGAAATATTTGCCATTTCGGGATCCACGCCGAGGGCTTTGGAAAGCGTAGCCAGCACGTCACCGACATCCACTTTACCCTCGGTGACTTCGGTGCCGCCGTCGCTCGTTTTGCCGTAGGCCTGGCCCCCCTTGATGCCGCCGCCGCCGAGGACGCAGCTCCACGCGGCTGGGAAGTGGTCGCGGCCACCTTGGGGGTTGATGGCCGGTGTGCGGCCGAATTCGCCCATCCAAAGGAATGTGGTAGATTCCAAGAGCCCACGTTCGGCCAGTTCCTGCATCAGCGTTCCCCAGCC
>CAYUJE010000145.1:0-3261 GCA_964444865.1 uncultured Pirellulaceae bacterium | reverse complement strand
GCCCGCCACAATTCCAGCCGACCTTCAAATTGTTCCTTGGCAACGCCGCGTGGCGGCGTCAGGTCGTCCACCTTCAGCTCCGCATAGCCGGTTCCCGCATCGCCCGTTTGATTTGGCTGAAAAGAGTCCGTCGCGCCGACGGTGAGCGGCCCATATTTCGGCCCCAAAAAGCCGGGGCCAAAGGCGGCCTGGTTGAAGGCCCGATAGGGGGAGATGCTGACGTTCTGCGGCACCGCGTCGTTCTCGTCACCCAGAGCCTTGGAGAGGGTCGAGGCGATACTGGGGTACTGCACCGGTCCCTGCGGCTGATGGCCGGTTCGCATCAAATAGGTGCCACGGCCGTGATCGCCTTCCTTGGTGCTCAAGCTGCGAATGACGGCGAGTTGATCGGACATCGCCGCCAGCTTGGGTAGGTGCTCACTGAACCGGAGCCCGGCGACTTTGGTTTCCTTCTCCTTAAACTCGCCCCCGTTGGCGTGCCCCGGCTTCATGTCGAATGTGTCGGTCTGCGTCGGCCCGCCGGTCATCCACAGCAGCACGCAGTGCCGCCTCTTTTTGGATTTCGCTTCCACCTCCTGGGCAAAGGCCGGAAACCAGCCGCTGGCACTGACCCCCAAAAGTCCGAGCGAAGCGGCCTGCAGCAACTGGCGGCGATTGAACTGGTTCATGGGGCACCTGGGGGAAATTTGGAAGCTAGTTTTATTGTCGGTAATTAAAAGGACAAATGCTAGTCCGAAGGGGGTCGGGAGGAGTTTCGCGTCCCGGAACTTGTAACATGGAAAGCTTGCTGTTGCGAAACCCCTCCCGACCCCGTATCAGCGGTTGATGCAGCACTTCGGCAATGCCCTTTGGAGTTGGGCGGCATCCACGGGTGCATCGCGTTTGGAGTAAAGGTATAGGAAGTTCAGATTGGTCAGGCCGGAAAGTTGCACCAATCCAGCACCGGTCACTTTCGTATCCGTCAGGGAAAGTTCCTTGAGGTTTTTGAGCGCGGCGAGGTGCGCCAAGCCGGCATCGGTAATGGGCGTATCGTTGAGGTAGAGATACTGCAAGTTCGACAGCCGGGATAGCTCGCTCAGCCCGTCGTCGCTGACCTGCTGGCAGTTTTTGATGACCAGATGATTCAGGCGTGGGAAGGACCTTAGTAGTCGCAGGTCGCGATCCGTGATTTGCCGGTTCTCGGTCTTGAGCGGATTGAAGTCCACGCCGCTGACATTTCCAAACGAATCATCCCCTAGGATCATTTTCTTGAGCCCGGATCGGACCGGAACACTTTCGTCATAAAAGACATAGCCCCCCAGGCTTTCAATGGCCGCTACCGTCTGCTGCATCTCCTTCGCCTTCCCCTGTTTGTAGGCGACATAGCCACCCGGCCCCAGACAAATCGCCGATATCACCAAAAGAAGCGTTCGGAGGCTGAATTGATACCAGCGGGGCTTATTGGGATTCTGCATTCTAAAGTCCACAGCCTAATCAGGACGGGAAGCGGCATCACGACCATGCCCAGGTTTCAAACCGACCTTTCGCTGCCATAATGAGGTTTCTCGTTGCCATCCATGGCGCAATCATCCCGCGGACGAGCCGCAACCATTCTCCGCTACTTTAGTCGCCGCTCACCATGGGAATTTTCGATTTTTTTTCCGGCCCCATGACGCAGGAGAAATTCTCGCAGATTGTGCTGTCAGAGCTTCGGAAAATCGATCCGGCCAGCCAGTACGTCTATAACGCCGACCGGTTCCAAATTGCCCGCCCGGACGACGGTTTTATCAATCTGGGGAACATTTTCCAGGAATACTGCCGGGCCGAGAAAAACGAGCGGGACGCCGTTTTGCGGCGGTTCCTGCGGAACTGCATCTCCACCAAGAGCTACGAATTGCCCGCCGAGTTCGACGACATCCATCCCGACCTGCTGCCGGTCATTCGCAGCCGCTTTTATCTGGAATCGGTGCTGCTGCAGGCGAAGGTTCGGGGGAACGACGCCCTGGAGGTGCCGCAGCAGGTCATCGGCGAGCATCTGGCCCTCTCGCTGGTTTATGACCTTCCTTCGGCCATGCGAACCATCAGCCAGACCGACCTTGATGCCTGGCAGGTCTCGTTCTACGAGGCGGTGGAAGCCGCTCGTCACAACCTGGAGCAAATGGGGGAAGTCGCCTTCGCCACGCTCGACGACTGCGTCTATGCCTCGGCCACCGGCGACAACTACGATGCCTCGCGCCTCGTCATGCTCGACCTCATCCGCCGCTTCAAAGTGAACGGAGATTATGTGGCGATGGTCCCCAACCGGGACACGCTCGTCGTCACCGGCTCCGAGGATGAACACGGACTGGGGATCATGGCCAAAATCGCGGAAGACTCCCACGAGAAACCCCGCCCCATCAGCACCGTTGCCCTGCGGCTGGAAGGGGACGAATGGCAACCCTGGCTGCCACCCCATTCCTCGCCGTCGTTTGCCAAGCTGCATGAGTTGCGCCTCCGGACGGTGGGGGCGGAATACAACGACCAAAAAGAATTACTCGACGAAGTCCATGCCGCCACCAAAGCCGGCCTGTACGTCGCCCAGTTCAACGCGATGCAGAACAAAGCCTCCGGCCAGGTCTCCAGCTATAGCGTCTGGTCCGAAGGGCTCGACATCCTGCTGCCGCAGACCGACTCCATCTTCTTCTTCCGCCCCAAGGGGGCCAAGGAAGGAGAAATCGTCGCCGGCGGCTCCTGGGAGCACGTGCAGCAGATCGTCGGCAACCTGATGGAACCAACCGGCACCTACCCCGAACGCTACCTCGTCCGCGACTTCCCCAGCGACTATCAGCTGGAAGCAATTGGAAAACAAATAGAACCGTAAAACGGTAGGGTGCATGAAGCGCAGCGCAATGCACGCGTAAACAGCTCCACGATCCTCGTTACCTTCACTCCTGAACTCATCTCTAACGCGTGTATTTCGCTCCGCTCATACACCCTACAAAAACTATGCGTCCTTACATCCTTGCCGAAACCAACTACGCCTACACCAAAGCCAACCCTTACGAAGTGGCTGTCCTGCCGCTGGGGGCGACGGAGCCGCATAACTTGCATCTGCCGTATGGCACGGACCTCTTTGAAGGAACCGTCGTCGGCGAGAAAATCTGCGAGGCCGCCCATAACAAAGGTGGCAAGGTCGTCCTGCTCCCCACGGTTCCTTATGGCACCGAAACCAACATGCACCGGCTGCCGCTGGCGATGAATGTGGACCCCACCACGCTGTTCCGCTTCGTCACCGACCTCATC
>CAYUJE010000144.1:0-16062 GCA_964444865.1 uncultured Pirellulaceae bacterium | reverse complement strand
AACCCCAGGGCAACATGGATCCCGCGTGCATTTCGCAGAGCCTCATGCACCCTACGCGAGATGAATCAGGAAATGTGGAAAACACCCCCGCGGCGAATCAGAATTCGGCCGTTACGGAAGTCGTAAGTCCTGTTCAGAACGCAGCTTCCGGCGAGCGACCTGATTTATCGCCCGCTGCCGCAACGAGGCCTGAATCCGATGTATCACGGCCCCCCAGCCCAATCCGCAAACCGCCGACCTACGTCACCGTTCTCGGCCCCGGCGGCCACCTGATTTACCTGAAGAAGCCGGAGAACTAATGCCGTAGCCACACGCGGCCTCGCGTGTCGGCTGCTTAACCCACGCTCCATCCGAAGCCAGCACGCGAGGCCGCGTGCGGCTACTTTGCGGAGAATCTCTCATGTCAACACAATCCACTTGTTCCTACTTCACCCAGCGTCCCGATTCATCGAACGGCGTTCACCTGACGATGATCGAGCCGCTCACGCTTCCCCACACGCCGTCGGCGAGGCAGCGGCAGTTTTTGGACCTCGACTGCCTCGAAGCCCTCTACGGCGGGGCGGCTGGCGGGGGCAAGAGCGAGGCGCTCTTGATGGCGGCGCTGCAATATGTGCATACGCCCGGCTACGCGGCGCTGATTCTTCGCAAGGATACGCAGCGGCTGCAATTGGCGGGTGGGCTCATTCCCCGATCGCTGGAGTGGCTGGCGGACTCGGGGGCAGTTTGGAATGCGAGCCGCCGGCAGTGGACGTTTCCCAGTGGCGCGACGCTTACGTTCGGCTACCTGGCGACCGGGCTCGACAAGTACCGCTACGGCTCCAGCGAGTTTCAGTTCATCGCGTTCGATGAGCTGACCGAATTCGCCGAGGACGATTATCTGTTTCTCTTCAGCCGCCTGCGGAAGGTGAAGGACCTTGATGTGCCGCTGCGGATGCGGTGTGCGAGCAACCCGGGCGGGATTGGGCATGTGTGGGTGAAGGGGAGGTTCGTGGAAGCCAGGGGTCAGGAAGACACTGGTTCCTCCTCTTCACTGACACCTGACTCCTGTCTCCTGACCCCTGCGTTTGTTCCCGCTCGCATTGCCGACAATCCAGGCCTGAGCGAGAAAGTGTATCGCCGTTCGCTGGCTCATCTTCCGTCCGTGCTCCGCGAACGGCTGATGAACGGCGATTGGAGCGTGCACGAGGAAGGAGTGTTTCAGCAGAGTTGGCTGCGGTATTACTACCTTGTGGAAGTGAAAAGGGGTCGGGAGGAGTTTTCGCCGCGAAAACCCCTCCCGACCCCGTACCGCGCGGAGCAGCTCGAAATCCGTTCTCCCGACGGCCGAGTTATTGCCGCGATTCCAACCGCGGAGTGCCGCCGGTTCTGCACGATTGACCCGGCGGGGACCAGCGCCGACAAAGCCCGCGAGAGCCGCGGCCGGCCGGCGAGTCACAGCGTGATTCAAGTTTGGGACCAGCCATGGGGAGAAGCGAGTAAGTACCTGTTCCTGCGGCACTCATGGCGCGGCCGCGTCGGTTTTGATGGGCTGGTGAAAGTGATTCGCGAGATTCACCGCGCGTGGAAACCCGAGCGGCTCTGGATCGAGAACGAAAAACTGGGAGAGGCCGCGGTCGATATTCTGCACCCGGAGTTGCCGATTGAAACCGTGAACACGGCGGGCCGAGACAAGCTCACGCGGGCCGCGCCGCTGATTCTCAAGTTCGAGCAGGGGGAAATGCTGCTGCCGCAACTCAACAACACCTGGCGGCTCGACTTCGAAGCGGAACTCCTCTCCTGGACGGGCCGTGACGATCAACCGAGCGACCAGATCGACGCCGCGGCGTACGCGGCAATCATTGCGCAGCAGAATGCGGGAGGCGTGATCCGGATGTTGCCGGTGATCAATCGGATTTAACGCGAACGAACCAAGGCGCGAAGATGCAAAGGGAAGGGGGATGGCAAAATGATGGATGGCAAAATCATAAGAGAAGAAGAGAGGGAGGCCGTGCCTCATTCCCTGTTTCTTACTCGCCCCCGCGCCTGTGCTTTCATGATTTTGCCATCCATCATTTTGCCAACACGGCTTTCTTCCCCTTTGGCGTATTTGCATCTTCGCGACTTGGCGTTAGACGAATTGTTGCATGGCCAGGCAAGAGAGCCGCCGGAAACGCCCCTGCTCATACCGCGAATACGGATACGCCAGCCTTGCCAGCGGGTGCCGGGGGCGGGAGAAGACGAGCAGGTCGTACCAGACGGAGTCATCGCGCCGATCCCATTCAATCAGAAAGCGCTCTTCGCCATGTTCCCAGTGACCTTGAACCGTGCCGTAAGCAAACCCGCTGCGGGAGAAGTCGCCGGTCGTCTCGTCGACCAGATACAGAATCCGCGTCGGCAGCACCAGCCAGCCGCCGAGGGTCCAGGCCCGGAACAGATTGCACACCATGGCCCCTTCTTCAATCGGCACGCCGGTTGGACAAGGCTGCACCACGCTCGGCGGCATCATTTGCCAGGTTTGAATCGCGTGACTGGCGCGGCGAAAGGTCGCTTCGCCTTTGCCAAGCAGCACTCGCTCGTGATCGCGGTTGAAGCCCCGCGGAATCGGCTCTGCTTGCCGTTCATCCCGAGTACAGTCGACCGCCGCATAGGACAACGGCGCGTCCTTGAGAGACAGCAGGTATTCCCGCACTTGGTCGTCCGACGGCCGGCGAAATGTGAACATGGGGGCTCAACAGGAAGGGCAAGAATGGCTCACACAGAGGCACGAAGGCACAGAGGAAGAGGGGAGAGGATTCCAAAAGCTAAATACAAACTGTCAGATAGAACGATTCTTAACATTCGACCCTTAGCAATTAGTGTTTTGCATTCGCATCGGCGTTACTTTTGCCCTCCTCCCTCTGTGCTTTCGTGCCTCTGTGTGAGACTCTTTCGCTCACTGGTCCTGGATCAGGTCGGTTTGCTCGCCTTCGATCGTCCCATTGATGATGCGGGTGATGCCGTGCTTGAGCAGTTCCGCGCCGAAGTTTACCAGCAAACCGAGACGCAGGTCGGTGAGTTTGATATACGTCAAAACTTGCTTCTTGTGGACAGCCGCCACTTGTTCGACGGATTTGAGTTCGATCAGGACCATTCCCTCGACGATCAGGTCGGCTCGAAAGCCAATCTCCAAACAGAGATTGTCCCACTGAACAGGAACGGGGACCTCTTTCTGCACCACGAGGCCCCGCTTCTTGAGCTCGTATTCAAGCACCGCCAGGTAGACCGACTCAAGCAATCCCGGCCCCAGTTTGCGATGAATATCGATTGCCGTGCTGATGATGATGCTGGAAAGTTCGTTATGGGTCATGGTATCGTCCTGCAAGGAGGGAAGGGGAAGACCATCTCGCACAGAGGCACGAAGGGACAGAGGGCATCGAAGAGATTAATGGAGCAGCGAGACGAATTCAATCCAACTCGCCGCGACTTCTTGCCGTCCTGCCTTTCCCCCTCTGTGCCTTCGTGCCCCCGTGTGAGATTCTCTGGGATTTCAAGAATTGGGAAGAAAAATCAAAGAGTGGTTCACACAGAGGCACCAAGGCACAGAGGGGGAAAGCATGATGCTTACTACCTGCCCCTGGCAAAGATTCCTAACCAAACCTCTGTGCCTTCGTGCCTCTGTGCGAGATTTTCTGGGGCCTCAAGAATCTCATGGGGCGGCTTTGGGAAAATAGTAGTCGTCAATTTGACGATTGACGGTGATGTTGACCCAAATGAAAAATGCGAAGATGGCGAGCAAGATAGCGGCCCCAATCCAGATCAAGGGAATCCAACGACCCTTTCGGATTTCTGGCTCCTTGGGAGACTGATACGGGTTGTTGCTCACGGCAGGCTCCACAGGCTGTACCTAATCGGGAATTGTAGCGAAAGACGCAGGCACCTGGCGCTGAACACCAAATATAACCGCAGCAGGAGAAGCGGTTATGGGACGCGGAAAACGCGGATGAACACGGATGAAGACCTGAAAATCAAAATCCTAAACCGTGTCTTCCGTGTTTTCCGTGTCCCTTCCCTCTTCCTCTCCTTTGCGTCTCCGCGACTTGGCGTTAAACAGCCCGTGGTTTCGGCGGCGCGGGGGAGAGGAGGATTAAGATTAAGAGTAGGAGTAAGAGTAAGAGTAAGAATTTAATAGAGATTATTTGCTCGCAGCCGCAATATTTCCTTTTTGGTCCCGTTAATCTAAGTAGCAATGCCCTCTCCCGAACCTCCTGCCATCGACCGTGAAGCGGTTTCGCGCTGGGTGCGCGAGCATGGCCGGTTCGTGCGCGGGTATTTGCTGGGGTTGGTTCGCCGGCCGGACGTGGCGGATGACCTGCTGCAAGAGGTTTTTCGCCGGGCCTGGCAGGCGCGGGACCGCTATCAGGAGCAGGGGCATGAACGGGCCTGGCTGCTGCGGATTGCCGACAACCTGGTTTGCGACCGGGCGCGGCGGCAGGGGAAAGAACAGACGGTGGACGAGGAAACCTGGCGGCAGCTCGAACCGGCGGGACGCTCGCCGCAGCCGGAAGAGCGGCTGGTGCGGGAAGAGTCGCAGGTCGAATTGCGGCAGGCGCTCGACCAGTTGACCGAGCTTCAGCAGCGGGTGCTGCTGCTGCGGTATTACGGCGAGATGGACTTTGGCCAAATCGCCCAGGTCGTAGGCTGCCCGCTGAGCACCGCGCTCAGTCACGCTCGCCGCGGACTATTAGCACTGCGAAAACTTATGGCGGAGAACGCCTCATGAAGATGAATATCGACGACGAACTGAAGCAACTGGAACTGGCGACTTCGCGTGCGTCCATGCAGAACCTCGATGCCAAAACCGCTGCGCTTCGCGAAGGGTGGAACGTGCTGACGGCGGCACTCGAAAAGAGCAGCGGTCCCATCGACGAGGCGGCTGTCGTGGCCAGATTGCAGCGAGAAGTCGCCGCTTCTCCACCCGCTGCCGAAACAAAGCGGGCCGGCAGCGGTTGGATGGTGATAGCCGCGCTCGTTGGCGGCGCACTGGCGGCTTCGCTGCTGTTGGTCGTCGCGCTCACGAGCGGACAGCTCGGCAAGCAGCCCGTCGCCAGGCCCAAGACACCCCAAGTCGCTCCGCAACAAAACAACCTGGCGGTGATACCCAAGACAGAACTCTCGCCGACCGTGGAAGCTCCTGCACATCCGGGGATCAATGAGAACGACGGCCACGTTTGGAACTGGGACGACTCGCTCGACACCCAAATCTCCGTCGCTGCAGCCCAGATGCAAACTCTGCAAGATAACCAGGCCCTGCCGCTCGACGATTCGATCTCCACGTTGAACTACCAGCTCAAACAGATGGCGGAAGATTTGGACGCGGGAGCGCTGTAGCGTTTCGAAGGATATGCAATTCATCAGAACCAAGAAAAATCTCACACAAAGGCACGAAGGCACAGAGACGAAGAGAAGAAAAAACCTCTGTGCCTTTGTGTCTCTGTGCGAGACCTGTATTTCAAATTGGAGCGACACATGAAACGACTCATTTTTTCGATCGTTGGCATCGGCTTGACGCTGCTGGCGATTTCGTATGTTCCTGCGCAGGAACCCAAGGCCAAAGAGCCGCCCCCGGGCGAAGCGAAGGGAGAACGTGCTCCGCCGCGACAGCCGCGGCGCGATGGGGGAGATCCCAATCGTCCGCCGCCGCGAGACGACGGCGACCCCGACTTTCCGCGCGATCGTCCGCCGCCCCCGCGGGGCGAGGGCCAGCCTCCGCGAGGAGGATTCGGTCCCGGCGGACCTGGTCCCGGTCGGCCAGGCGGTCCCGACGGTCCCGGCCCCGGCGGCCCTGGATTTCGTCCAGGCGGCGAAGGGCGTGGCGGTCGTGGTCCCGGCGGATTCGGGCAAGGCTTTGGTCCTGGCGGCCCCGGTGGACCGGGTATGGGGCCAGGGGGAGGAGAGTTCTTTCCGGAAGATCCCGAGATGGCCGCGCTCAATCGTTCGGATTTTGAGCTCGATCAACAAACGCGAGAACTTGCCGATGCACTGCGAGGAGCAAAGAAGGACGATCGCGAAAAGATTCGAGCGGAACTCACCGAAGTCGTCAACAAGCACTTCGACATCCGCCAGAAGCGCCGCGAATTGCAGATTAAGCGGATGGAAGACGAACTGAAAAAACTTCACGAAGCGATGACCAAACGGAACGAAGCGAAGGAGCAGATCATCAAAAGGCGACTGGCCGAACTGGTCGGCAACGAGGACGACCTCGGTTTTTAGTCCTCTCTCCCTTTGGGAGAGGGGTAGATCACACTAGCCCGACGCGCAAGCGAGGGTGTGACGCTCGGCAGCGGAGAACGCCGTTTTTGAAGGTGCGGCGCGGAATTCCCTCGCTTGCGCGTCGGGCTAGTGTATTTGGCAGACGGAAGTTTTGGGGGATCGATTGGGGATAGGGTTCCACACTTTTTTGGAGAAAGCGACATGAAACGACTTTGGACATGGGGACGCTGGGCGGCTTTGAGCTTCCCGGTGGCTGCCGCACTCTTTGCGGCTGGCACAGTGTTTGGCGAAGACGAGGCACCAGTGCTGGAAGAAGGCCTGACCGCCTTCCAGCCGGGCGGATTGGGAGGCCCTCCGGGTGCTCCCCGTGATGGCGACCGGCGCGGCCCAGACCGCGACGGACCACGTGATGGTGATCGAGGTCCGCGCGATGGCGGTCCTCGGGGCGAGGGCCCCCGTGATGGTGATCGAGGTCCTCGTGACGCAGGTCCGCGTGATGGCGGTCCGGGGCGTGGTGTAGATGGTCGTGGTGGACCGGATGGCCGGAGCCCGAGTGATCGTGGTCCCGAAGGACGTCGCCCTGATGATCGTGGACGTGGTCCGGATGGACCTCCTCCTGGTGGTCCTCGTGGTCCGCGAGCGGGCGGGCCTGATGGCGGACCGGGGCGTGGACCGGGCGGTGGTCCAGGTCGTGGACCCGGAGGACCCGAGGGTGGCGGTCCCCGCGGCGGCGGACGCGGTCCCAACGAATATGGTCCTGCCGCCGTCATGCAGCGAATGGATGAGATCGATCGCAAGCTGGAAAGGATCCTCAGAGAAATCGAATCCTTGAAACATGACCGCGGCAGCGGCCCCAGTGGTTTCCCCGGACGTCCCTCGATGGGAGGCCCCGGTGGGCCTCGCCCCGGCATGGGTGGACCTGGAATGGGTCGAGGTATGGGCGGATCGAGCGGAATGAGAATGGGTCGCGGCATGGGCGGACCGGGAATGGGGCCGCCCGGTGGCGGACCCGGCTTTGGCGGCCGCGGACCCGGCCCGGGTGGACCTCCGGGTGGTCGCGATGGCGACGGAGCTCGCCGAGGACCTCCCGGTGGCGGTCGCCCGGAAGGGCGTCCTGAAGGACGACCAGAAGGGGGCCCGCGCGGCGGCGATCGTGGTCGACCGGAAGGTGGTCCTCGTGACGGCGATCGCGGCGGCGACCGTGGGCCGGATCGCGGACCTCCGCGCGATCGTGATCGTGATGAAGACGATTCGTTCTAGGTTTGATTCGTTCGACAAGACTCACCGGCGAGCGGCCTGCGTAAGCTGGCCGGTGAGTCCGCACTTGCCAATACGTCTTTTCATGTGCCGAGTGACCGGCCCGCTAACGCAGGCCGCTCGCCGGTCACAGGAGTGAGCGGACTACTATTGCGGATCGGGGAGAGTTTCGAGTTCGAGCTTCTTGGAGCGAACGCCTGGCTTTACTTCTTCGATGACATCGGTTGCCGGAAGGGGGGCAACATGACCGATCACATTGAGCCGGGCTTGCAGGTCCGCGAGAATGTTCTGTTCCAGCGTCAGGTCCCGGCCAATCGGAGTCCAGCCGAGCGAAACGCTATAGCGGCCGGCGGCTCCTTCCTGCCGCACCAGCGAGCCATCGTGCCGCAGGGTCGCTCCTCCCGCGGTCGCGTGCTCGGGTTTGTCGAGGTCTTCGAGTTCCTTGAGCACATGCACGTCGAGCAGATAGCCTCCTTCGGTCGGAATCACCCGGACGGTTCCGCGGCGGCGGATGGATTGCAGCGTGGCGTGGAGTTTCTCGTAGCCCGGCGTCGAGTCATTTCGCCACGGCTCCAGCAGCGTGGAGCCGGTCAGGGGATGAGTATCAATCCGTCCCTCGGTAAGGACGCCCCCGATCAGGCGAACCCGCTCTTCACGCTCGATGCGAAAATAATCGTCCACCGCATCGACCGTTTGGTTCCAAATGAACTCCCGGTCCATCGCCGGCACGAACAGAGGATTTTCGATGACCGAGGAGCTGCGCGAGGCGAAGGGATTTCGCAGTGCGCCGCAACCGGTCAACCATGCCGAAAGAAGAACCAACAACAGCGCAGCGACATTCCGTCTGGCGCAAAGCCGCCTTCGCCATTCGTCATTCGGATTTCGGAATTCGAGATTCATCCGCTAGTACTGCCTGCGAACATAGGGAGAATTGGACGGCGGCGTGAAGCCGGTGTTGGGAGTGGCGGTGATGACGGTTGTGGGGGTCGCGTTGCGCATCGCTTGCTGGGCCGCCGGGGGAAGGCCGAAGTCGAGCACCGCTTCGCTCGCCTTGCCGCGACATTCGATCATCAACAGGGCGTCGGCTCGTTCGCCGGTCGGATTCAAAGCACCCAGCAAGGCGAGAGGGCCACCGCCGGAGTTGTTGCCGGCCGGGCTCGCGACGACTCCGCAGGAGAGGAGCAGTACCTGATCCGCCGGCCAGCGAAAGCGTTCCTGAAACCGCCAACTGACAAGTTGCGGCACCTGGATTTGCGCCCGCTGGTTCTGGCCGCCGACGTTGACGTCGACGTTGACCGGCACCAGGCGTTCCACCTGGTCGATGTTGCACTTGATAGCGGCATCGCAGGTCCGGCCGTCCAGCGACATCAGCGGACTGAGTTGCAGGGCAAAGCCTTCTTCGATCTGGCCGTTGACCGTTTCAATTCCGGGGAAGTAGTTGACGGGCCGCACGGAGCGGGGATAGACCCGCGGCCGCGTGCGAGAGATTGTTTCCGTCTGGCCGCTTTGGACTTGCAAGTTGGGAGTGACGTTCTCGCGATAGTCCCCCCGCTGGCGCAGTTCGCCGACCAGCACGGCGGCGTTTTCGCGGGAGAGGAGCCAGGCTTCCACGCCGGGGGATTGAATGTCGATGGACCGCATCATCGGGAGGGCGCGAGTCCGCCAGGCGGGGCTGCTGATGGTCATGAGTCGGACCGCGAGGGAGTGGGGCTCCATGTCGCTCTCGACAAGGCGCTTCACGATTTCGTTCACCAGTTCCTGCATCTGCGGCGTGTGATAGACCCGCAGCGTATTGCGGCCGGCGCAGAGAATGCCCAGCGGCTCCGAAAACCAAACGTCGGTTCCGGTCTCGCGGAGAATCCAGTCGATGACCGCCTGCTCCGGCTTGTCCTGGTTTTTAGTGCGCGAGGTGTACGGGGAAATGTCGTATTCCCGCCAGACCTGGCCGCCGTCCGACGGCAGCGTGCCGCTCCCCTTCACCACTCGCAACACACCCGGCTGGAAGTTGGTCTTGGTGCTGGCGAAAATTCCGGCCCGCGAATCGGCCGTGAAATAGCCAGGCTGACTGGAAGGGGAAACCGAGGGACGGCCGAACAGCGAATTGGCAGACGAGGCAGTCGCGTTGTTGCTGGAGTTACCGAAGGAGGAATTATTTCCGAAGGACGAGTTGCCGGAGAACGAAGAGTTGCCCGAAAAGGACGAGCCGCTATTTCCGCCGGTTCCCACATTCGTCAGCCGCGGAAAGGCCGGTGCGGACAGGGTGGAATTATCGCCCGAGGAATTGAAGGTGCTTCCTGTGCGGTTTGGAGAAAGGGATATTCCGCCACGGCCGGGGGTCGCGCCGGGGGATGTCACGCCTTGGGCAGTGATAGCCGCCCGCCGTGGTCCGGGCGAACCGGTCTGTGCCTGAACCGTTCCCGAAACGACCCACACCAGCGCGAAGGTAACGTAATACCGTGCCATACCTTTCCTCCTTTCCAGCGAGCGGCCGCGCGGAATCGCGCGGGGCGGGAGTATAGGGAAGAGGGCGGAAAAGGGGCAAGGCGGAAAAACGTGCTAGCGTGCAGTGTCGTCTTACCGCTGCAATTTCTTGTACTTGAACCGATGCGGTTCATCGGCCGCGATGCCGAGGCGCTGCTTGCGCTGTTCTTCGTAGGTCTGAAAGTTTCCTTCGCACCAGTGGACGTAGCCGTCCCCTTCGAAGGCCAGGATGTGTGTCGCCAGCCGATCGAGGAACCAGCGGTCGTGGCTGATGACGACGACGCAGCCGGCGTAGTTCAAGATGGCTTCTTCCAAGGCCCGCAAGGTATCGACATCGAGATCATTCGTCGGTTCATCCAGCAGCAGCACGTTGCTGCCGCAGCGGAGGAGCTTGGCGAGGTGGACCCGGTTCCGTTCACCGCCGGAGAGGACGCCCACTTTCTTCTCCTGGTCGGGGCCGCGGAAGTTGAACCGCGAGACATAGGCCCGGGCGTTCACCTTCTTGCCACCCATTTCCAAGTTGTCGTTGCCGCCGGAGATGACTTCGTAGACGGTCTGCTCCGGAGCCAAGGCGTCGCGGTTCTGGTCCACGTAGCCGAACTCGACGGTGGGGCCGATGCGCAGCTCGCCGCCGTCGGGCTTTTCCTGTTGGGTCATCATGCGGAAGAGCGTTGTCTTGCCGGCACCGTTGGGGCCGATGACACCGACGATGCCGCCGGCGGGGAGGCGGAAGGACAGGTTGTCGATCAGGATTTTGTCGTCATAACCCTTGGTGACGCCGACCGCTTCGACAACGAGGTCCCCCAGGTGTTTTCCCGGCGGAATCTGGATTTCGAATTCGTCCAGCTTCTCCTCGAACCGCTCTTGGGACATCTGTTCGTAAGCTTTGATGCGGGCTTTGCTCTTGGCCTGCCGGGCCCGGGGGGACATCCGAATCCATTCGAGTTCATGGGCCAGCGTCTTTTGCCGGGCCTCGCTCGCCTTCTCTTCCTTGATCAGCCGATCGCGCTTCTGCACAAGCCAGGAGGAGTAGTTTCCTTCCCACGGAATGCCCTGGCCCCGGTCGAGTTCCAGAATCCACTTGGCGACGTTGTCCAGGAAGTAGCGATCGTGCGTGACGGCCACGACCGTGCCGGCGTAATCCGCCAGGTGCCGCTCCAGCCAGTTGATCGCCTCGGCATCGAGATGGTTCGTCGGTTCGTCGAGCAGCAGCAAGTCGGGCTTTTGAAGCAGCAGCTTGCAGAGGGCGACGCGGCGACGTTCGCCGCCGGAGAGAATGCCGGGATCGGCTTCGCGGTCGGGGAGGTTCATCGCGTCCATGGCGATTTCGAGTTCGCGGTCGATTTCCCACGCACCGGTGGCGTCGATCTGGTCCTGCAGGCGAGCCATTTCGTCGCACAGTTTTTCCATCTTCTTCTCGTCCATCGGCTCGCCGAGGAGGCCGCTGATTTCGTTGTAGCGGTCGAGCATTTTTCGCCGCGGGGCGATCGCTTCCTGCAGGTTCTCCCAGACGTTCTTCCCCTGCGTGAGCTGCGGCTCTTGCGAGAGATAACCGCTGGTGAAGCCGCCGGCGAGGGCGGCGGTGCCGTCGAAATCCTTGTCCATGCCGGCCATGATGCGGAGGAGCGTGCTTTTGCCGGAGCCGTTCCGCCCCAAGACGCCGATTTTGGCCCCCGGATAGAACGCCAGCCAGATTTCCTTGAGCACTTCCCGCGGCCCATGATTCTTCGTGAGCCGCTCGATGCTGTAGATATATTGCTTCCCCATGACCGACGCAACCTTCTGCTATTAAATGACTTGCGGCTGCTCCCTGCCGTGACCTTGCCCGCCTGCCGCGCAGTCCTGAAAAACTTGTGCGAACCGACGCCTAAGTATACCGGCGACATCCCCAATGCCGCAGGGGTGATGCCCCGCCCAGCGACTTATCACCCTCCAAAGGGAGTCTCGATTCATGATTCATGGCACGTTTTTCTTGGGACTTACGACGATTCAACGTTTACGAACTGTTAAGCCATAACCACCTGTGTTGATTCACGTCGCCGCAACCTATATGCATCGCCCCAATTCTGATTCATGGCATTCCCCGCCCCCAATCCTCGTTCCCAAGCTCCGCTTGGGAACAAGCAAAAAATGTGGTGGTGAAAAAGTCGAGGAACCGATTTTTGCAAACCCAGGATCATCCTTGACTTGCGACTTTCACCCAGGCGACTTTTGCACCACCCCCTTCCGCGGTCAAGGGGTTTTGGGAGTTCCGCAGGGTGCATGCAGCGCAGCGCAACGTACGCGTGAGGGGCTTTCTTTTCCTTGAAAAAAGTTTTCAGGGCGGCGCGGTTACCGCGTGCATTGAACTCCGCTCCATGCACCCAACATGCTCCGACCTTCTCCAGTCTTCCTTGTTAATTCCCCGGCGCAGCTCCGGCCGCGCCAGGTTAATTGAATACCACCAGGATGCCCAAGAGCTTCGCCGCGCCTCCCCGTTGAGGAGCCTCGCCCAGCCATTTCGCCAACTACAACAAATGTATACTTGCTTCGTGGAAAGTCAAGTAGTTGTTTTCAGGCGGGTGAAAGTCCTGCCCCGGTAAGGAGTCGCCTCAGTGCGGTGGGAGTGGGCGTGCTACTCTTCGCCCGCGAAGAAGCCCTCATCTATCAGGTGAACACCGTTCTCCGAGGATGGGCAAACTACTTCAGCTACGGAACCCTCAGCCCGGCCTATCGCGTGGTCCATCGCCATGCGGTCCACCGGGTCCGTCAGTGGCTCGGGCGGAAGTTCAAGATTCAGGCTCGGGGCTACTATCAGTTCCCCGACCAACACCTGACCGACAAGTTGGGTCTACTGAATCTGACGACTCTCGTCCCCAGTTCTCGCAAGCGACTGCCGGCATCTTGTCCGAAAGCCGGATGCGGGAAATCCCCCCGTCCGGTTCGATGAGCGGGAAGTGGAAACGAAGTCCAGAGGCCATCGCCTCTGAACCACCGCGCCACTTCTCGACTCTACATTCCCGTTGGCACTGTCCAGTCCCCTTCCGCAAGAATTAGGAAAGTCCCCTCCGCTTTGGTTTGCCTCCTTTGATTTGCCCAAGCAGGCTGCCGAACGGCCGGAGGAGAATCTTTACTGATGGACGGCCGGAAGCCGTTCCTACGCAAAAATAGCGGCATGAGAATTCGCTCGCGAATTCTCCAAATCTAAATTGATATTCTCCTCTGGAATCTTACAATCGCGCCCTGTGGGAAGTTCTTCCCACTGCTAGATCGCCGGGAGAAATGAGCCGGGGAATCATCCGGTCCACCGGCACGAGGCCGAGTGGGGCCAGTCGATCATTTTGGCGGAATTCTAGTGCAAAATCATTTGTCCACCGACACAAGGTCGGTGGGGCAGAAGAGGAAGAGGGAGTGCGTCCACAATGAACCGCCTCAGACCCCACCGACCTCGCGTCGGTCGGTGAACTGATTTTGCACTAGCCAAGACCCGCCAACAACAACGGCCCCCGCCGACCTCGCGCTGGTAGAGCCTATGACTGTGACGCGTTTTGAATATTATTAGGCCGAGGAAACATGTCACTGCTCGTCAGTCCGTCGCGCCTAACCACGCTACAAACTTTTGCTGAATTGATGCCAGGCGTCGGGCAGCAAATAGGGCCCTGCCGGCCTGTTTTCCGATAATTGCCGACGACCATTACGACGCACCCATTTCCAGATTCGATCAACGACTCTTGCAAAAGCGGACGCATCGTAATTGAGCCCATTTGGAGCAGAAAAATCACTTCCCCAATAAACGCGCCCACCACTTAAGCCATTCTCCAGGGGTCTGGAAACCTCTATCACTGGCGCGCTGGAAGCGTTCGAGACATACCACAATCCAGTGCGCTCCTTCGGACATCGTGGTCCACCGGTCTGTTTGTACTCCGGTTCCCAAACAAATGACTGTAACCAGATGTTGAAGTGGAATCCGTCAATTTTCGCGTGATCCCAATCATCTATCCAAAGACTATTAACGTCCTTCGCAAATGGGACGAATACGCGAATTGGCGAAAGAGACTGAACAAACTCGAGAAGCTGGCGTTCGTCCGCAGGAGTCGCAACGATTGGAAGCTGCCGACCCATAATCAGCCATGCCCGAGAATAAATGAGATTTGGACTGACTTCCGCGGCTCCTTCATGAGCTACCTCACCAACCCCCGCTTCCTCAAATAACTCGCCACCAACTTATCCACTGGCGTGTCGGTGCTGGTCATGAGGTAGTTCATGCCGCGGCGGTTGCAGAAATCGCGGGCCCCGTCGATGAAGCTGGCGAGGGTCCGCTTGTATTTGTCCAGCAGCGGGCGGCTGACGGTGACTTCGGCCTGGTCGTTGTCCTCGCAGTCGACGAGCTTGAGGTCCCCCTTCAGGTCGGGGCTGATTTCCTCGGGGCAGAGGACGTGGATGACGTAGACGTCCATCTGCTGGGCGACGAGGAAGCGGAGGGCCTTGTCGTACCCCTCCTTGTCCATCAGGTCGGTGATGAGGATGAAGATTCCCTTGCCGGTGTTCCGCAGGCAGAAGTTTTTCACGCCGGTGGAGAGCGGCACGTTTTCGCCCGCTTCGATTTTCCCCAGGTACTCCGTCATTCGCCAGAGGCTGGCCCGGCCGCGGAGCGTGGGGCCGGGGTTCTTGTGCGTGCTGCCGAGCGTTTCGATTTTGACCCGCGCCCCGCGAATCAGGCCGATGAACCCGAGTGAAGCCGCCAGTTGCCGGGCGTAGTCCAGCTTGGTCGGCTCGCCGAAATCCATGCTGCCGCTGGTGTCGATGAGGGCGAAGAAATGCAGGTCCTCCTCCTCCAGGAAGAGCTTGAGGAACAACTTGTCGAGCCGGGCGTAGAGGTTCCAGTCGATGAACCGGAGGTCGTCCCCCGCCACGTAGTTGCGGAAGTCGGCAAACTCCACGCTCTGCCCTTTGCGCTTGCTCTTCCGTTCCCCCTTCATGCGGCCGCGAAAAATCTTGCGGCTGACGAGCTCCAGGCGCTCGAGCTGGGCGAGGAGTTGCGGGGGGAGGAGCTGGGTGGGGGAGATGAGGGTGGAGGGCATGGGAGTGGAATGACTAAGCCCTAATGTCTAATGACTAATGTTGGATTTTGCTTTCCATTAGTCATTAGACATTAGGATTTAGTCATTCTCCTTAGTGGTTGAACACAAACTCGAGCGAATTCAGCATCGTCCAGGCCAAATCTTCCAGGGCGGTGCGGCGGGCGGCGGAATCGCCGGCCTTGGAGAGGTATTCTACCGCAACTTGGCGCTCGGGGTCGGTGGGGAGGCGGGAGAATAATCCCAGATAGAGGTCGTCAACGGCTCGACTATTTTCCGATTCGCGGCGAGCCAATTTTGCCACAAAGCCGTTTTCGTGGGCCAGCTTGTCCTGGACCCGCTCGCTGTTGAGCAGGTGGAGCACTTGAGCCACGCTCGGCTCGGTGACCCGTTCGCACTCGCAAGCGGTCTGCCGCGTAGGGCGGCCGAAGAGGCGGAGGAAATAGTGGTCCACCTGGCTATCCCAAAGCTGAATCGCCCGCGAACCGGCGGGGACTCCTTCGAACTTCTCGGGCACGCCGGTCGCCTGACAGACGGCATCGAGCAGGACTTCGGCGTCCATCCGCTTGAGGAGGGTCCGTGAATAATTCTGCTCGTCGCGGCTGTTGGTTGCGTTCGGCTTGGTGGAATGTTGGTAAGTGCGTGAAGCGGTGATGGCTCGAACGAGTTCGCGCAGGTCGAACTTGCTGGTGGCAAGGTGCGCGGCAAGGGCATCGAGCAGTTCGGGGTTGCTCGGCGGGTTGGTCGCCCGGAAGTCATCGACCGGCTCCACGATCCCGCGGCCGAGCATGTGGGCCCAAACACGGTTGGACATGTTGCGGGCGAACCAGGGATTGTCCGCGGCGGTGAGCCAGGCGGCGAGTTCCAAACGGCGGTCACCGGCGACGTTCTTCTCCGGCATCGGCCGCCCGAGGGGGTGAGCGGTAATCGGCTGGCCGGTGCGGGGGTGCGCCGTCGCGGGATCACCGACGGCGAGCAGCACTTCTCCGAGCGGCGTGGCTCTCTGCTGAAGCTGCGTGAAGTAGGCGGTCATGCCGTA
>CAYUJE010000143.1:6719-16088 GCA_964444865.1 uncultured Pirellulaceae bacterium | reverse complement strand
AGATCAATCTGCTCGCCGAGTGGCTACGCGCGCGAGGGAAGGAAGTCGTCACCTGCCGTGATCCTGGAAGCACTTCGCTGGGGGAACAGCTCCGCGGCCTGCTACTCAATCATCACGACACGCCCATCCACCGCCGCAGCGAAATGCTGATGTATATGGCGGCCCGGGCTCAGCTTGTGGAGGAGGTCATCCGCCCCGCACTCTCCGCGGGCAAGTCCGTCGTCAGCGATCGCTACCTGCTGGCCAACGTCGTTTACCAGGGTCATGCCGGCGGCCTTGTGCCCAACGACGTCTGGCAAGTCGGACAGGTCACGGTCGATGGAATCATGCCGTCGCTCACCTTCCTGCTCGACATCCCCGCCGCCACCGCAGCCGCCCGCTTCAACCGGGCACCCGATAGGATGGAAGCCCAGGGACTCGACTACATGGAACGCGTCCGGCAAGGCTTCCTGCTGGAAGCCCGCCAGCGGCCGGCCGAGATCGTCGTGATTGACGCCACCGCATCCGCGGATGTTGTCCATCAAAACATCGTCGCTGCCACAACCAAGATTCTAACTCCTGACTCCTGACTTCTTTCCCCATGCACCTCCGCGGCCACGACTCCGTTCTCTCCCGCTTCCGCCGCACGCTTCGCGCCGGTCGGCTGGCGAGTACGTTTCTGTTCGTGGGTCCTCCGGGAATCGGCAAGAAGTCGTTCGCATTGCTCCTCGCGCAGGGACTGCTGTGCGATCGCCAGCCGGAGGAAGCGCTCGACCCCTGCGGCCAATGCTCCGCATGTGCCCAGGTGCTGGCGGGGACGCATCCGGATGTGGTAGTGGTTGCCAAGCCCGCGGACAAAAACTTCATACCGCTGGAACTGCTCATCGGCGATAAAGAACACCGCATGCGGGAAGGGCTTTGCCACGACATTTCTCTCAAGCCCTTTTCCGGCCGCCGCAAAATTGCCGTCATCGACGACGCCGACTATCTCAATCAGGAAGGGGCCAACGCCCTGCTCAAAACGCTCGAAGAGCCTCCTCCCCATTCGCTCCTCATCCTCATCGGCACCAGCGAGCAGCGGCAACTTCCCACAATCCGCTCCCGCTGCCAGGTCGTTCGCTTCAGTCCGCTGGCCGAAGGCGATGTGGCGGAGCTTCTCGTTTCCACCGGCGCGTGCAGCGATGAAAGTCTCGCTCGACAGGCGGCGACTCTCTCCGGCGGCAGCCTAGCCAAAGCCCTGCTCTGGTGCGACGAAGACTTCCTCGCATTCCGCGCATCGCTCCTGGAACACCTCGCCCAGCGAGACTACGATCTGCCGCCACTGGCCAAGACTGTCACCTCCTTCGTCGAAGCCGCCGGCAAGGAAGCGGCTCAGAAGCGGGCCCGCATGCGCGAAGTCCTCACCATGGCTCTCGACTTCTACGAACAGCTCATCGCCACGCTTTCCAGCGCCGCAACCGCTAATCCCAAAGACGCCGCTTTGCAAACCGCAGTCGCTGCCACTGCCCGCTGGTGGACCGGCGATGCCGGAACCGCTGCCGCCTGCGTGGAGACTTGCCTGGATGCCCTCGGCCACGTTGATGCCAACGCCAATCTCACTGCATTGGCGGAATGGTGGCTCGACGAACTTTCTCAAACTGCCCGCGGCCATCTGGCCCAGAAGTAGGCTCCAAGGGGTCGGGAGGGGGTTTCGCGCCGAAAACCCCTCCCGACCCCGTCCATCACACCTCCCACTCCATATCCGGCTCAAAGGGAAACATCGGCCGACGGCGATGGTTGTAGGGGAGAGAAAGGATATCGGCCGTCGTGCAGCCGGGAGTGTTGACGCGAATGAAGCTGGGACAAACTTCGCGGTATGCTGCCAGCGGAGCGTTCACCCCTTTGGCAACCAGCAGCTGAAATTCCGCGGGCTTGATGCCGAACGTGGTGAGCTGCCGCAGGCTGAACGGCGGCAGGCGACGGGTGGTGAGCATGAGCGTCAGGCCGTCATCGGTCCGAATGACCGCAGTTGGCCCTTGATCCATTACCGTGAATCCTCCGTGCCGAGGCAACGGCTCTTCGAACTTGCCGTCGTAAAGGCCCAGCACGGTCGCTTCGCAATCGATAGGGGAACCGTGCAGATGATCGGTTTTGCCTCCCGCTTGAAACCGGGCACGATTGCCGACGCCGGTCTGAATCGCCAGATTCACCGATTCTGGATCGGCCAGAATTGCAAGCGAGCGGTCGATTTGTCGCGCGTGGATGGCGTGGGCCAGGTGGGTGCCGTCGGCGGGAGAACCTCCTCCGGCATTGTCCCCCATGTCGAGCAGGCAGACCGGACCGGGCATTTCCACCGCCTGGTCCAAGGCGTCGTCAATGCTGATCAAAGTGCCGACAAAGTCCTCCCGCCGCTTCCAGAGCTCATGGGCAAGGTGATTCGCCAATCTCTGGGCCAGCGGCTGGTCGTTGTCGGTGACGACGATGATTGCCGAGCCCATCTCGGCGACATCCGCGTAGGGAAAACCGAGCATGATGCTGTTGAACTGAACCCGATCGTCTTTGAGTTGTGCGTCCGCCAGTTTGTAAAAGGAGTGACAGGGCTCCTCGCTGGTGCACTGCTTCTCAATGTTGATGGCCATCGGCGGAAACGCGGCTGCCATCGTGGGCCGCCGTTCTCCATCCACGGTCCGGACCATCAGCCGAGCGGCATCGATGCCACGGGCCTTTTGGTCGAGATGCGGGTTGGTGCGATAGGCAATTAGGGCATCGCAAGCGGCCACCATCTGGGGCGAAAGATTTCCATGCGGATCGAGCGTCCCGATGATCGGCACCTTCGGCCCCACGCGGCGGCGGACCTCGCTGAGCCAGTGGCCATCCACATCGGGATAGAGCTTGCTGACCGTCGCTCCATGCGGGGCGACCAGGATGCCGTCGAGTGGGCCGGCTGCCAGCGTTTTATCCAGTTCCACGAACATCATCGAAAAAAGCGTCTCAATCGCTTCCGTCTCGATGACGCCAAACGGCATTGCCCGGGCGGCAAAAATGGGGACTGCCTCCGCCCCCAGGTCTTCCAGGGCGTGCAGCATCCCGCTGATTTCGTGATGGGCACCGGCAAACCGTTTGCGCATCTCTTCGCCAGCGACCAGCAATTCCTCCTGGAAATGGCGGAGGGTCGTCGGCTCCGAGATGAAAGTGTTGGATTCTTGAATCAGGGCCAGGATGCCGATTCGCATGACGGCTACCTCAAAGAACGATTACTAAAAAGGGGAAATCTCAAATCTCCAACAAAGGGGAAGCGAGAAAGGCATGCAAATGCAAAAGCGAAGAGGAAGCGATCGGGGGCGTCGCCATTTCTCTATTCCAAATTCCCAATTCTCATTTGTTTGAGATTTGAGATTTCTCATTTCCTTCCACCACCATTGTACTCGATTCCAGCGCTGCACAATCCTTACATTCGCTACCACCGCGCTCCAGGAACTGAACGCTCACGCGATCTTCAAGGTGCCCTCTTCCGAACTCGCGCAGCGGCTGCTTGGCGCTTTGCGCAGTTGCGTAAACATGGGGCGCATCAGTTTCACAACATCACAGAAGAATCTCAGCAGTCCGTTTATAACGCTTGCCATCTAAAGCCGTTGTGGCACGCGTCTTTCCGCTCGCAACTTTCTCTTTCGCGAAATTGCCGACGAATTGGTACGCCGTGTGCTTTAGGGGTGTCGGACGTTTCCCTGTCCGCAGTCCGATATTTCGAAGCGACCAATCGCAAAGGTGGGGCCATGGCAAAGAACGATCGGCTTCGCGGCAAGCGCCGCGGGGCACTCACGCTGGAGTGGATTCTGCTGGTGACCGTGCTGGTCATTGGCATCATTGGGGGCATGGCGGCTGTCCGCAACGCCACCAATGCGGAACTTCTGGATCTGGCCAACGCCATCAGCGCCATCAACGTCGGCGGCTCGTAATCAAGGAGACTGCGATGAAACTGGCTCTGTCACTATTGAAGCAACCCAATCTCCGCCGCAAAGGGGCACTCGCCCTGGAATGGGTGCTGCTCATCACCATCGTCGTGATCGGCGTTCTTGGCGGCCTGGCCGCGGTCCGCAACGCCACGGTGAAGGAAATTACCGATCTCTCCAAGGCGGTTGAGCAGATCAACGTGAAAACCTCGGCGGAAGCGCTTTCTGAGGGAAGCTAAAGGATAGAAGGCAGAAATTGGAAATCTCAAATCTCAAACAAATGAGAATTGGGAATTGAGAAGCTAGAAACAGAGCATTTCGCTTCGCTCCCCTTCTGACCCGCCGTTTCCAAATTTGCCTTTCCTTCTCCTTTCCCATTTGTTTGAGATTTGAGATTTCCTTATTTCCTTCCCCGCCGCCTCTCTGCGCCGCGAGTCTTCCCTACAATGTCTCCATGCGCCAACTCTATCTCGACTACAACGCCACCACTCCGATCGCACCGAGCGTGAAGGAGGCAATGCTGCCGTTTCTGGCGGAGCACTTTGGCAACCCGTCGAGCACTCACGCCCTCGGCCGGGCGGCTCATGAAGCGGTGGAAGATGCCCGCGGGCAGGTGGCGGGACTGCTGGGGGCTGATGCCGACGAAATTGTCTTCACCTCCGGAGGGACGGAAAGTAACAACCTGGCCATCAAGGGAGCTTTGCTCCATCACGGGCGGAGTGCCGGTGGCCACGTCATCATCTCGGCTGTCGAACATCCCAGCGTGGCCGCGCCGGTCCGCTATTTGGAACGGATTGGCTACGACGTCTCCATCGTCGGCGTCACCGGCCAGGGGGTCGTTCAGCCGAACGCGATTCGCTCGCTCCTCCGGGCGGACACCGTGCTGGTCAGCATCATGCACGCCAACAACGAGACCGGCGCGATCCAGCCGCTCAAGGCCATCGCCGAAGTCTGCCACGAGCGGCATGTGCTGCTGCATACCGACGCAGCCCAGTCGGTCGGCAAAATCCGCACGATGGTCGATGAACTCGATGTGGACATGCTCACCATCGCCGGGCACAAGGTTTATGCCCCCAAGGGAGTCGGCGCTCTCTATGTTCGTAAAGGTGTCCCCTTGGAGCCCATCATGCACGGGGCGGGGCACGAAGCGGGGCTGCGGGCTGGAACCGAAAACGTCCCCCACATCGTCGGCCTCGGCAGAGCCTGCTCCCTGGCGGCAAAAAGCCTCGACCAGTCGCAAGAACGGCTGCAAAAGCTTCGCGACCGCCTCTGGAACCTCCTGCAAGCCGGCGTCGGCGACGACCTGCAGCTCAACGCTCAACTTTCTCCCCGGCTGCCGAACACGCTGAGCGTGAGCTTCCCCGAAGTAGTCGGCCACGAACTTCTCGACCGCATCCCCGAACTCTGCGCCTCCACCGGCTCCGCCTGCCACAGCGAATCAGCCGCCGTCAGCCCCACCCTCGCCGCCATGGGAGTCTCCGATCCAGTGGCCCGCGGCACCGTCCGGCTGAGCCTCGGCTGGTTCACCACCGAAGATGAAATCGAGCGAGCGGCGAGTTTGCTGATTGGGGCGTGGGAGGCGATGAATTAGCGCTTAACAGCGGTCCTCCGTTCTTCAGTGAATCGTCGCGACGAATCACCCAAGGTGCGACCTGCACATCCGGATGACCAATGCCTGCGTTGCTGTGCGTTGACCCTGTTCGCTCGTATTTGCTATACTTCTCAACACTCCAACTAGGGATCAAAACTCCCCTTTTCCACCCCATGAGAGGACGATCATGACGACCACCCCCGGAATCAAGGACAACATCACCCAGTGCATCGGCAACACGCCGCTGGTCAAGCTCCGCAGGGTCACGGAGGGGTGCGTAGCGACCGTGGTGGTCAAAATGGAGAACATGAATCCTCTCTGGAGCGTCAAGGACCGCATTGCCAAGGCGATGATTGACGCGGCCGAGCGGGACGGCAAGATCAAGGCCAACACCACCATCATCGAGCCAACCAGCGGCAATACGGGGATTGGCCTGGCGTATGTCTGCGCGGCACGCGGCTATAAGCTCGCGGTGACGATGCCCGAGAGCATGACGATTGAGCGCCGCCGCCTGCTGCGGGCGCTGGGGGCGGAAGTGATCCTTACGCCGGCCGCGGACGGAATGAAGGGAGCCATCGCCCGGGCCGAGCAACTGGTGGCGGAAAATCCCGACACCTACTTTATGCCGCAGCAGTTCAAGAACCCGGCGAATCCGGAAGTCCATCGCAAAACCACCGCCGAAGAAATCTGGCGAGACACGGAGGGGAAGGTTGACATTCTGGTGGCCGGCGTCGGTACCGGCGGCACCATTACGGGCGTCTCGGAAGTCATCAAATCCCGCAAGCCGAGCTTCAAGGCCATCGCCGTGGAACCGGTGAACAGTCCGGTCATCACACAAAAGAAGGAAGGGAAGCCGTTGCAGCCGGGACGACACACCATTCAAGGAATCGGCGCCGGCTTCATCCCAGACATCCTCAATCTCGACATCATCGACGAAGTGGTCCAGGTGAAGGACGAAGATGCTGCCGCCACTTCCCGGAGCTTGTCCACCCAGGAAGGACTCTTCTGCGGCATCAGTTGCGGAGCCGCCGCCTGGGCCGGATTGCAAGTAGCCAAGCGGCCGGAAAACGCCGGAAAGCTGATTGTGGTGGTGCTCCCCGACCTGGGCGAGCGGTATCTTTCCACGCAGCTTTATCCGGAATAGCGGAAATTGCCGTTTTAGGAACTTCTCCGGCAACATTTCGCATGTCTCTCGCGTAAGTTAGGAATGAGTGCCGTTGGGCGCGAAGGAAGGCTCGTGGACGGAATGAATGACGAAAACGAGAGAATCGGAGCCTCCAAGTGGGTGAAATTCTTTAACTGGCCTTACTATGAATCCGCGAGCCCTCTTCATCTTGGCGATCCTTGGAGCAGTTGCCGGTTGCGGCCCCAAGGCGCCCGACATGAAGAGTCCAGGACCGAAGGGGGCTTCCGCACCGGATCAAAAGACAGGTCGTGTCCTGACTGACGGCTCCACATCCGCGACAATCAAGTTCACGGATATCACTGCCGCCTCTGGCATTGACTTTACCTATAAGAACGACAGCCAGAAACTGCGGCGCGCAATTCTGGAGTCCCTGGGGGGCGGACAGGGAATGATTGACTATGACGGAGATGGTCTCGTCGATCTGTTTCATGTGGGGGGCGGCTTCTACACCGGCCCGGACGGCCATGAGTTTGGAGGGTATCCCAGCGTTCTCTATCGCAACCGTGGCGACTGGAAATTCGAGAATATCTCCGTTGCCGCCGGCGGCTTTGAGGGAAATCGTTACAAGCATGGTTGCAGCGCGGCCGACTATGACAACGACGGATTCCAGGATCTTCTGGTTTGCGGCTATGGCGGCCTGCAATTCTGGCGGAACATGGGGGATGGCAGTTTTGCCGAGGACCATGCAGCCGCGGGACTGCTCGACAAGCTCTGGAGCTCCGCGGGGGCCTGGGGAGACTTCAATCACGATGGATTTTTGGATGTTTACGTCGTCCACTATCTCAATTGGTCGTGGGAGAACGACCCACCTTGTGCGGCCATTCATGACGCCACGAAGCGAGAGTCTTGTCCGCCGGGGCTGTTTCAGGGACTGCCGGATACTCTTTATTTAAGCAACGGCGACGGCACGTTTCGTGATTTTTCCCAGGGGGCTGGACTCCGCAGGGACGGAAAGGGACTGGCGGCCATTACCTGCGATATTGACCTGGACGGCGACCAGGACATTTATGTTTGCAACGACACCGTCGAGAATTTTCTATATCTCAATGACGGTACGGGAAAGTTTGTGGAGGACGCGGGAATTCGAGGCTGCGCGACGGACCATAGGGGCAATTCCAATGGCAGCATGGGGGTCGATATCGGAGATTATAATCACGACGGCCTCCCCGATATTTGGGTCGCCAACTATGAGCGGGAGTCGTTTGCCCTCTATCAGAACGAAGGAGGCGGCTTTTTTCGGCACAGCAGCGAACCACTAGGCATAACGGCAATCGGCGGTATTTATGTCGGTTTTGGAACCATGTTTGCCGATCTCAATCGAGATGGTTTTGAGGATATTGTGGTGAACAATGGCCACGTTCAGTTTCATCCGCAGGAGTCTTCCGTTCGCCAGACTCCCCTCCTTTTGATCAACCGTGGAGGAAAATCATTCGAGCGAATTCGTCTGGGGGAAAAAGCCTACCTCGACACACCGCATCTCGGCCGCGGATTGGCAATAGGGGATTTGGACAATGACGGTGACCATGACTTCGGTTTTACCAATAACGACGAGCCTTCCGCACTTCTTCGCAACGATTCAACCGACGGCAATTCTTGGCTGCGCGTCCGCCTCATCGGAACCTCATCGAACCGGGATGGGGTGGGGGCACGCCTTGTCTTGTCAACTGAAAATGGGGAATTGCTTCGGTTCGCCAAGAACGGCACTAGCTACTTATCCCAATCGGACAGTCGGCCCTTGTGGGGATTTCCAAAGAGTTGTGTCCCTAAATTGCTAACCGTTTATTGGCCATCTGGCGTCGTCCAATCACTGGAAAACCCTCCCGTAAACGCAGAAGTAACGTTTTTGGAACAGGCTATGTGAACAGGTTTTCAAGTCCGTTGCCGAAAGGAGCGACTTCAGTTCCGCCCTAAATGCCCCTTTTTACTGGGGTAATTGCCAAGAATTCGAACTTGAACGCCCCCAGCGCCGAACTTCTTTTCGGAATTGCTTGCCGCCAGCGGCGATATCGAATACATTACCCAATAGGTGCGACTCTGCGCGGTCTCATATTTTCATTATCTGATTGGAGGTTTTATGGCTCGAACGATTTCGAAACGCCGGGGTTTTACCCTGGTGGAGCTACTGGTGGTCATTGCGATCATCGGGGTTCTGGTGGCACTCTTGTTGCCTGCCGTTCAGCAAGCGCGCGAAGCAGCTCGCCGGATGCAGTGTGGCAACAATCTCAAGCAGTACGGTGTGGCGATCCATACCTATCATGACATTTGGAGCAAGATCCCGAACGGGACGGTTGCGTACAGAATGGACCCGATTTCTCCTGGATTTCAGGCGGCGATCCTGCCGCAATTGGAACAGCAGCCGTTGTATGACAAGATCGTTTGGGACGCCAACGCTCCGACCAACAGTTTTGGTCGTCCGGGTTGGGGCGTATTTTCGCAACTTCAAGGAGTGAATGGATTGTCCGAGGTTCGCCTTGTGCAGGTCCCCTACGCGCGTTGCCCCTCGGATTCGTCACCCGAGATGGCCCCCGGCGACTGGGCGCAGTCAAGTTATGCCGGAAGTGCTGGGTCGCAGCGTATCGCGGGAAACTGTACCCAGGTTCCGTGGTCCGCCGCCAGCACGATTGGATACTATTACGAAGTCTTGAACAACGATGCTAGCAATCCGAATTATGGATTGGATGTTT
>CAYUJE010000143.1:0-6619 GCA_964444865.1 uncultured Pirellulaceae bacterium | reverse complement strand
TATTACGAAGTCTTGAACA
Organism: uncultured Pirellulaceae bacterium; assembly: GCA_964444865.1. Classification (GTDB taxonomy): domain Bacteria; phylum Planctomycetota; class Planctomycetia; order Pirellulales; family Pirellulaceae; genus SXOA01. The sequence goes on along the minus strand of CAYUJE010000143.1, from coordinate 6,600 downwards.
ACGATGCTAGCAATCCGAATTATGGATTGGATGTTTCACAGAACCGTGACCTGTCGGGAATTTTTGGCCGCCATGGCATCCAAGGGGGAGGGATGAACTTTGGTGCCGTGCGAGACGGATTGTCGAACACGATCTTCATGGGTGAGAATATTCCCGAATGCTCCAACAATGCAAATGGTTGGATGTATTATTACTCTAACGCCAGTGGCATCTCGACGACCGTCCCATTAAACACTTTCACGTCTTGCGCACAGTCTCTGACGGAAGCGACGAACAAAGGTTATCCCTATGCAGCTTGCTTTGGCACCGGCAACGGCGCTGACAATTTGACCTATGGTTTCCGTTCTCGCCACCCACAAATCTGTCAGTTTGTGTTTGGCGACGGCAGCGTTCATCCCATCAGCCAAAGCGTTAATTATTCGACCTACCAGAGACTCGGCGGCCGGCGCGACGGATTGCCGATCGGCGAATACTAGTCCTGCTGAATATGTAAAAGTTGGTCAGTTGCTGACAAGCAGAAGCGGGTGTGGTCCTTGGATCATGCCCGCTTCTTCTGTTCTGGTTGAGTTGTACCATCACGCAGGATTTCGTATCCTGATTGGTAGCGTATCGCAATCGGGAAAGGACTTTTTGCCCCCGAGCGCCATTCGCTTGGCATTACTACTTTTATCACAAAACAAGGTGTACTTATGAATAATCATGCCTGTAAGTTGTTGGTTGTTGCGGCTTTGGCTTGCCTCGCATTCGGGTGCGGTTCCAAGGGGCCGCGGCTTTACAAAGCGGGAGGCACGGTGACCTATAAAGACAAGCCTCTCGAAAACGCGATGGTCAATTTCTTTTACGAAGACGGCAGCTCGGCTGCCGGGCTTTCCGACGCGTCAGGGAAATTTGAACTTAACTATTTGGGGCGTACCGGGGGCGCTGCCGCCGGGAAGTGCAGTGTAACGGTCGTGATGACTTCCCCTGCCACGAGCGTTTCAGCGGCACCGCCCGGAAAGTTGGATATTAGCAAGATGTCGCCGGAAGAGCAGAAAAAGATGATGACCATGACGAGTCCCCAGAGTGCCATTCCCGCTGCCGCTGGCACTCCCGCAGTGGTGCTCCCTGCCAAGTATTCCGATCCCAAAACGAGCGGGTTGCAGTTCGAAATTCAAGCGAATAACAACAACAACATTCCCATTGTGTTGAAGGATTAGATCGACCGAAGTACGGAACCGGAAATCGAGACGTTATGGAGTTTGCTTTGCTTGGTGAAGTGCGTCGAGGTTCCTGGGAAGTTATGGCGAAATCGAATACGTCGCCGAGGTGGGGCATCCGGGACCGGTTCCCCTCGGCAGTCATTGGTTAATGAGATTGCCTTGAAGCGGAGGCGAATGGTTTGCGTCTGAGTAGGTCCTGACGGCGCAAGGGAGAATTGTGATTCGATGCCAAAGCTGCCCCAAGCAAAGCGATTACCGGCTTCTCGTCCCGCGACCAGATGGTGGGCCTACGTTCTTCTTGTTGTCGTAGTGGCTCTGGCGTGGCCCGCCTATCGCTACAACGTGGCCTATCTGCGGCTAACGGCAATTCAAAATGACATGGCGATGGGTAAGCCGCTGGAAGCGATTGCTAAACTCGAAACCGAATATCAAAGAAGCCCCCAAAGTGCGGAAATCACCTATTGGTTGGCGGTCGCCCATCGCCGGGCCTTCCATTTCGAGAAATTTAACGAACTTATTGAGCGGGCGCACCAGCTTCATTATCCTTCCGACGAAATCGATCGGCAGAAGCTCCTTGCCAGGTTCCAAACCGGCGAGATGGAGGAGATTGAGCAGCAAGGTGACGAATTAATTGCGCGTGCGGACAATTTTTCCGGCCAGCGATTTGACCTCTTCATCGATGAGTTCTACGAAGCTCGCACGGAGGGCTTTCTCGCCAATTACCGCTTGATCGATGCCGAGGTAACGCTTACGCACTGGATCGAAGTACGTCCCAATTCGATTGTCCCCCGCATGCGGAGGGCACAAGTGAAGGAGCGAGAGTACAACTCGCAAGCGGCCGAGCGCGAATATCGAGAGATTCTAGAATTGGACCCCACCCATATTGAAGCCCGCATCCAATTGGCAAGGTTCCTCCTGTTCAATCAAAAAGTTTCGGAGGCAGCCGCGCAATTTGAATTGTGCTTGCAGGCGGTTCCTGACGACATTCGGGTTCAATTGGGAATGGCCGAGAGCGATTATCGAGGAGGAGGAAAGATCGATTCCGCCAGGCTCCGTTTGGAGAGCCTTTTGAAGCGAGATCTGTCAGCAAACGACCAAGGAAATGTACTGTTTCTTCTCGGAGAAATCGCTCGCTCTCAGGACAATCCGCAGCTGGCGATTAAGTACTTGACCCAAGCCACCGAACTTTCGTCGGATCTAGGTGCCACCCCTTATCGATCGCTCAGTGCGATCTACACCCGGCTACAGCAGCGAGAAAAGGCTGAGCATTATTTGAATCTTGCCAAGCGCGTTACAAACTATGGATCCAACCTTTCCTTTCTAGCGAATGAGATCCTTCAGAACCCGACAAGCGGTGAACTTCGTTACGAACAAGGGAAAGTTTACTTCGAAGCAGGCCGGAAGGACGAAGCGGCTGGGTGGTGGGCAATGGCCCTCCGGTTCGACCCTGATCATTATCCGGCCCGTGTTTGTTTGGCGAACTACTATTTGGCCAAAGGGGAATCCGATAAGGCCGACTATCACAGGAGCATGTTGGCCCGAATCTCGCCCAAGTTTTACGACCACCTTTGGAAGGATCTCAACCACGACCATCTCGCCGGGGTCCGTGAAGGATTGCCTTGGCTTGTCAATCATTCACCGCTGAAGGAGCGGGCGGAGTTGCTCACCTTGGGCCTGGCAATAGCCGAATCGCGGGATCTTCCGTCCTCGGTTGCGGGACTGAAGCGGCTTGCCGAGTACCAACAGTTAAGATTGCCTGCCCTGACGTTACTTGGCGAAGCCCATCGCAAAATGGGAAACTATGCCGCCTCGCGTCGGGCGTTCCAGGATGCGCTGGTGATTGATTCCCGCGACTCCGCCGTCCATTGGGGAATGCAAAAGCTTTGCCGTGAGACTGGTTCTTATGCGGAGATGGAATTGCACTTGCATAAGGCCGCTGAGTTGGACATCGTCGATTTTCGACCTCACCGTGCGCTCGGCGACTGGCACAAACAGCAGCAGAATTGGAGCCAAGCCCTCTTGGATTATCAGGAGTCAATGCGCCGTAGTCCCGGGCAAGTGTGGAGCAGTGGAATTCGAAAATTTGAGGACATGCAGCATCCTAAAACGACTTTCCCCGAACGAGACGAGGTGGTATTGGCAGTGGCCGAGTGTCAGGCAAATGCGAAGTTAGTTGATGAAGCCATGCTGGGCATCAAGAACCTGCCAAACTCTGCTGGAAAGTTGTATGTGGAGGCGCGTTGTCTTTTCGCGTCGCGCGATCTTCCGCGAGCCACTGAAGTTTTGGAAGCTGCCATCAAACTCTCCGCGGAACACCTCCCCTCCGTTCTGCTGCGAACCGAAATTGCCCTGGCGGGCGAAGAGACCGAAGTCGCGGAGAAACTGCTTTCCCGTGCCCTCAGCCTTGCGCCTCATTCCAGTGAGCCGCATCGAAAGTTCGCGGCCTTGTTGCGATTGAAAGGTGAGTCCGCCGCAGCCCTTGCGGAAGATAAGATTGCCGTAGAGTTGGAAGCACTCGAGTCCAACCTAACCTTGCTCACCACAAAAGCGTCGCAGAATCCCGTGGATGTAAGCCCCAGAATGGAACTGGCCGCAGTCACCAAGAAGCTAGGACGCGACGAGGAGGCAAAGCATTGGGAAGCGGTCGTCAAGGGAATGTTGGAAAAATCAGAACCGATTCAGGGAGCTCCACTTCCCGCGGCAGCTCCCCTTGTACCAAAGTTGACTTCGGCCCCCGTGGGGAAAACGACTCCAGTCAAAGTTTCCACTGCACCTGTCATCGTCGATACAAAATCAGAAATTATCCAGAGCCCGCCTAAGTCCTGCGGTGAAGAGCCGGCCCCGAAAGAAAGGGCGGTACCGGAGGATGAACCCAAGACAGCCAAGGAGGTTTTCTCCGGACCGCAAAAGGGAGAAAAGCTTCCAGGCTTTAAGCTCAAAACCGGAGATGATGAGGAGAAGGAGATTGACCTCGTCAAGGATGCCGAAGGCAAGCCAACGCTGATTATCTTTGTGCATGCGGTCACGCGGCCTTCCGTGGGCATGGCTAGGGTGCTGGGCGAGTATGCGGCCACGCGGAAGAAGGATGGCTTGCATGCGGGAGTGGTCTTTCTGACGGCGGATGCCACCGAGACCAAAAGCTGGCTCAAGCGGGCCGTCAATGCATTGCCTAAGGGCGTGCCGCTGGGGATTGCCGAGGGTGGACAGGAAGGTCCGGGAGCGTACGGCCTCAATCGCAATGTGACCATGACGGTCCTTGTCGCCAAGGAAGGCAAGGTCGTCGCCAATTTCGCCCTCGTGCAGCCGAGCTTGTCAGCCGACGGGCCGAAGATTCTGAAAGAGATTGTGGATGCTCTCGGTGGCGGCAAAGTCCCGGCGATCGAAGATCTGATGAAGCGACCGGAGCCGCGCCGCGAGCCGGAGAAGAAAGAGGGAAAGAAGGAGAGAATGAGAGACGAGGAGAAGAGTCGTTCGTAGTAATTCGCTTCCGCGGTTTGTGAGTTATGCCTTTAGTCTTTATTCCCGCGCAGCTGCGCGGACTGACCGGCGGGGAATCTCAAGTGGAGCTTCCCGCGACCAATGTTCGTGAAGTGGTCGACGCGCTCGAAGCCTGCTTTCCCGGACTCAAGGAACGGCTCTGCAAGGATGACGAACTGGCTCCCGGTCTGCAGCTTTCCATCGACCATGTGATGTCCAGCCGCGGCTTGCGAGCGAAGTTGGGGCCGAAGAGCGAAGTGCATTTCCTTCCCGCTTTTGGCGGCGGGTGAGATTTCCGTTCGCTCCGCCCATTACTTCACTCCCAACGTTTCCACCTCGGTTCCCCCGCGCGCTTTGCGGCGGCTCGCCTTGCCGGGCTTGCCGTCGCCGTCCTGCGGAGCAGCGATGGGAGTGAAGACATATTCGTCGCTGACGAAGTCGATCTTCACGCCGCTGCCGGCGGGGATGCTTCCTTTGAGGATTTCGGTCGCCAGCGGATTTTGGATCCGCTGCTGGATGACTCGCTTGAGTGGGCGAGCTCCATAGAGCGGGTCATACCCTTCGTCCCCAATCGCCTTCTCGGCCGCCTCGGTAACGACGAGTCCAATCTCCTGCTGCTCGAGCTGCTTCCGCAGCCGCTGCAATTGCAGGTCCACGATGCGGGTGATTTGTTCTTTGGCGAGCGGCTGGAACACGATCGTCTCGTCGATGCGGTTCAAAAACTCCGGCAGGAATTTCTCCCGCAGGGCTTCCGTCACAGCCTCCTTGATTTCTTGAACCGTCCCCCGCTCGCGCGTGATTTCCTGAATCATCTGGCTGCCGATGTTGCTGGTCATCACCACGATGGTGTTTGTAAAGTTCACGGTGTGTCCGTGATTATCCGTCAGCCGGCCGTCATCGAGGACCTGCAACAAAACGTTGAACACATCGCGATGGGCCTTCTCGATTTCATCGAGCAGCACCACGGAATACGGCCGGCGGCGAACCGCCTCCGTCAGCTTGCCCCCCTCTTCATAGCCGACGTACCCCGGCGGAGCCCCAATCAGGCGGCTGACGGTGTGCTTTTCCATGAACTCGCTCATGTCGATGCGGACCATCGCGTTCTCGTCGTCGAACATGATTTCCGCGAGCGCCTTGCAGAGCTCGGTTTTTCCCACGCCGGTCGGGCCGAGGAAAATGAACGAGCCAATCGGCCGGTTGGGGTCCTGCATTCCGCTGCGGCTGCGGCGGACGGCGTTGGAGACGGCGATGACCGCTTCGTCCTGGCCCACCACCCGCTGGTGCAGCCGCTCTTCCATGACGAGCAGCTTGGCCCGCTCGGTTTCCAGCATCCGCGAAACCGGAATGCCGGTCCACGCCGCGACCACTTCGGCGATTTCATCTTCGGTCACTTCCTTGCGGAGCAGCCGCCGCTCAGCCTTTTTCGGTGCCGGCTTGTCGTCCTCTTCATCCTGCGATTCCAACTGCTTCTGCAGCGCCTCCTTCTTCTTCAGAAGCTGCAGCAACTTGTTGTAATCGTCCTCGCTGGGAAGCTCCCCGCGGGACTGTTTGTCTTTGATCGTCGTTTCGAGCTGCTGATATTCCAGCCCCGCCTTCTCCAGTTCGGTGCGAACTCCCTTGATGTCGCCGACCCCCAGCTTCTCCGCTTCCCACTGCTCGCGAAGGCTCGCCAGCCTCCGTTTCACGTCGGCCATTTCCGCCTCGACTTCGGCAGTCTGCTCCTCGGTGGAAGCGTCAGTCTCCTCGGCCAGTTGCCGGTGAGCCAGTTCCAACTGCCGCAGGCGGCGCTGCACTTCGTCGATTTCCGTCGGCACGCTTTCCAGTTCAATCGCCAGCTTGCTGGCCGCTTCGTCAATCAGGTCAATCGCCTTGTCCGGCAAAAAGCGATCCGTGATGTAGCGATGCGAAAGCTTCGCGGCGGCCA
>CAYUJE010000142.1:0-16100 GCA_964444865.1 uncultured Pirellulaceae bacterium | reverse complement strand
TCTGCTATAATTTAGGGGCTGAATTGGCTCATTTCACATCGATTAAGGAAACGAATATGGATCGCCGGTTTCTCATCTCCCTCATCGCGGCTGGTTGTTTTGCCGCGCCGCTCTCCGCGCAGGAGACTCCCCCACCCAAAACCAAGGTGAAAGCAGAGCCCAAAGTGGACGCACCCAAAGCCAAGGCGGAGACCAAACCCAAGACAGAGCCCCCCAAGGCCGAAGTTTTGGATGAGAAGACAGTCAGGGAGCGAGCCAGCTATGCCATCGGAATGAATTTTGGCAAGAATTTGGCTCAGGGGATTAAACAGGATGGCGCCGACGTCGATATCGATCTGCTCCTTAAGGGGATCAAAGATGCATTGACCAAAGGAAAGCCGGCTTACACCGACCAGGAATTGAATGCAGCAATCGAAGCCTTCGGCAAAGCCTTGGAAGCGAAAGCCGCAACGGCTGGCAAGTTAGCCGCGGAAAAGAACAAGAAGGAAGGGGAGGATTTCCTTACCGAGAACAAGAAGAAAAAGGATGTGCAGACGACCGCGACCGGACTTCAATACAAGGTCTTGAAGAAGGGAGACGGGAAAGCGCCAGCGAAGTCTGATACCGTTCGCGTGCATTACCATGGCACGCTTCCCGACGGAACCGTGTTCGACAGCAGCAAGGACCGCGGTGAACCGATTGAGTTTCCTGTTACTGGCGTCATCAAGGGTTGGACGGAAGCGCTCTTGAAAATGAAAGTTGGCGACAAGTGGATGCTCTATATCCCCTCAGACCTGGCGTATGGTCCTCAGCAGCGCAGCCAAGAAATTGGTCCCAACCAGGTTTTGGTCTTCGAGGTGGAACTGCTGGGAATTGTCGGACCAGAAGAGGAAGAAAAGAAATAGTACGTTCCTAGTTTTGTTTCTTGAGCAAAAACGCCGCGAGGTCTTTCAGTTCCTGCGGCGTCAAATTATCGGCTAGTCCGGCGGGCATGATGGATTGCTCGCTGGACTTTTTTCGTTCGATGTCGCGTGGATGTATCCGGTGGACGCGGCCGTTCTGATCGGCAAGTTTCAGCGTGCCGTCCACTTCTTCACTGACGTAGAGCCCCGTGATGGTTTCGCCGTCGTTGGTCAGAATGATCCAGGGCGTGAACTGCGGAGCCATCTCGCGGCTGGGCTGGACAAGCGACTGGATGAAGCGCTCGCGGGTCATCGACTTGCCGATGCTCGACAAGTCCGGGCCGACCGTATAGCCTCGGCCTTCATATTCGTGGCAGCGGAAGCAGCTTCCAACCCGGAGATGAAAGAATATCCGCTCGCCGGCGGCGGCATCTCCCTCACCGCTGGCGAGAGACTGCCAGGCAGCGAGGTCCTCTGACTTTGGCAAGTCCTTGGGCGGATTGCGCTCCAGAACGCGTTTTGCGAGCTCGCGTCGCGGTTCGTCCAATTTGTCGGCAAGCGCCGTCAGTTCTTCCTTCTCTTTGGGAGCCAGATCGAATCCTCGCAGAGCGCGAAGGGCTTCGTCGGCGACCTGGGGAATCTTGTCCGTCGTGAGTTCGAACAGGATCAGGCGGTCTTCGCGGTTTCCCGGAGAGAGACCGAGGATGGCTTCGCTCCGCTGGGTGGCGGAAAGCTTCTCGTTTCTAGCAATCTCCCGCAATTCGACCCATCGTTCGGCCTCCGGACGCTGACGAATGGTGCGCACGGCTTCCAGACGAACTGCCTCATCGGAGTCGTTGAGAAGCTGCTTGAGCATCGCCACGGTCAACTGCGGATGGTCGGGACGCAGAGAACGAAGTGCGAAGCGGCGTATGGAAGAAGCTGCCGGCTCCTTGGAGCCGAGCAGTTTGAGGACGTACTCCTCGCCGGCGGATTCTTGCTTGGCGTCCAGGCTCGGCTCGCGGCGTTCCAGGCGGTCGAGGGCGGCAAGACAGGCTTCGAAGAGTTGCCGCGTGTTGGCCCGCTTTTCCAGGCACTCCAGTAGGTTGGCTTTCTGTTCCTGGCGGCGGCCCTCGCCGATCCAGATGACGGCCTGTAGGCGGACTTCCGCAAACGGGGATTTCAACATGTAGGGTGTGAGGGCGGCTTCGTTCTCCGGCTTGGCTTGACGGAGCCCTTCGTCGATGGCCACCCGATATGCGGCGTCCTTGTTTTCCTTGTTCGCCTCTTGGAACGCTTCGATGTTCTGCGCGTTCATGGGAAGCCTGGCTGAGGTGGGGTCAATGGCGATGGAACGAGCGAATGCTTGATAAAGAAAGGGGTCAAAGTAATGGCCCGACGGATCTCTGACCGGCTCGAACTCCGGCATGAAGAGCCCGGCCCTGATGGTCGCCACGACGGACTCGTCCCTTTTCTTGATTGACTCGAGAGCAGCAATTCTTTCTTCTCCAGTCAAATCCTTTGGGAGAGCATCAATCTCTTTCGCAACAGCCGAAAAAAGCTCGGGGTGGTGCAGCGCCAAGAGCGAAGCGGATTCTTGAAGGGCGGGGCGACCGGCCAAATATGCTCGGGCGGCCAAAGAGCGAGCCCGGTCGCTCTTGCACGCAGAAGCGAGACCGAGCAGTGTCTCCTTGTCGAGCTTACGGGCTGCCGCTTCTCGCCAGGGACCATGCGGCGATTTCATGGCCAGTTCTGGCTCTTCCGGGCGGTTCGGTTTCGGTGGGTTCTTTGCCGATAGTCGCCAGACTCGCCCCTTGCCGTGAAGTTGGTACGACTTATCCACCCAGTCGCTAAAGAAGAGAGAGCCGTCCGGGGCGAGAGCGAGCCCGACGGGGCGGAAGTTTTCACCGCCGGTAACGACCGGCGTCATGTCGGCGACAAAGCTCGCACCGCGAGGCTTGAGTTTGTAGCGCTCCAAACGGTGGTCGCCCCAGGAAGTAACCAATAAGTCGCCGATGTATTCGCTCGGAAGATTGTCCGACTCATAAGCGAGGACAGCGCAGGGTGCTTCGCCCGTCCCGGCAACCATGGGGAGCGTACCGGGAAGTTCCCCGTTCCACGCGGTAAAGGGATGCACTCCTTTGCGACCGTTGCGGAAGCGGTAGCCGTAGTCACCGCCATCGACGATGTGGAGCAAGCGGCAGGGGGGGCGCGAATCGGGATCGTTATCGACGGAGAAGAGCCGGCCGAAGGCGTCAAAGCCGACATGGAAGGGATTCCAGAATCCGGTGGCGAATTTGCGCAGGTTTTTGCCGTCCTTGTCGCAAGTGTAAATATTGCCCCCTTCTCCCCCACCCGCCAAAGTCTTGCCATCGCTACCAATCAGCTTGTAGTCGGCTCCCAGATTCTCGCCGAAGCCGAAGAAGACACTGCCGGCCATATCAAACGCAAAGCCGGAGAGTCCGTTGTGCGGGTAGTCCCCTTTGGTTTCGAGGTGGGCAATCGGCGTACGTTCGTCGGACTTGCCGTCGCCGTTTTTGTCTCGCAGGCGAAAGATTTCAGATCGGGTAGCGACATAGACCGAGCCATCCGGGTAGACGGCCAGGTTCATCGTGTGTTTGGTCCCATCGAAGAACGTACTGATCTTGCGAGCCTTGCCGTCCTCGCCGAAGTCCTGCATCAGAAGGATGCGGTCGTGCTTAGGGCCGTCGTACTTCTCCGGTGGAAAGTGGGTGTGGCTTTCAATGACCAGCACACGGCCCTGGGAATCGACAGCAAGGCCGGTCGGCGTCCTCACCTCCGGCGAGTCGGCGACGAGTTGCAGTTGCAAGCGATCGTCGAGGACCTTAGGCATTTCGACCTGAGGAGCGGCGAAAAGGAGCAGCGTAGTTGTCAGGGCGGCGATACTCATGGCATGATTTCTCCTGGCTGAGATTCTATCAGGATCAAGCGACCACTTCATGAGCGCTGCACGACACTTGACGATGGCTGAATTGGAAGCGGGTCTGGCGGTAATTCGCCGCTCGCCCCAGGATCATGGTCAGCTGGCGATGATTGTCCGCCGTCCGGAAACGGAGCACCGGGAAATCCTGGAGCAAGCGGAACTGGATCTTGCACTTGGATTGGCAGGTGACAACTGGCAGTCCCGCGGCAGTTCAGCGACCCAAGACGGTGCTGCCCATCCAGAGATGCAATTGAACCTGATGAACGCCCGAGCCATTGACTTGATCGCCGGAGACAGGAGCCGGTGGCCACTGGCGGGAGATCAGCTCTTTGTGGATCTGGACCTCTCGGGCGGGAATCTGCCGCCGGGGACGCGGCTGGCGATTGGAACAGCCGTGATTGAAGTCACCGTGGTGCCGCACACGGGGTGCAAGAAGTTCACGGCCCGATTCGGGCTGGAGGCGATGAAGTTCGTGAACTCGCCGGTAGGACGGGAGCTGAACCTCCGGGGGATTAACGCGAAGGTCGTGAAGGCTGGAACCGTCGCAGTGGGTGATCAGATTGAGGTTGAACGGCGAGAGTAAGACGCATGGCAGATTTGAATCCCTACGAGTCGCCGAAGGTTCTTCCAGACAACAAGCTGGCAATTGCCGCTGCCAAGAAGGCGTTGGGGTTGACGACGCTCGTGATCCTGACACCGATCGCAGTCTTCCTGGCGGGGTGCATCAGTTGCGCGGCGGTGTTTCCTACGGTTTACTTTGTGGGAGAGGGAACTCGAAATCTCGGAGAAGGAAGTTACACGTGGATGTTTGCCGCGGGCTGGGGGGTGTTTCTCATTCCCCCCATAATTGTTCTAGGTGTCATGATTCGTTGGGGACTCAGCATCCATTGTCGAGTGGAAGCAGAACGCAAACAGAAACGACTGGAAAGCTGGAAAGCTCCAGTTCAAGATTAGCGGCACCGTTCGAGCAGCATGACGGAAGTGTCGTCCATTCGCCCTGCGCCTCCCGTGGCGCGGTTCGAAGCGGCGAAGAGTTCCTCCAGGACGTCCTCCAAAGGAAGGTGCGCAGTTTCTTGGAGTGTTTGTGTGATTCCCGCCAGGCCGAACTGGCGGTGCCGCTCGTTGTTATTGGGGAATGCCTCTTCTAATCCGTCGGAATAGAGTAAGACGCGCGAGCCGGGCGGGATGTTGACTTCGACGGACGGATATTCCCAGTCTTCAGCCACGACGAGCGGAAGTCCACACTGTTCGGCGAGTCCCAGAGGACGGACTTCTTTCGTAGCGAGGTCTAGAATCAAGGGAATGGGGTGGCCGGCCGACGTCCATTGCAGCGTGTGCCGGTCAGTATCGAGATTGCCGTACAGCAGGGTGATGAAACCGCCACTGTCGCCAGACACCACGGTGCTGCGGCAGAGGCGGCGATTGACCTCGGTCACAAACTCCGCGGTGTCGGGGTAAGTCTGGTCGCGGATCATGCCAATCAGCGTGTGCATCGTCATGATGGACATGCAAGCCCGCACGCCATGCCCAGCGGCATCTCCCAACATCATCACCAGGGTATTATCGCTGACACGGAAAGCGTCGTAGTAGTCGCCGCCAGCCATCACCACGGGTTTATCTCCCAGAACGCGAATCTCCGAGGGCTCGTAGCGGGCGACAATCTTGTAACCCTCCATCTGCGGCAGCGAGGAGGGGATGACCGATTCTTGCAACTGCCTCACGGACTCGACTTCTTCCCGCAACTTGTCCGCCAAGAGGCGTGCACGGTGCGCCAGGACCGACTGATGAGCTGCCTCGAGCACGGTCGTGAGCAGCATGATAAACTCGCCGCTGCTGTCGCGAAGCATGTAGGAATGCAGGCCGGTCAGGATGAACTTGGCAATGTGACTGAGTTCTCCTTGAAACCAAGCACCGACGATAGGAGTGTCCGGGCGTTCGCGACGGGAGCGCTGAAATAGAGGGAAACAATCTTGCTGCGATGGGAAATTCAGCGCGAGCAGCACCACGTCATAGCTGCCGCTCTTGAGGGCGACTTCAAACTGGCTGGCATCGCCAAAAACTTCCGCGGTGTTGTCACCAATGTTGAGAAACGAATGAATCGTTTCACTCTCCACAGCGTTGTCCCAGCCGACCAGAATCTGCATGGCGTCGCTTCCCCCTCGGGCATTACGCGCACGCACCAGCGGATTCATCTAACCGCGCAGCCGTCAACGCAACTTGATTCCGAACCCCGCCCAAGTGCGGCCCGAAATCACTCTCCAACCTCATTAGATTATGATGCTCAAGAGCCAATCGTTATTGGCAAAACGGCCTGTGGAAGAGAAATCCGCGGAAAATTCGGGAACTAGGATTCGAACCTAGACAAGCAGAACCAAAATCTGCTGTGCTACCGTTACACCATTCCCGAATGCGACAACGAGCCCGCAGGTCAATTCTACGCACCACTAGGGACGCGCCAACCCGGTGACGGGTTCGCTGCGGAAGGTCAACTAGTTCGCAGGAGAAAGGCTCTAACTCGTGCGCCCCTGCTTGTTTACCACGGCAAACGAAAGTTGCTCCAACTCGATCGCCAGATCCACACCCTCCAGGTTGATGTGCTTGGGAACGGCGATGGTTACCGGGGCAAAGTTCAGTATCCCTTCAATTCCCGCAGCCACCAGTGCGTCGGCAACTTTCTGAGCCGACGTAGCCGGCACAGCGATAATGGCCAGGCGAATTCCAAATTGAGGGACAATGTCGACGATTCGGTCCAGATGATAGACCGGAATCCCCTCGAATTGCTTATTAACCTTCGCCTCGTCCACATCAAAAGCGCAAACAATTTCAAACCCTTGGTGGGAGAAGCCACGGTAACCCAACAGGGCACGCCCGAGGTTTCCCAGGCCGATCATGGCGATGGGCCAGCGCTGGCTGGTTCCCAGAATGTCCTTGATCTTGTCGATCAGTTCGTTGCAACGGTAGCCAATGCCCGGGTAGCCAAACTGGCCGAAATAGGCCAGATCCTTGCGGACCTGTGCATCCGTAAACTCAAGCAGCTTGCCGAGTTGCGTGGAACTGGTGGTTTCGTGCCCATCCCGCATCAGACTTTGTAATTCCCGAAGGTACAAGCTCAATCGGTTGATCACCGCCTTGGGGACTGAACCCAGAGGAGGCGAGTCAACCGGCCTGTCGTGGGGATCAGCCATTTCCGCCGAGTAAGAACCTGTAGGGAGGAAGAATCATGTTCCGTCTATTTTTCACTGTATCTTTCCGCACTGGATGCCACAAGGTAAATCACGAACCTTCCGTTTGCCGCAGCGCAAAAAAGGGCCGCAATTTCCAGGGGGAAATTGCGGCCCGGCAAGTTCAGCGTCACACCAGCAAGAGTTACTTGAGGATATTTACAGTGTCATTGGCGTAAATGTTTCCGTTGGTTGCATCATAAATCCATCCAGCACCACCGGCAACGACAGCCGCAGGAGCGGTTCCCGGCGTTGCAGGCGCGACCAGTGCGTTGCTACCGTTGGCAGGTGTGGAGGGATTACCGGGAATCGCCTGGAGGTACGGGCCCAATTTTGGGGTGCCCGTGGTGGTGCCATCTGCGTTCGTTTTGCTGGTGAGTTGGGTAGCGAGGGTGGCCAACGTTGGGTTAGTTCCACTGTGCTGCGCCTTGTAGAGCGCGATTTGCGACCGAAGGGCAGACAAATTGAATACGGTTGTGCTGTTGTTGGCGTCCGTAGTCGAGTCTGTGAACTGCGGGATCACCGCGGCGGCCAAGATCGCCAGGATCACGACCACGATAAGGATTTCTACCAGCGTAAACGCCGAACGACGAGTCATACGATTCATGGCTTTGTTACCCTCACTGTGTGCTTGCTTTGCGGAAGTTGCTTAGGGCGACATGCCGTTTCGGTTCCGCGTGTGACTGAACTGTTCCACTGTGCCTTGGGCTCTTTTCCGGCAAGCTTGTGGTGCTGGCTGGTTGCCTGCGGCCACTCGTCGCTAGACAAGTGCCAACAAGGATTCTTAGGTTGCAACGAGGCGCGCGTCAAAAAAGCGAGGAAAGATTTTTTTCCCGCAATAGGGACCTTACCCCCCCGGATTGTCTTGCCCCTAAAATCGGTTCGTTAAACGGAATGCTAGCTACGACTCGGCTGGTCGAATCTTTCCGCATAACCACTACTTGATTTACCTAAAGTGTTTATTCGTCAATGGTTAGATGCGGATAATGGTCGCTCCGGAAGAAATATTTTGCGCGACCGACGTTTTTTATCCAGTCTTCCTATTGCAGCCCCTTAGCCCAGTTTGACGATGAGTCTCCTAACCGGTCCCTGCGCCGGCAAGCTGCGCGCTTGCCAGTTGCAGTTGAGGATTGCGCGGCGAACGCTCCTTTTGGCCCTCAAGGGCCAATGGGACGCACACCGGATGTGAGCCAAGTAGACCGGGATACCCCGCATTGGCGAAGTTTCTTCGCCAGACCAGATGCACCCACACCACGTTCGAACTGAAGCGAAGGAGAAAGCGATGAAAACCCTGTTGGGCATTCCCGCGCTGGTGGTCATCATGACCATCATCTCGGTGAACACCACCCAGGCCGCCTGTTGCGGCGCCGTCAGCTATAAGCATGTCGGCTGCACAGACCCGGTCAGCTATGGCTGCGCCAAGCAGCAATGCCACACCGTGATGAAGACCTGCCGCGAGGTCGTGTACGAGAAGCAGTCTTATACCTGCTATAAGAACTGCTACAACACGACCTATGAGGACAAGGTCATCGATTGCGTGAAGAACGTCCGCGAGACCCACTATCGCGAATGCTCGTACACCGTTTGCAAACCGGTCTACGAGACCCACTACCGCACCTGCAACTACACGGTCTGCAAGCCGGTTTGGGAAACCAAGACCAAGGACGTCTGCTACACCGTTTGCAAACCGGTCTATGAAACCAAGACCCGCTGCTACACGGTCTGCAAGCCGGTTTGGGAAACCAAGACCAAGGACGTTTGCTACACCGTCTGCAAGCCGGTTTGGGAAACCAAGACCCGGGACATCTGCTATACGGTCTGCAAGCCGGTTTGGGAAACCAAGACCCGGGACATCTGCTACACCGTTTGCAAGCCGGTCTACGAAACGAAGACTCGCGAATACTGCTATACGGTCTGCAAGCCGGTGTATGAGACGAAGACGCGGACCTATTGCGTCAACGTCTGCAAGCCGGTTTACGAGACCTGCACGCGGGAAGTCTGCCAGACCATCTGCAAGCCGGTCCACTATACCAAGGACATCACCGTCTGCTCGGGCCACTGGGAAACCCAGGTGACCGAATGCCCCGGTGCTTGCATTAAGAGGCGGGTCCGCGAGCCCGGCTGCTGGACGTGGGATCCGTGCTGCTGCCGCTGCGTTTATACGCCTGGCTGCTGCCGGATTGTGGAGTGCCAACTCCCCCCGAAGCAGATCTGCAAGAAGATCTGGGTGCCGTCGACCGAAGTCAAGACCATCAACTGCGTCCGGTATGAACGGGAAGTGGTGAAGAAGACCATCCCCTACACCGTTTGCAAGATGGTCAGCGAAACCCAGGAGCGGACCTGCAATTATACGGTCTGCCACATGGTTCCGGAAACCAAGACCCGTACCTGCACCTATCAGGTTTGCCACATGGTTCCCGAAACGGTCCACAAGACCTGCAGCTACAAGGTTTGCCACATGGTCCCCGAGACCGTGCACAAGACCTGCACCTACAAGGTCTGCCATATGGTTCCGGAAACCTGCACCAAGCAAGTTTGCTACCGGGTGTGCCACATGGTGCCGGAAACCAAGACTTGCACGTACCAGGTTTGCCACATGGTTCCCCAGACCTGCACCAAGCAGGTTTGCTACCGGGTGTGCCACATGGAAAAGCAGTGCATGACCAAGCAGATTCCTTACACCACCTGCCGCATGGTCCCCACGACCTGCACCAAGCAAGTGCCGTACTGCGTCTGCAAGCAGGTGCACTACACCCGCACCATCAAGGTTCCCCACACGACATGCACCCAGGTCCCCTACACGGTGACTAAGTGCTGCCCCCGCGTGGTTTGCAAGCAAGTGCCGGTGCAGGTTTGCTGCCCCACCCCTTGCTGCGACGGCTGTGGTCGGCGGCATGGATGCAACTGCAATTAGGTAAGAAGCCTCCTTCCACTGGTCGGATGCCGGTCGGGAGACAATCTGGTCTGGCTTAACACCCCGGCTGCTCGGTTCAGGACGAACCGAGCAGCCGGTTTTTCATTTCTGGGTCGAAACATCACCCGTTCTACCCCTATCTTTTCTAAGCCGATTCTTACAACGCCGTTAACCAGAGACCATCCCTTGCTGAAAAAGTCCCTATTTACGAAACTTATTACTTGTTAAGAGGTTGGATACGGGTGCTTCCGCTGCGCGCTTTCGCTGCCGGTCTGCTGGGTACTCCGCAGGTTTTCTCGCATCGAGATTCGAAGACAGATTCGGACAATACATGCGCACTTGGAATGTAGGAATCATCGGAGGAGGGCCCGGCGGCCTGATGACGGCCTATTTCCTGCAAAAAGCCGCGAGCGGCCCCCTGAAGACGACCCTCTTCGAGGCTTCCGATCGTCTGGGAGGCAAAGTCCTAAATCCTCGCTTTCAATCTCACCCGGCCAGTTACGAAGCCGGAGCCGCCGAGTTCTATGACTACTCACCAGTCGACGAAGACCCTCTCAAGGAACTGATTGCCGAGTTGGGGCTGTCGATCTCCCCCTTCGGGGGCTCGGCAGTGATTATGAACCAGCGGATTTTGAGCAATCTGGACGACATTCAAGACAATCTGGGAAAGGTTGCTCGGGAGGCCCTCACAGCGTTTGATCGTACCGCCAAGGATTGGATGAGCCCCCGCGAGTATTACCTTGCTGACGAGGGCGTTTCTCCGTTTGCCGCGCAGACCGGGCCGTACTTTGACGAAGTCCTGAGAGACATCCCGTCACCCGCGGCGCGTCACTATATCGAGAACCAGATCCACAGCGATCTGGCCACGGAGCCGGCGCGTACCAGTGTCTCGTATGGTTTGCAAAACTACCTGATGAACGATTCTCGGTATATGAAGCTCTATGCCATTGAAGGAGGCAATGAGCGATTCACTCAGGAACTCGCTCATAGGATCAACGCCACCCGACTTCTCGGTCAGGTCGTTACGGAAATTGGTCGACGAAACGACGGCAAACTCGTCGTGACTTCCCGCAACTGCGGAATTCCTCGACAAGATGCCTTCGACTTTGTCGTCGTGGCCCTGCCGAACAATTGCTTGCCGAGCATCGAGTTCCAGGGTACGAGGCTCTCCGCGTCGATGAAGGCCCATCATGGGCACTACAACCATCCCGCCCATTACCTGCGTATCTCCATCCTGTTTGACCGGCCATTCTGGAGAACCAAACTCGAAGACTCCTTCTTCATGCTCGATCAGTTCGGCGGCTGCTGCCTTTATGATGAGACGTCGCGGTCGCCTTGGGCGCCTCATGGCGTGTTGGGCTGGCTGGTGGGTGGAGAAGCCGCCTTGGAAATGAGCCAGTGGGATGACGATGCCCTCATCGAGAGCGCGCTCGCTTCGCTGCCGCCGCAGTTCGCCGAAGCTCGCAGCTGTTTTCGTGAGGGGAAAGTCCACCGCTGGGTCAACGCCGTCAATGCCATCCCCGGGGGACTCACTCCGCGCAGCCTCGACCGGCGGCATCAGCCGGAACCGGTGGAACATCCGGATCTGTTTGTCGTGGGAGATTACTTGTTCGATTCCACGCTCAACGGCACTCTCGACTCCGCCGCTTACGTCGCCAATTGGTTGGCCGCCCTCACGCATGAGCATTAAATCCGCAATAGGCCCTATGAAACTTCACGAACCACTGGGACCTCAGCAAGCGCCCGTCGAACACTCCAGTCCCCCAACTGGATTGCCGTCCGATGCCATGCTCGAGCGAGTGGAATTTGTCGCGGGCGAAAAATCTGGCTCCAATGCCCTGCTGGAATTCAGCCAGCCTCGACCCTGTCGGGCGATTCTCACGAAGGGACTCGCGGACAAGGTTCCCTCGTCGCCATCGGTGGAGCCGTTTCAAGAATTGGATTTGCTCCTTGTTCCGTCGAGTGACCACGAAGCACCGGACCTGCTGGCCAGCGTCTGGAACTGGGTGGAGCCAGGAGTGCCAACGGACCGCCGCCAGGGGCACCTCATCACGTTGCAGGGAGCGCGGGTTCTTTGGTCGCCGGGCCGGGCGGCGATCATTGCTCCCGCCGATCGACTCAGCACGCTCCGCCTGGCAATCGTCGAATTCGTCCATTACGAAGGTGAACTTCGCCAAATCGAGCTCGCCCTGACGCGCGACTGGCCCCAATTGGAGTCGGACACTCCGCTCGCCTTCCATTTCGATGACCAAGCGGCGCAGCGCAGCGAACAACTCGAAAAGCGCTTTGGGCAAGTGGTGGGAATTCGCTCCCGCCTCGAAAGAATGACGCCCGCCGTCCATCGCCCCCCAATGCACCCACCCACACTGGCTGGCCAACTGGGCGAGCGGCTCAAGGAGCGCACTCGGCTGGTCGAGCGGATGGAGTTTCTCAGCGACCAGCTCGAAGTCTTTGAAAACGTCTATGAAATGTGCGCCGAGCGTTCCAGCCAGTACATGCTCTCCCGCAAGTCGAACACTTTGGAGTGGGTGATCATCGTCATCCTGACGGTGGAAAGCATCTTGCTGCTGGTGGATATCTTGAGCAGGCAGGCAAGCTAAGCCGTGCGCTACACCTCGATTGACATTCTCCGCGCTCTGGCCATCACCTTGATGGTGCAGGTCCATTTCCTGGAAAACTTGTCGGGTGCCATCAACGTTGGCCCGACCGGTTTCGCCGCGCCGCTGTTCACTTTTCTTTCCGGCGTCAGCTATCGCCTCTGGCTCAATTCCCAGGAGGCCCGCGGCAGAAAAGATTCCGACATCACCAAGATCACCATTCGCCGCGGATTGTTTCTGTTCGGCACGGGGTTCCTGTTCAATATCCTCGTCTGGCTCCCCGAGGATACTTTCAACTGGGATATCCTCACGTTCATCGGCGCGGCATTCGTGCTGTTCAACGTCATTCGGAAAATGCCCGCTCCGATTCCGCCCCTCGTCTGCGTGTCCGTTTATCTCGTCAGTCCTTTTTTGCGAACTCTCTCCGACTACCCTGCCTACTGGCTCAACGGCTACTTCGAATGTGACCTGACTCTGTCTCAAGTCTCCTTGGGATTCCTGGTCAACGGCTTTTTCCCGCTCTTTCCCTGGCTCATTTACCCCATTGCCGGTTTCTCCGTCGCCAGTTGCCTCTTTCCGATCTCGCAGCGTTCCCCTCAAGCATTGAACCGGCTGCTCATCCTGGGAATCGGTCTGCTCGCTTCTTCTGGGCTGGCGATCCTGTTGCGCTCCTATAGTCCAGCCGCGGTACAAACTGTCTGGCTGAAGGGTTGGACGATGTTCCCCGCCTCGGCGGAATATGTGCTGGGAACTTTGGGCATAGCCGTGACGAGTTTTACCGTACTGCATCGCTGGGGCGACTCTCAGCCGTTCTTTGCCCAGGACCGCTTCATCGGGCGAGTTGCCACCACTTTCAGCTCGCATTCCTTTTCGATTTATCTGCTGCACCACATGGTTCACATCTGGCCCCTCTGGATCTACGGCGTGACCTATGGCAACGAGCCAACCCAGTTCTGGCAAAAGGCCATGCCCATCTATTGGTCGCTCCCCTTGGCGGTCGCCTTCCTGGTCTGCTGCTATCCCTTGCTCCGCTGGATGGACCGGCACCGGGTGCGCGGCGTGGAAGGGCTGATGCGCTGGATTTGCGACTAAGTGCGTCATCCTCACACCTTGCTCCACTCCCCTCGCGCCTCGCGGCGGAGCTCCTTGCTCGCCTCGGGATCACCGACAAAATCTTCCTTCGCCGGATCCCAGGTGAGCTTCCGCCCCAGGCGATAGCCGATGTTCCCCAGGTGACAAATCGTCGCCGAGCGATGGCCGACTTCGGCGGGGCAGATGGTTTCCTTCCCCGTGCGGATGGCATCCAGCCAGTTGGCGTGGTGATTGTTCGCTTCGATAACGTGCTTGGCACCGTCGCCAAGCGGTTCCTTCAAGATCGATTCCGGCATGCTCGAAATGCCGCCCCGGCTGACGACGATTGTGCCGTCGGTCCCTTCAAAGACACAGTCCCCTTTCACGTCCCCTTCGAACTCGTTGTGAATCATGGTCACGCCGTTTTCATAGACGTACTTCAGGCCGTGCCCTTCGCCCGGTTTTTCCGGCGGAACAATTTCCACCGGGCCGCTCCGATCGGTTCCCATGGCCCACTGAGCGATGTCGAAGTGATGAGCCCCCATGTCGGCAATCGCACCGCCGCCGTATTCCTGATAGGTGCGCCAGGCGGGGAAATGGTTGTGAATTCCCTTGGGACAGAGAACCTCGTTGTACCCTCGCAGCGGCGCGGGACCGCACCACATTTCCCAGTTCGTTCCCGCCGGCAATTCTTGCGTCGGCAAATCGCACGGAATGGCCGGGCCGCCGACGCCGATGCGAATGGTTTTGATCTTGCCGATGCGGCCGTTCCAGATGTACTCCACCGCTTTGCGGAAGTGGCCGCCGAACTCGCTCCGCTGCTGACTGCCGGTCTGGAAGACGACTTTGCTCTTCGCCACTTCGTCCACAATCCGCCGCCCTTCCGCCACGTCGTGCGTGAGCGGCTTCTCGCAGTAGATGTGCTTCCCCGCCCGAGCCGCCAGGATGCAGGGAATCGCATGCCAGTGGTCCGGCGTGGCAATGACGACCGCATCCAGGCCGCCGTGAGCCAGCAGCTCGCGGAAGTCGCCGTACGCCTTCACCCCCTTAAAGCTGCCGCTCGCCTTCCGGTCGGCATATCGCTTCTCCACCCGCGCGGCCGCATCGTCGAGCCGTTCCTGCACCACGTCGCTGACCGCCACCACCTCCACATCCTGGCGGCCGAGAAACCCATCGAGGTGCCCCCGCCCCATCTTCCCCACTCCAATGAATCCCAGTGTCAGCCGTTCGTTCGCGGCAGCCCAGGCGTTGCTCCGCAAGAGCAGCGGCGACAACGAAGCAGCGGCGGCAGTCTTCAGAAATGTGCGACGAGTGGTCATGTTGGAACCCTTGGAAATGGTGAGAGGAAACTGACGAGTCAAACAAGCCGGCAGGTCATGATACCCGGCCTCCCGGCGACAAGCGATTCATGATGCAAACGGCTCCCTCCTCGTTCCCGGGGTCTCCCTGGGAACGCACGCCCTCGAGGCTCTGCCTCGTCCGATCGCCGCGGTGAACCCCCTCCTCTCGTTCTGATTCATGTTTTTCAGTTCCCTTCTTCGCGTCCATCGTCTCGCCGCAACTCCTTGCCTATTCCAGCTTTAGCCTGATCCACTCGATTCATTTTGGCCAAAAAAGGGCCTGTTGTGATTCAGAATTGCGTAAGTATCCGTGCGTAAGTCGTTATTTGTATTGACCTTGCGCCAGCCACCGACCCTGAATGACTGACCCTGATTCACCCGTATATAACCTCTTTTTTGCGTCACTCGCGGCCACTCTTCTCGTCCCAAGTCTTTGCCTCCCAATAGCTTGCAGCTTCGCAACCCCCGAAAAGGCAAAAAGCTCTATAACTCGCGATAAGCCGGCCCGCGCCCCGCCATTACTCAAGGGAAAACCCAACGCACACGCAGCATCGTCCGCGCGCACCGCTCTCCCGATCACTAGATGCGCGAGAAGACTCTTTTGTTCACTATAAACAAAAGAATTATTTTGACTTGGCGCGGCGGAGCGCCACAAAACGGACTTACTTTTGGGTCCATTCCGGAGGTGGTTGGATTTCGGCAGCCGGCGGGTGTCCTGCGTCCTTGCGGCCGCTCCCTTCGAGGCGACTGATGACGCGCACCGCCATGTCCTGATCGCAGGCGATTTGACAACTCAGGCGAATTCCGGCCAGTCCCCGTGCCGCCAGCAAATCACGTTCGGCCACGGTCAGCTTTTCGGGTTCTCCGGCGACAAACTCCACGCGGCAGGTCGTGCAGCGGGCATTCCCACCACAAGCATGCAGTTGGTCCACACCGGCATCTTGCTCCAGTGCCAGCACCAGCCGCTTTCCTTGGGGCACTTCAAACTCGCCAACGCCTTCGACGGTTAACTTGGGCATGAATATCGGTTCCTTTGCGGCTGGGATAAAACTGAACGCATTGTCCCGCACCAGTTCGCCAAGAGCAAGTACGCCCTCTTTTCGTAGCCACACGCGGCCTCGCGTGTAGGCTTCCTGCGACCGCCCCGCCACCA